>NZ_JBIWPP010000018.1:0-89691 GCF_044768335.1 Streptomyces sp. NPDC101151 | reverse complement strand
GCCGCCACCGCCACCGCCACCGGGACGCCGGCCGTTCTCCGAACCGCCACCACCGCTGTCGCCGCCACCACCGCTGTCGCCACCACCGCTGTCGCCTCCGCCGTCGCCGCCGCCGTCGCCGCCGTCACGGTCGTAGATGCCGCCGTGGCCGAAGTGACCGGCGTCCCCGCCGCCCTCCCCGCCGAAGCCGCCGTGTCCCCCGAGATCGCCGAAGCCACCGGAACCGACACCACCGCCGCCGAAACCGCCATCGCCGAATCCGCCGGAGCCCGGACCACCATCGCCGAAACCGCCGTCACCGAAACCGCCGGAGCCCGGACCACCATCGCCGAAACCGCCGCCGGCTCCCCCGAACCCGCCGTCGGCACCGCCGCCGAAGCCGCCCTCGGGCCCTTCGAACCCGCCGTCGCCCCCGACCCCGAAGTCACCGAAGCCGCCCTCGGCACCTTCCCCGGCCTGCCCTCCGAGACTGCCGAGGTCCGCGCCCGGCCCCTCGCTCCCGTGCCCACCGAACCCACCGAAGTCCCCGAGGTCGCCGAAGTCACCGAAGGCGCCGAACTCCCCAGGTCCCCCGGCCACCTCGGCCGGAGACCGGTCCAGCAGGGGGCCGCCGAGCAGGCTGTGGGAGACGGTCGAGGCCACGTCCGGGCCGCCGGCGCTCTCCGGGCCGGACCCGTGGTCGGCGGAGGCCGGGGCCGGCGCGTCGTGGCCGCCGGAGACGTCGTGGCCACCGGAGACGTGGTCAGCCGGGAGGTGGGCCGTGGAGGCGCCGTGGGCCGTGGAGACGTCGCCCGTGACCGCGGTGCCGTGGTCAGCGGCTGTGCCGTGGTCGGCCGGGATGTCGTGGTGCGCCGGCGCATGCGCCGCGCTGCCGAAGAACAGGGACGACTTGGACAGCCTTGGGTCGAGTGCGGCCGGTCCCCCGTCGGTGCCGGACTCGACGCGGAGGGAGCGGAGTTCGGCGACCTGTGCGGGTGTCAGGCCGAGTCTTCGTGCCACCTCGTCGGTGTCGCCGTCGAGATGGGCCCGGAAGTCCGGGTCGACGGCGAGGCGGGTCAGGGCAGCACGATAGGCGTCGTCGGTCATGGTTCGGTCTCCGTCGGTCTGCGGACGCTGATGCCGATCGCGGCGGAGCCGAGGATCCCCCCTGGTCGGCGGCAACTGCCATTTCCGGCCATCCCCGCCGATACCTGCTGGAGACGTTATAGAGCCCTGGCATGAGCAGCGCAAGAGCGACGAGCAGCGATGACACGTCCAGGGCGGACGGCCGCACCGCGTGCCCACCCATCAGATATGGCCATCGACCCATGGGCGGACGACCGTCATACCGAACAGACGAGGCACTGTTCTCGTACGGCTCGGCAACCGGACATGTGGCGCTGCAGAACCGGTGCGATCGTCGCATCCCCCTCCCGGGCGGCTCGTTTTCCTGGCGAGTGACGCCAGCAGGAGGGCAGGCGGGTGCGGCAGGACCGGGAGCCGGAGGACCTGATCGAGGTCAGGACCGGAGCCCGCAACGTAGGTGTCACGCAGCGCCGCTTGTCCCGTAGCCGTACGAGAACAGGGCCGAGGAGGGCGTCAGTGCGCCCGGTCGCCGTGGCGGAACCGGGCGACCCACTCGGAGGTGGCCCGCAGCCCCCCGAAGGTGTAGAAGTGCACCTTCACCGCACCGTGCCGCGCGGGGTCGTACCCCCGGGCGAGCGTGTGGAGGAAGCGGTCCGGGCCGGCCGTGCCCATGAGGTTGGTCAGCGAGAAGCCGTACTTGCGCGCGATGGAGGCGCTGGTGCCGACGCCGAAGCGGGTGGCGTAGGTCATCAGCCGGCGTACGCCGGCGGGGCCCGGCACGCCGATGCGAACGGGCAGACCGACGCCCCGGGCGCGGACGTCCGCCACCCAGCCGAGCACCGCGTCGGCGTCGAAGCCGAACTGGGTGATGACGTCGCCGGCGATCCGCTGCGCCCCGAGCACCTCGCTCTTGTCGCCGAGCGCCGACCACAGCGAGGGCTCGGCGATCGCCGGGTGGCCCTCCGGATAGCCGCTGATGCCGACGTGCCGTACGCCGTGGCGCTGGAGCAGTCCGGTGCGGATGACGGCGAGGGCGTCCTCGTACGGGCCCTCGGGGCGGGCGGGGTCGCCGCCGACGACGAACACGTTCTCGGCGGTGCCGTCTGCCGCCAGGCCGGTCAGGAACTCCTCCAGGTGCCGCTGGGAGGGCAGACGGCGGGCGGAGATGTGCGGGACGGGGACGAAGCCGAGCCGTTTGACCGCGCGGGCGGCGGCCAGCCGCATGCCGAGGTCCTCGTTGCCGAGGAAGGTGACGTTGATCCGGGTGCCCCGGGGGATGGTGGCGTGGGCCTCCTCCAGCTTCGGCACGTCCTTGCCCGTCATCTCCAGGGAGAAGCCGTCCAGCAGCGAGGTGCCCACCGCGGGCGGGGCGGTGGCGGTGGGGTTCATCGTGCTCCTTGTACGGCTGCCTGCGACCGCGTACGACCGTCATCGGCTACGTACGGTTTGGTCCTGACCCGGGCCGATGATGCCACGGGTGCCCGGAGGCGCTGCGGAGCGGGGGGAGCTTGCGGCCTGAGGCGGGCGGTCAGCCGTGGCCGCCCGGTGCGGTGACGGCGGTGTCGCCGGCCGCCGTGCGGTCCGGCTTCCCCGGCAGGAGCGCCGCCGCGGCGAAGCCGCCGAGTCCGATGACGGCCAGCGTGATCATCGCGGCGGCGTAGGCGCCCGTGGTGAGTCCGGAGACGAGGATGGTGCCGGCGATCGCCGTGCCGAAGGACGAGCCGAGGTTGGACACGCTGCGGGACAGACCGGAGATCTCGCCCTGCTGGTCCTCCGGGAAACTCGACTGGACGACGTTCACCGACGGCGTCAGCATCACGCCCAGCCCGAGCCCGATGAGCAGGAGCCCGGGCACGAAGGCCCAGCCCGTGGAGAAGCCGCCGACCAGGCCGACCAGCACCGCCACGCCCACGACGGAGAGCACGAAGCCCGTCATGATCAGGGTCCGCTGGGGCAGCCGCCGCGCCAGGGCCTCGGCGGACAGCGAGGTCAGGAGCAGGCCGAGCGTGGCCGCCGTGAAGATCACCCCGGTCTGGATGGCGTCGTAGCCGCGGACCACCTGGAGGTAGGCGGCCACCGTGAAGGACGTGCCCATGAGCAGCAGCCACTGGACGTTCTGCGTGATCAGTCCGAGGTTGGAGGTGCGGTTGCGGAACAGGCCGAGCGACAGCAGCGGCTCCTGGCCGGCCCGTTCCTTGGCGCGCGCCGAGCGGAAGAACCAGGCGAGGACGAGGACGCCGAGGGCGATCAGGCCGATCATCAGCCAGACGTTGTTGTCCGCCGCCAGGATGCCCATGACGACCAGGACCAGGCCCGCCGCGGACTGGACGGCTCCGGCGGTGTCGAAGGAGCGGGTCGGGTCCGGCGGCAGGGGGTCCTCGATGCCGCGGCTCAGCCCGACGATCAGTGCGATGACCAGCGCCTGGAACACGAAGGCCGCGCGCCAGCTGATGCCGGTGGTGATGAGCCCGCCGATCAGCGGTCCCGCGGCGGCTCCGATGCCGCCCAGCGCCATGATGATCCCGAACGCCCGGGCGCGGGAGGTCAGGTCCGGGTAGAGGAGTGTGGTGAGGATGTAGACGGGAGGGATGAGCAGGGCGGTGCCGATTCCCTCCAGGATCGAATTGCCCAGGATGAGGACACCGAGTCCCGGTGCCGCCGCGCTCAGCAGCGCGCCGACGGCGTAGACGACGAGACCGACGACGAAGCACCGCTTGCGGCCGTAGCGGTCGGTCAGTTTGCCTCCGGGGATCATCAGTGCGGCCATGACCAGCAGGAAGAGGGTGATGGCCACCTGGACGCCCTGGACCGTGGTGTCCAGGTCCTTGCTGATGTCGTTGATCATCACGTTCATGTTGGAGCCGGCGAAGCTGCAGATGAACTGGGCGAGGGCCAGCGCGGCGAGCACCCTCTGCTGCCCCGGCCGCGCCTGCGTCGGCCCTGCCCTGTCAGCCACCGCCGGCGCTCCCGCCCGTGGGATCCGGGGCCTCGGTGAGGCCGAAGACGGCGAGGGTCCGGGCTCGTTCCATGTCGGGCCCGTTCTTGGCCCGGCCCAGCTCCTCGTCGAGTGCCATGGCCGCGGTGACCAGGGAGAGATGGGTGAACGCCTGGGGGAAGTTGCCGAGTTGCTCGCCCGAGGGGCCGATCTCCTCGGCGAACAGGCCGACGTGGTTGGCGTAGGTGAGCATCTTGTCGAAGGCGTGCCGGGCCTGGTGGAGCCGGCCGGTGCGGGCCAGCGCCTCGACGTAGAAGAAGCTGCACAGGTTGAACGTGCCCTCGGAGCCGCGCAGTCCGTCGGGCGAGGCCGCGGGGTCGTACCGGTAGACCAGACTGTCGCTGACCAGTTCCATGTCCATGGCGTCGAGGGTGCTGATCCAGTCCGGGTCGTGCGGGGAGAGGAAACCGACCCGGGGCATGAGCAGCAACGAGGCGTCCAGCACGTCGGTGTCGAAGTGCTGGACGTAGGCCTGCCGTTTCTCGTGCCAGCCCCGCTCGACGATCTGGCGGAAGACCGTGTCCCGGGCTTGCGTCCAGCGGCTGACGTCGCCCGGGCGGGAGAACCGGACGGCCGCGCGGACGCCACGGTCGAACGCCACCCAGGTCATCAGCCGGCTGTAGGTGAAGTTCTGCCGGCCTCCCCGGGTCTCCCAGATGCCCTCGTCCGGCCGGTCCCAGTTCTCGGTCAGCCAGTCCAGTACGCCGCTCAGCGCCGTCCAGCCGCGGATCGATCCGACGTCCCCGCTGACCACCAGGGCGTCGGAGGCCTCGCCGTAGATGTCGAGCTGGAGCTGGTCGGCGGCCGCGTTGCCCGCCCGCACCGGCCGTGAGCCCCGGTATCCCTCCAGGTGGTCGAGGATCTCCTCGGTCAGGTGAGGTTCGCCGTCCACCCGGTACATGATCTGCAGCGGGTCGCCCGAGGCGGTGCCGCCGGCCTCGACCCGGTCGTGCAGCCAGCGGCGGAAGGCGTGCGCCTCCTCGTCGAAGCCCAGCCCGATCAGGGCGCCCACGGACAGCGAGGCGTCCCGGATCCAGGTGTAGCGGTAGTCCCAGTTGCGCTCCCCGCCGATCTGCTCGGGCAGTCCCATGGTGACCGCGGCGACGGGTGCCCCCGTCGGCGCGTAGGTGAGCAGTTTGAGGGTGATCGCCGACCGGTTCACCATGTCCTGCCAGCGTCCGCGGTAGGTGCAGGAGCGCAGCCAGGACAGCCAGAAGCGGCGGCACTGCTCCACGTCCTCGGCGATCCCCTGCAGGGACGGCGCGGGCGGGGCCGGGTCGCCACCGGCCGTGGTGGTAAGGACGAAGGCGACGGCCTGTCCGGCGGAGAGGGTGAAGCGGGCGGCGACGTCGTCGCCGTCGACCCGCAGCGGTGCCCCGGTCGTGGACTGGACGTGCAGGTCCGTGCCCGGGCCGCGCAGGACGGCGGCGTGGTCGTCGGTGCGGTCGAGTGTGTGCCGGGCGCGCCCGTAGTCGAAGCGCGGCCGGCAGGCGAAGGCGAAGGGCAGGCTGCCCCGCACCACCCGGGCGATCCTGATCAGGCGGTGCCGGTCGGTGGGTGTCGTCGAGTCGAGAGGTGGCATGAAGTCGGCGACCTCGCCGACGCCGCCGGGTCCCATGAACCGGGTGATCAGGATGGCCGTGTCGGACAGGTACAGCTGCCGGACCGACATCCGGTTCCCGTCCGGGAACTCCGCCGCGAGCCGGCAGTGCCCGCCTCGCTCACTGTCCAGGAGCGAGGCGAAGACACTGGGCGAGTCGAACCGGGGCGTGCACCACCAGTCGACGGTTCCGTCCGACGACACCAGGGCGGCCGTCTGAAGGTCGCCCACCATGCCGTGCTCCGCGATGGGCGGATACCGGTCCATGGGTTCTCCTCCCGCCGGGCCCTACGGTCCCTGGACCGTGTCGTCCGGCTTGACCACACACAGGGCCCAGATGATGAAGCCGGACAGCGCGATCATCACGACCGACCAGACCGGGTAGTACGGCAGGGAGAGGAAGTTGGCGATGATGATCAGCCCGGCGATGGCCACGCCGCCGACGCGTGCCCACGTCGCCGGCCCGAACAGACCGAAGCTGACGGCCACGGCGATCGCACCCAGGATCAGGTGGATCCAGCCCCAGCTGGTGAGGTCGAACTTGAAGACGTAGTTCGGGGTGCTGACGAAGACGTCGTCCTGGGCGATCGCCATGATGCCCCGGAACACTCCGAGCAGCCCGCAGATGAGGAGCATGACGCCCGCGAAGGACGTCAGGCCGTAGGCCCACTGCTGTTTGGCGGTGTGCGTGTGCGCGCGGGTCGGGTTTGCGGCCATGCGACTGCCTCGATTCGTATCCGTGGCTCGGGCTCAGTGCCCGGGCGTGGTGTGCAGGGCCTCGGAGCTCTTCGCCGGTCCGGCGCCGCTGAGCACCAGCTCCTTCGCCTTGCGGAACTCCTCTTCGGTGATGTCGCCGCGGGTCCGCATCTCGGAGAGCTTGGCCAGTTCGTCGGCGCTGCTGGTCGGGGCGGTGCCCTTCGCGGTCTCCCGGACGTAGGAGTCGAAGGCTTCCTGCTGGGCGCGTGCCTGTGCGATCTCCCGCTTCCCCATGCCCTTGCCGCGGGCGATCACGTAGATGAGGACGCCCAGGAAGGGCAGCACGATCACGAACAGAGTCCAGCCGGCCTTGCCCCATCCGCTCATGTCGTCGTCACGGAAGATGTCGACGATGATCCGGAACAGCAGGATGAACCACATGATCCACAGGAAGAACCACAGCATGGTCCAGAAGGCGCTCAACAGCGGATAGTCGTACGCGAGGTAGGTCTGCGCGCTCATGTCTCTCCTCCGTTGGTGAGGCGGCCCGACAAGCCGGTTTCCGCTGGTTTCAGCGTGCACACGGCGAGCGGGGGGCGCTTCACCCGACGCGGGTGATCGTGGCGGGTGAACGTGGCGGGTACGAAGGGGGACTCAGCCGGTCGGGCCGGAGGCGCCCGGCGCCACGCCGCTTCTGCGCAGTGCGGACCGCCACGCGAAGGCGACCGCCAGTTCGACCAGGCCGAGCAGCACCAGCCACAGACCGAGCAGCCGGGTCAACGCCCGTGCCGACTCGGTGGGCAGGGCCAGCACGACGATCCCGGCGACGATGGCGAGCAGCGCGCCGGCGAGGACGACACCGCGGTGCGGGAGGTCCTCGGTCGCGATCGCCGTGTAGAGGGTGAGAATGCCGGACACCAGCCAGGCGACCCCGACGATCAGCGACAGCGCGGCGATGGTCTGCAGCGGATTGCGCAGACACAGGACACCGGCCAGGACGTACAGCACCGCGATCAGCAGTCCGGGAATCCGTTCCCCGTGTCCCTCCCGGGAGAAGGCCGTGACGAACCGCAACGCGCCCATGGCCAGCAGGTAGAGGCCGATGAGTACGGCCAGGACGTGCAGCGTCTCGTCCGGCCAGACGAGGATCAGCACACCCGGTACGAGCGTCACGATCGCCGAACCCAGGAGCCAGGTCCACGACCGGGCGAGCGCCGTCATGGCGTCGCCCGGGCCGGTGGCCGCTCCCCGGGGCGGGAGCGGCGGTCCGGTACGCGGTTCCGGACCACGCGACTCGGTCATGGCTCCTCCTCGCGTGATCGAACGGATCGTGTCCGGACCGCCGGCGGGGGCGGCGTGTGCGGACCCCTCACCGGGACAGCGTCACCCGCGCGGCCGCCGCACCGGATCACCCATCACGGGTGATCCCGCCACCCGGCCGGGGCGGTGGGGTGGGATCGGGTCCATGGGCGGACGGCCCGCGTGGCCCTCCGGCCCCCGCCGGGAGCCGGATCGGCAAGCGACGGCAGGCTTGTGGACCAGGAGGGTGAGTCATGACCGCACCGAGCGCCTTCACCGTCTCCCGGTCACTGGCCGACCGGGTGGCCTGCGGCAGGAACGCCCGTACGCGTGCCCCGCGGTCGGGCCACGGCGTGTTCGAGACGGCGCCTGACCGGCCGGACGTGATCGATGTGCTGGAGCGTCAGTCGGCCACCCGGGTGTCCGGGTTGGTGCCGGTCCGCTACGGCCGCATGCTCGAGTCCCCGTTCCGCTTCTACCGCGGTGCGGCCGCGGTGATGGCGACGGACCTCGGCCCGCTGCCGGACAGCGGGCTCCGGGTGCAGCTGTGCGGAGACGCCCATCTGCTGAACTTCCGGTTGCTGGCCTCGCCGGAACGGCATCTGGTCTTCGACATCAACGACTTCGACGAGACCTTCCCGGGTCCGTTCGAATGGGACGTCAAACGGCTGGCGGCCAGCTTCGCCCTCGCGGGCCGCGCCAACGGCTTCCCGGCCGGCGTGCAGAACGAGGCGGTGCGCACCTGTGTGCGGGCCTACCGGGACCGGATGCGGGAGTTCGCCGGCATGCGCACGCTGGACATCTGGTACGCCCAGGACGACGCCGACGTGATGCGTACGCTGCTGGCCTCCTCGATGAGCAGGCAGAGCAGGCGCCGTACGGCCGAGGCGACCGCCCGTGCCCGTGCCCGCACCCACCTGCAGGCTTTCGCGCAGCTCACGCACCTCACACCCGAGGGCCGGCGGATCGCGCCCGACCCGCCGCTGATCACCCCGCTGCGGGAGCTGCAGGACGTGACCTCCCAGGAGGAGGACAAGGAGCTGCAGGCGCTGCTGGAGGGCTATGCGCGCACGCTGCCGGCGGACCGGCGGCATCTGCTGCGCCACTACCGGCTGGTGGACATGGCCCGGAAGGTGGTGGGCGTCGGCAGCGTCGGAACCCGGTGCTGGATCCTGCTCCTGCTGGGCCGGGACGACGACGATCCCCTGCTGCTGCAGGCCAAGGAGGCGCAGGAGTCGGTGCTCGCGGCGCACACGGGCGGCGAACGGTACGACAACCAGGGCCGCCGGGTGGTGGCCGGGCAGCGGCTCATCCAGACGACCAGCGACATCTTCCTGGGCTGGACGCATGTCCTGGGCCTCGACGGGCGCGGCCGGGACTTCTATGTGCGCCAGCTGCGCGACTGGAAGGGCATCGCCCGGCCGGACACCATGGACCCGGCTCTGCTGAACCTGTTCGGGCGGGTGTGCGGGGCCTCGCTGGCACGGGCCCACGCCCGCTCCGGAGATCCCGTCGCCATCGCCGCCTACCTGGGCGGCGGTGACCGCTTCGACCGCGCGCTGGCCGGCTTCGCGCAGGCCTACGCGGATCAGAACGAGCGGGACTTCGAGACGCTGGGCGAGGCGGTGCGCTCGGGGCGGGTCGTGGCGGCCGGGCAGTGAGGGCGGCGGCCGTCCCGGGCGGGGGCGGTCATGCCGTCCCGGGCAGGGGCGGTCACTCCGGCACCTGCCGCATCTCCACGACGCGCAGCCCCAGCGACTGGCAGCGGTGCAGCAGCCCGTAGAGGTGCGCCTCGTCGATGATGCGGCCGAACAGGACCGTCTGACCGGACATCTTGACGTGGTCCAGCTCCGGGAAGGCTTTGGTCAGCGTCTCCGACATGAGTCCATCGACACGGATCTCGTAGCGCATGTGCCGCTTCTCCCGCCGCGGGCCTCCTGCGGTCTGCTTGCGATCCTGCTCCGCACGGCGGCGCCCGGCCTCACCCGGGGCAGGTGATCCGGCGCCCGGGATCAGTGCGTCAGGGCGAGCTTGAACGAGATGATCACCAGGCCGAGCAGCAGATTGATCGTGGCGGTGCCCGCCACCAGCCCCCAGGAGGCGCCCGCCTTCCGTGCGCCGGCCGCCGACCACCCCACCTGCCCGGCCACGGCCACCGCGACCGCCAGCCAGACGGCACCCGCCACGTCCAGGCCCAGCAGCGGGCTCACGGCGACGGCGAGGGCCGGCGGGACGGCCGCCTCGACGATCGGCCACTCCTCACGGCACACCCGCACGATGGTCGGCCGGTCCAGGGGCCGCTGCGCCAGACGGGCTCCGAACAGCTGCGCGTGGACATGCCCGACCCAGAACACGAGGCCGCTCAGCAGCAGCAGGAGGACGAGCTGCACGAGGGGGAACTCGCCCAGGGCGCCGGCGCCGATCACCACCGAGGCGGCGAGCATCGACCCGTAGACCGCGCCGGTGTAGTCGGCGTGGGCCCGGCGCCCGGCTCGGCGTTCCCGCGCCGTGGTGTGGCTGGTTGAGGACATCGCCCGTATCCCTTCGCGGTCACTGCGTGGCGCCGGACGGGCCGGCAGGTGCGTCGCCTTCCGACGGCTGCGGGCCTGCGGCCCGGCGCGGCGTGACGACGGTCCGGAGGGCGGTGACCTCGGTGCGGAAATCCTCGACCGGCCGCCGCCTTCATCGCACCGGAGGCGCTGGGCCCTCGCCTCACCCGCCGCGGGCGAGCCGGCCGGAGGTCACATCAGTCCACGGTCGCGGGCGCGGCGCACCGCGTCGCCGCGCCGGTTCACCCCGAGTTTGCGGTAGACGCTCTTGAGGTGGGTCTTGACGGTGTTGACCGAGACGTACAGGTCGGCGGCGATCTCCTCCGTGGACATCATCTGGGCCAGCCGTTGCAGCACCTCGCGCTCTCGTCCGCTCAGCTCCTCGACGACCAGGGAGGAGGGGTCCGCGGCCTCGCCCGGCCCGCCGTGCGGCGCGGCGCGGCCGGGTGTGAGCCAGCCCGCGGCCAGGGCCTGCAGGGGTGGTGAGTCCAGGAGGTGCCGCATGGACGGTCCGGCTTCGAGGAAGGGGCGCCGCAGCCGTTCCCGCCGGGCGTCCAGCAGGGCCCGGGCGAGCAGTTTGCGGGCGGTGTCGGTGTCCCCCGCCTCGTGGGCGGCCCGGGCGCGCACCAGCGCGGCCCGCACCGTCACACCCGGGCCGGTAAGGCCCCGGGTCTGCGAACGGTCGAGCAGATCGACGGCCGCGTCACGGTTCCCGGCGGCGAGCCGGGCCCAGGCCAGCTCGGCCGCGTACGCGGGCTCTGCGTCGTACGGCACCTCGTCGAGCACCTTCGCGGCGCTCTCCGGCCGGCCCTCGGCCAGATAGGCGGCGGAGACGGCCAGCGCCGTGTGGACGTCCGCCCAGGGGGAGGCCACGAGAGCGGGTACGGCGGGGTCGGCCGCCGCCGCGGCCGCGGCCGGGTCACCGCGCGCCAGCAGCAGGCGTGCCGTCGCGAGGGACCGGCCCGCCGCCGTCACCGGGTCGGAGGCGGCGGGGCCGAAGGCGGCCGCCTCGTCCAGGAGCAGCTGGGCCTGCCCGAGGTCGTCGCGATCGACGGCCACGGCCGCCAGCACCAGCTGCCCGAGTCCTGAACCGGAGGGCCGGCGCGGACCGAACTGCTCCGTTTCGCTCATGGCCGCCAGTGCCCTGCGCTCCGCCCGGCCCAGCCAGCCGTGCAGATAGTCGATCAGCGCCAGGTGTGCGAGGGAGTCCTCCCGGGGCAATGCCGTCGAGGCGCCGCCGGGGCAGTCGGCCACCTCGGCCAGGACGGTACGTGCGTCCTCGAAGCGACCGGCCCACAGCCGGGCCGAGCCGAGGTGGATCAGCAGGAGGGCGGTGAGTTCTGGGTGTTTGTCCAGCAGGTGGGCGGGTACCTCGCTGCGCAGTTCCGCGGCCGTCGCCAGGGCCTTCTCGGCTCTGCCGGGCGCACCGGTCAGCCGGGCCGCCAGCGACTCCAGCAGTACGCAGCTCAGCCTGCCCGCGGCGTCGGGCGCCTGTGCGGCCAGGCGTTCCTCGGCCCGCCGCAGATGGACCAGGCCACGGCCGACATCGTGCTCGGACAGCTCGCGCGCGGCGCGCACCAGGTCCGCCGCCGCGCTCGTGGTCTCGGGCCCCATCCGTGCGAACAGCTCGGTGAGGTCGTCCGCGCGCAGGCCGGTGAAGAGCTGGCCGATCGCCAGGTCGTCGACCAGGGCTGCGGCGGTGAGCTCCCAGTCCCCCGCGGCGGCGCCGTGCCCCAGCGCCTCCGGCAGGGATCCGGAAGCCCGCAGCCACTGCGCGGCACGCCGGTGGAGTTCCGGTTCGAGTCCCGGCGAGCGGACCCGCAGATGGGCCCGCAGGATTTCCCCGAAGAGCGGGTGCAGTCGGTACCACGAGTGCCCGAGGTCCTCCACGAACGCGTTCTGGCCCTGCAGTTCGGCCAGGATCGGCTCGACGCCGCTGCGGCCCGTGAGCGCCTGGACAAGTCCGGGGCAGAAGCGCTCCACGACGCTGACGCGCAGCAGGAGGTCCTGGGTCCGGGCCGTCTGCCGTTTCAGCACCTCGGCGAGCAGGAAGTCGGCGACCGTGCTCCGGCCCGCCTCGAAGTCCTTCAGGTACGCCTCGGGATCCGGGCTCTGCCGGGCGGCCATCGCGCACAGGCGCAGCCCGGCGGCCCAGCCCCGGGTGCGCTCGACCAGGGCGCGTGTGGCCTCCGGCGGGAGCCGCAGTCCGTGCAGTTCCAGGAGAGCGGCCGCCTCGTCGGCGGTGAAGGCCAGTTCGGCGTCCCGGATCTCGGTCATGGCCGCGGCGGCCCGGTAGCGGTGCAGGGGGAGCAGTGGCTCGGTGCGGGTGACGAGGATCAGGCGCAGTCCCGGCCCGGCGTGGTGCAGGACGAACTCCAGCTGTTCCGCTATCTGCGGGGCGGTCACCCGGTCGAACTCGTCGAGCACGAGCAGGGCGGGCTGCTCACGGCCGCTGAGTTCGTCGGCGAGGCGGGCCAGCAGTCTGTGATCCATCCGGCTCGGGTCCCCGGGGCAGCCGATCTCGGCGGGGAGCGTCACCCTCGCGGCGCGCAGGGCCTGGAGCACATAGGCCCAGAACATTCCGCAGCCCTGGTCGCCGGCCTCGTTGGTGAACCAGGCGACCGGTCGTCCGAGCCGGGAGGCCCAGTCCGCGACCAGCAGGGTCTTGCCCGCGCCGGCCGAGCCGTTGACCATCGTCAAGGGTGTCTCGAAGACCTGGTCGAGGTGTTCGGCCAGCCGGGGGCGGCGCAGGAAGGTGGCCGGCCTGACCGGCAGGGCGAACCGTGTCTGCAGAAACGGCTCTCCCAGGGGATCGACGTACGGAACGGACGATCCCCGCGCATTGTCGTGCAGTGCAGCCACGGGGTCACCACCCCTGCCCATCAGGCCATGGACGGCGTTCTCCTACTCGATCAGGATCCCAGGCTTCCCGCCCGTGCGCAGTTCGCACAGGGACGGTCGGGCCGTCGTTACGTCCCTGCGGTCCATGCGTCCTTCGGCCCCCGACGACGTCACCGGGTCCGGCGAGTGCTTCCGTCAGGGCGCGTCCCCGGGCCGGCCCGGTGCCCCGCGTGCCGCGTCGAGCTGGGTACGGCCGCCGGCCGCCAGCAGCGCGACGACGACCAGGACGGCGAGCAGGACGAGGACCAGGAGCAGGACGGTGAGCACGGTCGGGTGGTTCCAGAGTGCGAAGACGAGCGCGATGACCAGCAGGGCGGCAAGGGTGAGGCCCCGGCGGTAGGCCAGCGCCCAGCTGCCGGCCCGCCCGGTGTGGATGTGGTGGGCGGCCGCCCACCGGGCGGCGGAGTCAGCGGTGTTCTCGGAGACGCCGCGGATCGCCACCGGCAGCCTGCCCGGCCCGATGAGATAGGCGCCCAGTGCGACGACCACGCCCAGCACGACGGCGGTGCGCAGGCTGACCCACAGGAAACGCAGCAGTGTGTCGAAGACGGCCGCGGCGGCGGCCTTCGACTGCACCTCGGGCGGCAGGTGGTCCAGGTAGTAGCGGCGTGCCACGACCAGGGCGACGGCCACCACCAGGCAGGCGAAGGCGGCGCCCAGCGCGGTGCGGACCAGGGCCCGGCGTCGCCGGTGGGCCAGGAACACCCCGGCGACCCCGAAGAGGACGACGAGCACCGGAAACCAGTTCCCGACGACGTCGAGCAGGTGAGCGGCCTTGCGGAACTTGGCGAGTTCGTCGGAGTGGAACAGCACGAGTTGCTTGTTCACCTGGGGGATCTTGTCGGCGGGTTTCAGGCCGGCGTCGACCAGCTCCTTCTTGACCCGGTCGACGGCCGTGCCGACGTCCAGGGTGACCGTGCCGTCGCTGACCCCGACGGCGCCGCGGCCCTCTCCGGTCAGGGCGTGCACGACGACTTGGTGGGCCTCGCGGTTGGCGAAGCGCCACGTCGTCGCGAAGGCGTCGCTGTCGACCACCCGGGTGGCGATCCTGGTCACCGCCTGGTTCACGGCGGAGTCGATCTGCGGGCCCAGGCTCTTGAGTGCGTCGGCGGCCCGTGGGGGCAGCCCCTCGGACTGGAGCCAGCCGGCGATGTCGGCGGCGACCTGCGGGCCGTCCACCCGGGCGCCCACGGCCTCGGTGATCCGGTGGACCGCCGCGTCCTGGACGGCGGGTTCGGTGGCCAGCGGCGCGACCGTGGACACGTACCTGTCGGTGTCGAGCACGATGTCGTGCACCCAGGTCGCGAGCAGGGCGATGGGGACGAGGATGCAGGTCAGCACGATCAGAACGGCGGAGGCGGTGCTGCGTGCGACGCGGCCGGCGGCTCGGCCCGCGCTTCGGTGTGCCTCGGCCTCGCCGCCGGCCGTGGGCTCGGGGTCCGGGCCCGGCGGGTGTGGGGCGGGCGGCTCTGTCACGGGGCCTCCGGCGCGATCGGGTGCCTGAACATCCCCATTGGGTCAGCCGTGCGGGCCCGGCGCGCGCTGGGCAGGACCGAATGGACGAGGGCGAGGAGGCCCTACGTTTCCCGGCTGCGCCGGGGAGGCGGGCTGCCCAGGCGGCTTGCCAGGAAGGGCTCCTGCGCCAGGACGGCGCCCACGGTGACGCTGACGGCGGCCGCGACACAGACCACGATCAGCCAGGACAACAGCACGAACACGGAACCGAGGGGGCCGTACTCGGCCAGGGCGCGGTCGAGCGCCCGCGGCATGTACAGGCGCGCGGTGACGGCCATCGTGGTGAGGGCGACCGCCGCGATCACGGAACCCGGCAGCAGGGGCTTCCAGCCGATCAGGCCGCCGAGCAGCAGATGCTGGGTCCACCACCACAGGCCGGCCTGACTGGCCAGCGTGAGGGGGAAGCCCAGCCAGGGGCCCACCCCGAACCCGTCGCGCAGGGGGCCCTGGACGACCAGGACACCGATCCACAGGGCGAGCCAGGCCAGCCATCGCCAGGGGGCGATCCGGGTGCCCGCCCTGGGGATCTCCCAGACGCGTTTGCACAGGCGTTGCATGGCCCGGCTGACCGCGGTGGCCGACAGCAGCACCATCAGTCCGCCCACGATGCCGGTGGCCTGCTGAAGGTCGTCCGTCGTGGGCTGGAGCAGCTGCTCCAGTTCGGCGTTGGCCGCACCCGTGAGCCCGAACACCGCCCGCACGGAATTGATCAGCTGGTGCCGCAGCGCGGGCGGAGCGTAGGCCGCGATCACGAACAGCAGCGGGACGGCGGTCAGGAAGCACTGCGCCGCCAGGCGGGTGGCGGAGTCGAAGATGTTCACGGAGACCATGCGGTCCGCCAGATGCGTGACGACCGGAAACCGGGTCTCCGCCTCCCGGTGCACCGACTTCGCCCGGGCCACCAGCCTGGTGGCCCGCTCGTGCCACCACCCCGGTTCAGGATGCCGCTTCCCGTGCCCGCGCAGTGCCATCAGGGTCCCGCGAGCGCACTTCGGCGGTACGACCGGCGCCCGGCCACGGACGGCGCCCACCCGGTGGTCGACATGGCCTCGCTCCTTTCCCTGCGACCAGAGCCCTGCGACCAGAGTGGGGGCCGGGGCGCCCTGCGGCACCCCGGAGGGCGGGGTGGCGTGGGCGTCGTACGCGGACGTGCGAGGCCTCACGCCGCGTGCTGGAATGTCCAGGAGGGCTGACGACCGCCGAGGCGGGGGCGCTGCCACGCAGACGTGGTGGGGACGGACGAACGGTCCCCGCTCCCCCCACGCCCCAGGAGTGCTCATGAACGGCATCGAAGATATGGGCCCCGTCGACTACGTGGTCATCGAGTTCCCCGGGAACCGTATGACGGGCGAGGCCTTCCCCTTGCTGGTCGATCTCGCGGAGCGTCATGTCGTCCGGATCCTCGACCTCGCCTTCGTCCGCAAGGAGACCGACGGCTCGGTCGCCGCCCTGGAGCTGCGCGACCTCGGTGACGAAGTCGATCTGACCGTCTTCGAGGGCGCCTCGTCCGGACTGCTGGATCAGAGCGACCTCGACGAGGCCGGCCATGCGCTGGAGCCCGGCAACTCGGCCGCGGTACTGGTGTACGAGAACCTGTGGGCCGCTCCCCTGGCCCGTGCGCTCAGGCGCAGCGGGGCCCAGCTCGTCGCGGGCGGCCGTATCCCCGTACAGGCCCTGCTGGCGTCGCTGGAGGCCACGGAGGAGACGGTGCCCCCCGGCGGCTCCACCGCCGCCTGACCGGCCGACCGCGCGGGCCGGCACCGTACCGGCCCGGTGCGTTGACACATGGGAGATGACTGAACATGCCCGGACTGCTTCGGGGCGTCGCACGCACTGCCGTCGTCGCCGGAACCGCCACCGCCGTGTCCAACCGCGTCTCACGCCGGCAGGCGGGGCGATGGGCGCAGCAGGACTACGCACAGCAGCAGGAGCCGGCACCGCCCCCTGCTCCTGCCGCACCGCAGCCCGCCGCGCCCGACGAGATGACCCAGAAGATCGATCAGCTCAAGCAGCTGGCCGACCTGAAGGCGCAAGGGATCCTGACGGACCAGGAGTTCGAGAACCAGAAGCGCCAGCTCCTGAGCTGAGGCCGGTCAGCGCGTCGCGTAGACCTTCTCGACGAAGCCGGCGATCTGCTCGTCCGTCAGGTGCCTGGCCAGATCGGCCTCGCTGATCATGCCGACGAGCCTCTTGTCCTGGATCACCGGCAGCCTGCGGATCTGGTTCGACTCCATCTCGTCAAGCACCTGGTCCACGCTCGCGTCCGCGTCGATCCAGCGCGGCGTGCCCTGCGACAGATCGCCGCACGTCACCTTCGACGGATCGTGACCCTTGGCCACGCACTTCACGACGATGTCACGGTCGGTGATGATGCCGCACAGTCGCTCGTCGGCATCGCTGACGGGCAGTGCACCCACGTTCAGGCGCGCCATCAGCTGAGCGGCCCGGTCGAGGGTCTCGGTCTGCGGGATCCACTGGGCCCCGGTATGCATGATCTCTGCGGCGGTGGTCATGGGTTCAACCTCCTGAAACACACGCCCATTCGAGTGAACAGGGCGCCTTCCCTCACCGTACGAGCATGTCTGCCTCCCCGCGCGGCGGGTCGTCGCCGCCCCTACCGGTGTTCGGGGTTCTCGTAGTCGTGGCGGCAGCCGGCGTCCCAGGCGGTGCGCTGGTTGCCGAAAGCGGGGATGCCGCCGAGATCCTTCAACGCCCTGGCCAGATGCAGCAGGTTCCAGGTCATGAAGGTGGTGTTGCGGTTGGTGAAGTCGTTCTCCGGACCGCCCGAGCCGGAGTCTAGGTACGAGGGGCCCGGGCCCGCCTCGCCGATCCAACCGGCGTCCGCCTGGGGAGGGATGGTGTACCCCAGGTGCTGCAGGCTGTAGAGCACGTTCATGGCGCAGTGCTTGACGCCGTCCTCGTTGCCGGTGATCAGGCAGCCGCCGACGCGGCCGTAATAGGCGTACTGGCCGACTTCGTTGAGCAGGCTGGAGCAGGCGTAGAGGCGTTCGATCACGCGCTTCATCACGGAGCTGTTGTCACCGAGCCAGATGGGCCCGGCCAGCACGAGGATGTCGGCCGCCATGACCTGCCGGTACAGGTCCGGCCAGGCGTCCGTCGCCCAGCCGTGCTCCCTCATGTCGGGCCACACGCCGGTGGCGATGTCGTGGTCCACGGCCCGTACGACGTCGACGCGCACTCCCTGGGCGTCCAGGACGGCGGTGCTCCGGTCGATCAGCCCCTGGGTGTTGCTGGTCTCCGGCGAGCGTTTGAGGGTGCAGTTGATCACCATGGCCCGCAGGTCGTCGTACCGGGCCGGGGGTGCCTCGGTGGCGGGCGGCGAAGCGGTCACACGGTCCTCCCACGGGCCTGGCGCGGTTCGGTCGAGCGACGGCGCGTCCGCCGCGTACGGCTCCACCGTGCGGGACGGCCGTGGCGGACGCCACCACAGCGCCTCCGAATGGCCTCGGCGGTGCTTCCCCCGGTCGGCGGGCCCGCCGACGGCTGCGGATGCCCGGCGTGTACCGCGCGGCTACTGTCGAAGAGCCAACGGCGCCTCCCCTGTCCCCGTCCTCCAGAAGGAGCGTGGTCGGCGTGGCCCGGAACCGCCGTCTGATCCTCAGCTCGCCGTCAGAGGTCTGGAGTCTGCTGTCCGACGGCTCTCGCTACGGGGAGTGGGTGACCGGCACTCAACAGGTCCTCGCCGCGGATCCGCACTGGCCGGACGTGGGCGCGCGCCTCCGCGTCCGGGTCGGCGTCGGTCCCCTGACCCTGGACGACACCTGCGTCGTCCGCATCTGCGAGCCGCGACACCGTCTGGAACTGGAGGCGAAGGCGGATCCCTTCGGCGCGGCCCGCATCGCCATGAACCTGATCCCCTGGGGGGAACACACCCTCTTCGTCCTCGACTGGCACCCCCTCCGGGGCCCCGGAACCCGGATGCACGGGCTCCCGGTGGACTACATCGTCGCGATCCGCAACGGCATGATGCTGACGAAACTGGCCCGGATCGCGTTGCGTGAACACGACGAAAGCGCCGGTGGCGTGCTGCGGAACGCCCGGAGCGGATGATCGGGAACGCTCCCTCTGCGCCGCATGGTGGTCGCGTCCGGGAAGCCGGCGGTCGCCCTGTGTGAGCAGGACGGCGATCGCGCGTGCGGTTGTCGTCGGACGTGTGGCACGGGATGCTGAGGGAGCACGAAGGGAAGCGGTGCCCATGGATCGTTTTCCGAATGCGGCCGACGTCGATTTCCACAGTCCTCTGGACCTCTCCAAGGCTGCCGCCGCGGTGCTGGACGACGAAGGCCGCATCGCCGGGTGGGGATCCTCGGCCCAGCGACTCCTCGGACATGCGCCCGAGGACGTACTCGGCCAGTCGGCCGCCCGGTTGCTGGCCAAGGCCCCGGGGCAGCGGCTGTCCGCCCTCTGCAAGGCGCACAAGCCCCGCAGCACCGTCCTTGACCTCTGCTGTCGGGACGGACGTTCCCTGCGCGCGGCCGTGACGTTCACCCCGCTGTCGCACCGGGGCGCCGCCGCGACCGTCGTGGTCGCGGCCGACCTGGAGGAGCTGCGCGGCTGGGAGGCACAGCTGGCGATGCTGCAGGGACTGGCGACCGAGTCCTCCGTGGGCCTGACGATCTTCGACACCGACATGCGCGTCGTCTGGGGCAACGTCTCCACCGATCTGGAGCTCGCGGGGATCGCCCAGTACATCGGCCGGCCGGCCGAGGATCTCTTTCCCGAAGGCGAATTCATCTCCCGGCACCACCCCCCGGACGAAGACCAGATCATGGAGCACGTGCTGACGACGGGGGAACCGATCATGGGCATGCACTATCGCGGGCGTGCCCCCGCCGACCCGGTGCGCGAGCACGTCTGGTCCTGCTCCTACCACCGGCTGGTGGACGCGCGGGGCGAACCGCTGGGGCTGTTCGAGGAGTCCCTGGACATCACCGACCGCTACCGCGCCCAGGAACGGCTGTCGTTGCTGGTGCGGGCAGGAAAGCGCATCGGTGCCTCGCTGGACGTGCGTCGTACGGCCGCGGAGCTTGCCGACGTGGCGGTACCGCAGCTGGCCGACGAGGTGCTGGTCGACCTGCCGCCGGCGGTGATCGAGGGACGGCAGCCGCCGACGGGCTCGGCGCCCGGTCACAGCCTGCTGCGGATGCACGGCCGGACCCCCGAGGAGTTCCGGACCACTCCCGTCTCCTACCCACCGTCGTCACCGCAGGCTCTGAGCCTGGCCACCGGCCGCCCGGTCGCCGACGCGTCCCCGCCCGGGGCACCGGGCGACCCGGGACCGGCCGCCCCGCACTCCTGCCTGTTCGTCCCGCTGCTCACCCGCGATGCGGTCCTGGGCCTTGCCACCTTCCGGCGCAGCAGCAACCCCGACCCCTTCGGCTCCGAGGAGCACACGCTCGCCGTGGAACTGGCCGAGCGAGCCGCCGTCGGCATCGACAACGCCCGCCGGTACACCAGTCAGCATGCGGCAGCCCTGGTACTGCAGCGAAGTCTGCTGCCACAGCACCTGCCCGAGCAGAGCGCGGTCGAGGTGGCGTACCGGTACCTGCCTGCCGACAGCCGCGTGGGCGTGGGCGGAGACTGGTTCGACGTGATCCCGCTGTCCGGGGCCAGAGTGGGCCTGACCGTCGGCGACGTGGTGGGCCACGGGGTGCACGCGGCCGCGACCATGGGCCGGCTGCGCGCGACCGTACGGACGCTGGCCCTGCTGGACCTGGACCCGGCCGAACTGCTCACCCGGCTGGACGACCTGGTCTCGCAGGGTTCGGACGCGAATGACGGGCTGAGCGACGAGGCGCTCGGGGTGACCTGCCTGTACGCGATCTACGACCCGGTCAGTGGCCGGTGCGTCTGGGCGAGCGCGGGCCACCCCCCGCCGATCGTGGCCGATGCGAGCGGCTCGGTGGCCCTGTCCGCGCTGGCGCCCGGACCGCCCCTGGGGCTGGGCGGCCTGCCCTACGAGAACGTCGAGCTGAGCCTGTCCAGCGGCAGCGTGGTGGCGTTGTTCACCGACGGCGTCGTGGAGGACCGGCGCACCGACATCGACAGCGGGATCGATCGCCTGGCCGAGGTGCTCGCCTGGCAACGATCCCCGCTGGAGGAACTGTGCGACCGGGCACTGTCGGCCCTGCCGCCCGGACCGCAGGCGGACGATGCCACGCTGCTGCTCGTCCGCACCCGCCGGCTCGGCGCCGAGCACGTGGCGGACCTGGAGCTGTCGCCCGACCCGGCCATGGTGGCTCACGCCCGCACCATCACCGAGCGCCAACTGGCGACCTGGGGCCTGTCCGAACTGTCGTTCACCGCGGCACTGGTGGTGAGCGAGCTGGTCACCAACGGCATCCGGTACGCCACCGGGCCCGTCATGCTGCGGCTGATCAGGGACCGCTGCCTGCTGTGCGAGGTCTCCGACAACGCGCACACCGCACCACACCTGCGCCGAGCGCGTCGGGACGACGAGGGAGGCCGCGGTCTGTTCCTCGTCGCCCAGATGTCCCAGCGCTGGGGCACGCGGTACGCCGCGTCCGGGAAGACGATCTGGGCCGAGCTGCCCATCCCCCAAGGTCCCCTGGCCGGCGACGTCGGGGGCGGGCCGCCCTGACGAGCGCGGCCCGCGGTGATCAGCTCCGCGTCGAGAGCGCAACCGACCCGGGTCCGTCCGGGCCGCTCGCCTTCGTCCGGCGGGGGCTCGGACGCGACGGGGCAGGGCCGACCACGCTTTCCTCAGCCGGCCTGCCGGGCGAACGTCTCGTACGCCCGGTCGTCGAAGAGGACGAAACGGACCTCTTCGACCGCTGTCCCTGCCGTGCGCACCGTCTCCACCGCGATACGGGCCGCGTCCTCCATCGGCCATCGGTACACGCCGGTGGAGATCGCCGGGAACGCGACCGTCCGCGCACCCAGCTCATCGGCTGTGCGGAGGGACTCGCGGTAGCAGGAGGCGAGCAGTTCGGAGCGGTCCTCGGTGTCGGACCAGACGGGGCCCACCGTGTGGATGACCCAGCGGGCGTCCAGGTCGCCCGCCGTGGTGGCGACCGCCCGGCCCGTGGGCAGGCCCTTGCCGTAGTGGGAGGCGCGCAGCTTGCGGCACTCCTCCAGGATCGCGGGGCCGCCGCGGCGGTGGATCGCGCCGTCCACGCCCCCGCCGCCGAGCAGCGAGGAGTTGGCGGCGTTGACGATCGCGTCGGCGCTCTGCCGGGTGATGTCGCCCTGGACGAGGGTGATGGTGGTCATGTCTGCCTCAGCCTCCTCCACACGGCCTTCGCCGCGTTGTGCCCGGACATGCCGTGGACGCCGGGTCCCGGCGGGGTGGCCGAGGAGCAGATGAAGACGGCCGGGTGGGGTGTGTGGTACGGGAACGGGGACAGTTTGGGGCGCAGCAGGAGCTGGAGCCCGGAGGCCGCGCCGCAGGCGATGTCGCCGCCGACGTAGTTGGCGTTGCGGGCGGCCATCTCGGCCGGGCCCGCGGTGGCGCGGGCGAGGATCCGGTCGCGGAAGCCGGGCGCGAAGCGCTCCAGCTGGCGTTCTATGGCATCGGTGAGGTCGCCGCTCCAGCCGTTGGGGACGTGGCCGTACGCCCAGAAGACGTGCTTGCCCTCCGGGGCGCGCGTGGGGTCGGCCACGCTGGGCTGCACGGTGATCAGGAACGGCGGGTCGGGGGCGCGGCCCTGGCGGGACGCGGCCCGCAGGGCGGCGCCGATCTCGGCCGCGCTCGCGCCGACCTGCACGGTGCCGGCGATCCGCGCCTCGGGGGCGGTCCAGGGGACCGGGCCGTCCAGCGCGTAGTCGATCTTGAATACGCTGGGGCCGTAACGGTAGTGGTCGTAGTAGCCGCCGAAGCCGGCGATGCGGGCGAGCGCGGCGGGCGAGGTGTCGAAGACGTACGCGCGCGCGGGCGGCAGGTCGTCCAGGCGCTTGACCTCGTAGTCGGTGTGGACGGCGCCGCCGAGGTCCACCAGGTAGGCGGCGAGGGCGTCCGAGATCGCCTGGGAGCCGCCGCGGGCCACGGGCCAGCCGCGGGCGTGCGCGGCCATGGCGAAGATCAGGCCGACGGCGCCGGTGGCCAGGCCGTTCAGCGGGGCCATCACATGGGCGACGAGGCCGGAGAAGAGGGCCTTGAACCGCTCGTCGCGGAAGCGGCGCATCAGCCAGGTGGAGGGCGGCAGCCCGGCCAGGCCGAAGCGGGCGAGGGTGACCGGGTCGCGGGGCAGCGCGGTCAGCGGCAGGGACATGAAGTCCCGTACGAGCGTGTCCCACTTGGGCAGGAGCGGCCCGACCAGCCTGCGGTAGGCGCCCGCGTCACGCGGGCCGAAGGAGGCGGCCGTCTCCGCCACGGAGCGGGCCAGTACGGCCGCGGTGCCGTCCGGGAACGGGTGCGCCATGGGCAGGCTCGCGTGCAGCCACTCGAGGCCGTAGCGGTCCAGGGGCAGCGCGCGGAACGCGGGCGAGCTGATGCCGAGGGGGTGGGCGGCCGAGCACGGGTCGTGCCGGAAGCCGGGCAGGGTCAGCTCCTCGGTGCGGGCGCCGCCACCGACGGTGGGCTGTGCCTCGAACAGGGCGACGGAGAAGCCCCGGCGGGCCAGCTCCACGGCAGCGGTCAGTCCGTTCGGTCCCGCACCCACCACAACCGCATCGAGCATCGACGGCACCTTCGGACCCCTTCGTCAGCCGATGGCCACTCGGGTTCAGGATATGCCGGAGGACCGACAGTCCTGGGTGCCGGGGGCCTCAGGAGGGCGTGTGCAGCAGCTCCGCGACCCGGCGGGCGGTTGCGGCGTCCCGCGCGGCGGTGAACGGCAGCACGTTGGCACCGGTCACCCGGAACGGTTCACCGGCGAGGGTGAGGTGGGCGCCGCCCGCCTCCTCGACCAGGAGCAGGCCGGCCGCGTGGTCCCAGGCGGCCTCCCAGGAGAACGCCACGGCGTCCAACTCGCCCCGGGCGATGGCCAGATACTCCAGGCCGGCCGAGCCGCAGGGGCGCGGGGCGACACCGTCGGTCCACAGGGCGCGCAGCGAGCGCTTCTGCTCCTCGGTGGTGAAGTCCGGGTGGGAGGTGGCGATTTCGAGGTCCCGGCCGGGTGCGGGCGGACCCGCGATCAGCCGCTCACCGTCGAGGAAGGCGCCCTGCCCGCGGACGGCGGTGGCGAGTTGGTCGCGCACGGGTGCGTACGTCCAGGAGGCCAGCACGGTGCCGTGGTGGGCGAGCGCGACCAGGGTGCAGAAGCCGTCGTCGCCGTGGACGAACTGCCGGGTGCCGTCGACCGGGTCGATGATCCAGACGGGCGCGTCGCCCTGGATCGCCTCGTACGTCGCCGGGTTGGCGTGCACCGCCTCCTCACCGACCACCACCGAACCGGGCAGCAGCGCGCCGAGGGCTTCGGTGAGCCGGCGCTCGGCGAGCCGGTCGGCGTCGGTCACCAGGTCGTGCGGCCCGCTCTTCTGGTCCACCTCGTGCTCGGCCAGGCGCCGGAAACGGGGCAGGATCTCGGCCGCGGCCGCCTTGCGGACGGCTTCCTCCACGTCGGCCGAGGAGCGGGCGAGAAACTCGTCGATGGTTTCGATTGCTTCGATCATGCCTCCATGAGAGCACGCGCCACTGACAATCCCCGCCCGACCGGTGGACGGAAGGTGGAATCGGGATGAAGAGCGGGTGCCGCGGCAGCCGTCAGCGGCCCACCGCGTACCCCTGCATCCCGCGCGGGTTGGCCGCGGCCGACAGGACGCCGGTCTCGGGTTCCCGGGCCACCGCGCAGAGCCGGCCCTCCGACCAGCCGGGGCCGACGGTGACGTCGTGGCCGCGCCGCCGCAGCTCCTCGACCACGTCCGCGTCCATGCGGGACTCCACGGTCACGCTGCCCGGGCGGCGGCCGCGCGGGTGGAAGGAGCTGGGGAAGCTGTCGTTGTGCCAGTTCGGGGCGTCGACGGCGCCCTGCAGGTCGAGACCGCCACGGACCGGGGCGCGCAGGACGGCGGCCAGGAAGAAATGCAGCTGCCACTGGTCCTGCTGGTCGCCGCCGGGCGTGCCGAAGGCCATCACCGGGATGCCGGCGCGCAGCGCCAGGGACGGGGTCAGGGTGGTGCGGGGGCGGCGGCCGGGCGTGAGGGAGTTCGGCAGGCCCTCCTCGAGCCAGGTCATCTGCAGCCGGGTGCCGAGCGGGAAGCCCAGCTCCGGCACGACCGGATTGGACTGCAGCCAGCCCCCACTGGGCGTGGCCGCGATCATGTTGCCCCAGCGGTCGACGACGTCCAGGTGGCAGGTGTCGCCGCGAGTGCTGCCGTCGACGGCCACGCGGGGCTCGCCGGGCAGCTGCGCGACGGTCGGCTCGCCGCCGCCCATCGCGTCGGTGTCCTCACCGGCCGCCACGCACGCGTGCACCTGTTCCGGAAGGCGCGGGGCCCGTCCGCCGGGGCTGCCGGGCCGCAGCTCGCGGGAGGCCTCGGCACCGACGAGCGCCCGCCGGCCGGCGTTGTAGCCGTCCGACAGCAGGTCGGCGAGCGGCACCTCGGCCGCGTCCCCGTACCAGGCCTCCCGGTCGGACATGGCGAGCTTGCAGCCCTCGATCAAGAGGTGGACGTAGTCGGCCGAGCCGTGGGCGGGCAGCTCGGACGGGAGCAGGGCCAGCTGCTGGAGAAACGCGGGGCCCTGGCTCCAGGCGCCCGCCTTGCACACGGTCCAGCCGTTCCAGTCGTACGTCACCGGCGCCTCGTAGGTCGCCGACCAGCCGGCGAGGTCGGCCTCGGTGAGCGTGCCGGTGTGCCGTGCGCCGCTGGTGTCCAGGGTGGGCCGCCGGGACTGCCGTACCAGGGCCTCGGCAATGAAGCCGGAGCGCCACACCTCGCGCGCGGCGTCGATGCGGGCCTCCCGGCCGCCGCACCCGGCGGTCTCGGCGAGCAGCCGCTTCCAGGTGGCGGCGAGGGCGGGGTTGCGCAGCAGCGCACCGGGCCGCGGCGCCCTGCCGTCGGGCAGGTACACCTCGGCCGAGGAGGTCCACTCGGTCTCGAACAGCTCCCGTACGCGCTCCACGGTCGCGCCGACGTTCTCCACCGGCGCGTGCCCGTGCTCGGCGTACCCGACGGCGTACTTCAGGACGTCTTCGAGGGACTTGGTGCCATGGTCGCGCAGCAGGAGCAGCCAGGCGTCGAAGGCGCCGGGCACGGCGGCGGCGAGCGGGCCCGTACCGGGTACGAGATCCAGACCGAGGCCCTTGTAGTGAGCGACGGTCGCACCCGCCGGGGCCACGCCCTGCCCGCACAGCACACGCACCTCGCCGCCCGCCGGGGCCAGCAGGATCGGCACCTCGCCGGCGGGCCCGTTCAGGTGCGGCTCCACCACGTGCAGGACGAACGCACCGGCCACGGCCGCGTCGAAGGCGTTGCCGCCGTCCTCCAGAACCGCCATCGCCGACTGGGAGGCGAGCCAGTGGGTGGAGGACACCATGCCGAAGGTGCCCTGAAGCGTGGGTCGGGTGGTGAACTGCATCTCTCACCTCGCTGTTGCGCACGTCGGTCGATCATCAGGCTATCGACCGGATGCACGAGCCTACGATGGGGCGGACATTCAGCTTCAAGACACGGGGGTCTGATGACTGGTCAGTGGGAGACACTCGGCGAAGCGGGCGGCATCGAGGCGTATGTGCACCGCCCGGTGGGCGACGTCCGGGGCGCGGTCGTGGTCTGCTCCGAGCTGTACGGCGTGAACGCCTACGCCCGTGACACCTGCGCGGAACTGGCGGCGGCCGGGTACGTCGCGCTGGCGCCCGACCACTACTGGCGCAACGCTCGCCGTACCGGGCTCGGGTACTCCGCCGAGGAGCGCGAGGACGGCCTGGTGCTGATGCGCGCGCTGGACCGGGACGAGCTGGTGGCCGACGCCTCGGCGGCACTGGCGGTGGCGCGCGCCGAAGCCGGGGAGCGGGGCGTGGCCTTCCTCGGGCTGAGCATGGGCGGGCACATCGCGGTGCGGGCGGCGACCGCGCTGCGCTTCGAGCTGGCCGCCGTGTTCTACCCCGGCTGGCTGCTGAACAGCGGCTTCCCGCTGGTCGGCCCCGTGCCCCCGCTGGAGACCAGCGAGCGGATCGCCGAGGGCGGCGCCTTCCTGCTCGCCTTCCGCGGCGAGCTGGACCACATCATCCCGGCCGAGGAGTGGGAGCAGGCCGAGCAGCGCCTCACCGAGGCCGAGGTGCCGCACGAGCTGGTGACCTACCCGGGCGCCCGGCACGGCTTCGCCTGCGCGGACCGCCCCTCCGACTACGACCCGCAGGCCGGCGCGGACGCCTGGCGGAGGGTCTACGCCGCCTTGGCAGCGCGCCTCTGACCCGACGCGCCCCGTCGAGGGAGATCAGCCGGAGACACCGCGCACCGGCTGGTCCCCGCGGTCGCGCGCGGCCCAGGAAGCGAGGCTGCGCAGGCGTCATGGATCGGCGTGCCGGGTTCCATGGTCCGGATGACCAGTTGTTGCTCGGGGGTGGACGTGCAGGTCCTCATCGACCGCGTGCTGTCGGGCCGTATCGATCCCGGCAAGGTCTTCGATCCGACCCGGCCCCTGCCCCTGCCCCTGGACGAGGCCGCCGAGGGCTACAAGGCGATGGACGAGCGCCACGCCGTCAAGACGCTGCTGCGTCCGTGACATGGTCTCGTCCGGCGTCGCGCGCCGGCCCGGCAGGTGGCGACGGGCCGGATCACCGGCGGGGCCGCTCACGGCCGGTCGGCAACGTCCGCTTCGACGCCGGGGTACGGGGGCGGAACGGGTGTGCCCTGCGTCGGACGGCCGGCCCAGGGCGGTGCCGAGGGAAAGCCGGTGACGGGTCCGTACGGGGTGGCGAAGAGCGGCGGCTGGACGGGCGGGAGCGGCGCGGGGGCCGTACGGGCCAGTGTGCGGCGGCGCAGCAGCCACACCACGGTTGCCGTGTACAGCAGGACGCTCGTGACGTCGAGTGCGACCAGTGGCCAGGCCGCGTCCGCCGCGGTCTCGTCGCTCTTGAGCCCGTCGACGGTGGCCGCCGAGACACCGAAGGCGAGGATGTTGTTGACCGTGTGCAGCCCGATGGCCGCCTCCAGACCGCCCGTTCGCCAGGTCAGCCAGCCCGCCGCCGCCCCGAACACCACGAGATCGGCGAATCCCCAGGGCGTGCCCCAGCCGTGGGCGGCGGCGAACAGGAAGGCCTGGGGCAGGAACGCGAACCAGGGCGAGCGCACGAAGGCACCTACGGCCTGCGTCAGCCAGCCCCGGAACACGTACTCCTCGGCGGCCGCCTGGAAGGGAACCAGTACGACGAGCATGGCCAGCGCGGGCCCGAAGACCGTCCAGCCCGCCCACCGGAACTCCTCGCCGCCGTCCCCGGGCAGCAGGAACATGACACCCATCGCCAGGGCGACGACCGGCAGGGCCGTCAGCACGCACAGGCTCAGCCAGCGCCATCTGAGCCTCCCGGTCACCGAGGAGACCGTGCCCGCCGGGCGCTGCCCGATCCAGCGCACGGCCAGCAGCACGACGGGGGTCGCCAGAGCGAGGATCAGCAGGTCCACGGCGGTGCCCGAGACGGGTCCGAACTCCACTGATCCGTCGGCGGACTCGGGGTATCCCTTCCAGGATCCCCACGCGGAGAAGACGCCGTAGAGGACGCTCACGGCGATCGTGTAGACCACGGCCACCACCAGGGTCCCCACCAGCGGACGCCACCATCGGTGGGGCACCGAGAGCCGGGCGAGTCGGTGGTGCGGCAGTGGTTCGGGCAGCGGTGGAAACGTCATGGCATCACCCTCCCCGGCGGCACCCGGCCCTGCCATCGCCCTGCGGCAGGAACGGTCCCTCTATCGCTGGGTAGGGGCCGGCCTCCGCCTCAGGGCAGGTGCCCGGCCCGGGACAGCCCTCTACGCTCGTCGGCGAGATGGAGACGATACGCAACTGGCTTCTGCCCCTGGTGCTGGCGGCCGGACAAAGTGCCCTGCTCTGGCCCGGCCTGGGCCCGGACCAAGCGCCCGGGCTGCCGGGTCTGATCGGCGTCGTGTGCGCCCTGTCCGTGGAGACGGCCGCGCTGGGCCGACGCCGGCAGGCACCCGTGCGGGCTCTGGCCGGGACGCTGTGTGCCTACGTCCTGGGCCTGGCCGTCTGGCCGGACGGCTACCTCGGCCTCGGCACGCTGGTCGCCCTGTTCTCCGTCGCCGTCCGCTGCCCCGTGCCGGTGACGGTCCGGGCCGTCGCCGGGGCCGTGGGCGTCGAGTGGCTGCTGGCCGCCGTGCAGGAGGGCTTGCGCATCTCGCTCCTGACGATGGCGACCGCCCTGAGCGCGTACATCCTGTGCGCGGGACTCGGCGAAGCGCGGCGCCAATGGCTGGGCGGGCGGCTCACCGCGGCCCGCCGGCTGGCCGGAGCGGAGCACGCCCGCCGGACGGCGGGCGACCACGAACGCCGGCGGCTCGCCCGCGAGCTGCACGATGTGAGTGCCCATCACCTCACCTCGGTCGTCGTCACCGTCGATGCCGCGCGCAGGCTCAAGGACAGCAGACCGGAACTGGCCGCCGAGGCACTGTCGTTCGCGCGGCGCACCGGCACCGAGACGGTGGCGGCGCTGCAGCGACTCGTCGGTCTCCTACGGGACACCGACCGTCCGGGTCCGGGGGCCACGAGCGCCGAGATCGAGGAGCTGGTCGCGGGATTCGGCCGACTGGGCCGGCCCGTCGCCGCCCACCTCCCGGGTGACCTGAGCGGCCCCGCGGCCGAGGCGATCCACGGAATCGTCCGCGAGGCCCTCACCAACGCCCTGCGGCACGCCCCCGGCGCCGCCGCCCGTGTGCTCGTCCACCGGGCGGACGGCCTGCTGGAACTGACCGTGGAGAACGCGCCGCCGCGCGCCTTCGCACCGCAGGACACCGGCGGCCTGGGCGGGGGACGCGGCGTGGCCGGTATGCGGGAACGGGCCGCATCGGCCGGCGGCGAGCTGACCGCCGGCCCCGGACCCGACGGCGGCTGGCTGGTCCGCGCGACACTGCCCGACACGGCCGGGCCCCGGCATCCGCCCGGGCCCGAATGGCGGCGCGACGTCCTGCGTGAGCAGCGGCTCGCCGATCCCGCCCTGGCCCTCACCGCGATGATCCTGCCGGTGGTCACCGCCTTCGTGACCACGGAGGACTGGCCGGAGCCGACCAGGCGTGCCTCGGGAGCGGACCTGCTCGTCGTGACCGCGCTGCTGGTCCTGCACGCACTGCCGCTGATGTGGCGCAGACGCGCCCCCGTGGTCTCCTTCGTCGCCGTGCTGGCTACGGCCTGGCTGTGGCCGGTGGCCGTAGCGGTGGTGCCCCTGCCGTCTCGGGTGTCGCAGTTTCTGGCCGGGGGAACGCTCGTGGAGATGCTCGCGCTGTACGCGGTCGCCGCGTACGGGCAGGGGCCCTCCCGCACCTGGCCGGCGGCGATCGCGGGGACCTTCGGCACAGCCTCGGTGCTCACGGCCACGGCCTCCGCCGACGGCGCGCTGGAGGGCGAACCGGTCGGCGGGGGCGTCGTGGTGATGGTGATCGTCCTGTGTGTCCTGCTGACTCCCCTTCTCGCCGCCGTGTGCGGCGCGGGCCTCGTCGTACGGCGCCGGCGCCTGCGCATGCTGGCGAGCGACGACTTCGCGCTCGCCAGCTCGATGTGGCATGCGGAACGGGCCGCCGAGGCCGAACGGCACCGGCTGGCGGTGACCTTGCGCGAGGCCGTACTGCACCACACGGCGTCGCTCGTCGACCTGGCCGGGCAGGGAAGACTCGACGACGTGGCGGCCACGGCCAGGGCGGCCCTCGCCGCCATGCGCGACATGCTGCACAGCCTCGACGACTGCGCGGACCCCGCCGACCGCCTCGCGTGTGCGGACCCCGCCGACCGCCTCGCGCCGTCCCCGACCGCCGCCGACCTCGACACGCTCTGCCGCGCCCTGGGCGCCGCCGGCCGCGACGTGCGGCTGCGCGGCCTGCCCGAGGCCGCGCGGGGCCTTGCGCCGTCCGTGCACGTCGCGACGTACCGCATCGTCGAAGCGGCGCTCGGCGCGGGCGACCACGGGCCGGCCCGGGTGTCCCTGAGACGGCGGCGCGGCACCGTGCACATCACGGTGACCGGCGTCCCGCTCGCCGTCGTCGGCCCGGTCGCCGAGCGTCTGCGGGTGCAGGTCGCCGCGGGCGAGGGACACATCGCTCTCGAGCCGGCCGGTAATGTACGGGTGTCGTTGCCGGCCGGCCCCGTTCCGGCCCCCGTCCAGGAGGTGTCCCCGTCGCCGTACGCGTGATCGTCGTCGACGACCAGGCCGTGGTCAGGGCGGGTTTCGCCGCCATCGTGGACGCCGAACCCGACCTCACCGTCGTCGGCGAGGCCGGCGACGGAGCGACGGCGGTGTCGCTCGCCGCCGCCGAGGCACCCGACCTCGTCCTGATGGACATCCGGATGCCGGGCATGGACGGACTCACCGCGACCCGTCTGATCACCACGCCGGAGAACGGGCCGCGGGTGCTGGTGCTCACCACCTTCGATCTCGACGAGTACGTGTACGAGGCCCTGCGCGCCGGGGCGTCCGGGTTCCTGCTGAAGGACGCCCAGCCCGAGGATCTGCTGGCCGCGATCCGTGTCGTGGCCGCCGGCGACGGCATCCTGGCCCCCGCCGTGACCGGCCGCCTCATCCACACCTTCGCCCAGGGCGCCCCGCGGGTTCCCTCGGCGCCCGGCGCCCTCGGCCAACTCACCCCGAGGGAGCGGGAAGTACTGCTGAAGATCGCTTCCGGCCTCACCAACGCCGAGATCGGAGCCGAACTCGGCGTGACCACGGGCACCGTGAAGACCCATGTGAACGGCCTGCTGTCCAAACTCCGCCTGCGCGACCGGGTCCAGGCGACCATCCTCGCCTACGAGAGCGGACTGATCCGTCCCCGCGCTCTCTGACCGCGGTCGCCAAGGGACCGTGATGTACGGGCTGACCTCGAAGGGCGTCGGGATCGCGGTGCGCCGGGCGCCGGCACACGCCACGGACCGGACCGGACCGACTACGACTGGCAGCTGATCCATGAGGACCCGCAGGCCCCGGCGCTGCACATGGCCCTGGACGAGTTCCTGACCGCGGAGGTCGCCGCGGGCCGGCGGCCTCCCCCACTGCCTTGAGGGCGTGGGGGACCCCCATCGCTGCGGCCATGGGAGTGGGGCGCTCGGGCGGTGGTCATCGGCAGCTTCCAGTCTCTGCGGAACGAGGTGGACCCCGAGGGTGCCGCCCGGCACGGCATCGAGGTGGTGTGGCGGATCTCCGGCGGCGGCGCCATGTTCGTGGAGCCCGGAAACACGATCACGTACTCGCTGTCGGTGCCCGAGGCGCTGGTCCAGGGCCTGTCCTTCCAGGACAGTTACGCCTACCTGGACAGCGAGGGTGCCGTAGCCCGCGGTCTCCCGCGCTCCGGCGCGGCCGGTTCAGCAATGGGTCAAGGCTTGGCCAGCGCGTGGCCAAGCGGTCGTATGAGTTCCGCATGCCCCTTGATCGACACCCTGACATAGGGGGATTCGCCCCGCCGCCCGCTGGCTACCGTGGTCGGGCCGACCGGCCACGCGAACCACGGGGAAGAGGTGACGGCGATGGGCGCACCGATACGTTCACGCCTGCTCGATTTCGTCGAGCCGGAGCCGCCGGGACAGCCGGCCACGGCCGGCCCCACGGAGCGGGCCCCGCAACCACACCGCTCACACCTGCTGGACCTCGTCGAGGCAGCGCCGGCCGCGCGAGCGGCCACGGACGACCGGCCCGGCCCCAGGCCGGGGGTTCCCGCGTACCACACCCCGGTGTTCGTACCGGCGCATCCGAGGTCCGTCGAGGCGACGGGCAGGGACGGCTGCCCGGCGCGCGTGCCCTTCCTCGTCCTGGAGCTGTTCGAGCACCCCTCGCACGGCACCGTCGCCTTCGCGTTCAGCACACCCGGGCGACTGGTGGACGCGCTCGGCGAGGCACAGCCCTGGGTGGCCGGCTCGATCGGCCCGCTGGCCGAGGGCGTGCGCGAGCAGGGCGTCACCATCCTGCTCGACCCGCACGTCGCGCCCGGGGAGCAGAACTGGCAGCCGGCCGACCTGGCCGCCTATGCGCGGGAGGTGCGCCGGTGACGGCCGACTTCAAGGCGATCTACGGCGACCTCGCCACCATGGCGAGGACCTTCCACGAGCAGGCCACCGACTACCGCAAGCTGCACCCCGACGTGGCACCGCCCGTGGTCAGCGGCGGGGACGCGGGGCTGGACCACGCGATCAAGGAGGTGGCCGGCCTCCTCATCGCCCTGCACATCGGCCTGGGCGACCGGATGGACGACCACGGCGACAAGGTCGCGTACGCGCGGGACTCCTTCCACCGGCACGACGTGGACGTCCACGGTGTCTTCGAAGACCTGATGACGGGTGAGGGCTGATGGGCGACAGCTGGGTCGGCGGTGACATCGGCGGACTGCGCACGATGGCCGAGACGTACAAGAACGCCAAGGAAAAGCTCGACGACGTGGTCAAGCCGCTCAGCCGCACCGTCGACACGCTGGTGGACGACGCGAGCTGGAAGGGCGAGGCGGCCGAGTCCTTCCGCGCACGGTGGTCCGAGGACGCGCTGACCGCGGGCGGGTTCGCCGAGCTGGTTCACCAGGCGGGAACCATCCTCGACACACTCGCCGACGCGCTGTCCACGTGCGAGACGGCCCTGCAGAACGCGGAGCACATCGCGACGCGCAAGAACGTGCCGACGGGCGCCAAGGGCGTGCCCCTGCAGATCCTCACGGCGAGTCCGCCCAGCGCGGACGACCAGAAGACGATCTCCGCGATGAACGAGTACGCCAAGGCACGCAACGAGATCCTGCACACGGCGCAGCATGCGCGGCTGGTGGCGGCGCAGCAGCTGCAGGGGTTGTACGCGCAGGTGGCGACGAAGGACGGCGCGACGTCACCCGGGGACAAGGTAACCCTCGCCGACTATCTGCGCGGCCTGTACGCGTACGACGCCGAGGACGCGCGGGCCGGCGGTGCGCAGGCCCGTTCGCAGCTGGACTCCGCCAAGACCGAGGCGCAGGCCGCCAAGAAGGAACTCCGCGCGGAGCGCAAGACGTTCCAGCAGCAGGGCCGGAAGATGCCGGACGACTTCCCCGCCAAGAGCGCCTACCGCGACGCGGTCACCAAGGTCGACTCGCTGGAGGACGCGATCGCCCGCGCCGACAACGGCAGCACCAAGCTTCCCTACGACCGGGCGCTCAACGTGAAGCTGGCCGATGCCGCGGAGGCGCTGCGCGTGGGCAAGAGCCTGGAGAAACTCCCGGACTTCCTCAAGGAGGTGCCGGTGCTTGACGTGGCCGCGGCGGGGGCCTGCGGGCTGCTGGAGGCCTCCGACGACCACGACAAGGGCTGGTCGTGGCAGCACTCGGTCGCGGTCGACGGCGGCGCCAACGTCGGCGGTCTGGTGGCCGGAACGGCCGTCACGGCGGGCCTCGTGGCCCTCGCGCCGTTCGAGGTGCCCACCGCGGTGGTGGCCGGCGTCGGCGGTGGGATCGTGATCGGCGCGACCAGCGTCATCGACCACGCCTTCCACGAACACTGGAGCGAGGACATCCACGACCACGGTGTGGTGGGCGGGGTACTGCACGGCACGGGTCACGTCCTGTCCCAGACAGGGGACGACTTCGTTCGACTGAAAGACGACGTGTGGCATGGCATCAAGAGCATCTTCTAGGGGCACGGCTTCCCTGGCCCCCGCCCGGATCCCGGCCCTGCCGGGGCTCGGCACCACCTGGGTCGAGCGTGGTGCGCGCTACTGGCTGCGCCGCACCTTCAGTGCCGCCGCATGGCTGGCCGCCCTGGCGTTCTGCTGCTACATCGCGCTCGTTCTCTACGGAAGCTTCCGCGGCGCCCTGCCGCCGACCGCGCGCGCGGTGTGGGACTGGGCGCAGGTGGCGGCGTCCGCCGCGGCTCTGGTGTGGGGGTGGCTGGTACAGCGCCGGGACCACCGCAGGAAGCTACTGGACCCGCCCGCCCCCGGCGAGTTCCGTGCCGCCAAACGAGACGAGGTCCGCCGCTCCGTCTGGCTGACCCTCGCCGGTCGCACCCTGTGGCTGATCGCGGCTCCCGTCATGCCCGCGGTGGTGGCGTGGGCCGTCGGCTGGTCCGCCGCGGCCTTCACCGTGCGCGAATATCCCAGCGAGGTCGGCGCCCGCCGCTGGCTCCAGGTGCATAACGGGCAGACCAGTACGTCGTGAACGCGCTGCCGTGACCGGCCGGATACGCAGCGAGTTGACACTTCCGCCCCACAGGCAGTCGTGTGACACTGGCGTCCCCGTCCACCATCCGGACCCTTCCGTACCCCCTCCCCCACGAGAAGTGCGCCGTGCGTTCTCTTCCTCTGCCGCTCGCCCTCACCGCACGCCTGACGCCCGTCGCCGTGCTCGCCTGCGCCGGCTGGGCACTGTCGTCGGGCCCGGCCACACCGTCCGCCGCTGATCACCGGGCGGCCGGCAGGACGCCCACCCAGTCGTCGTCCGCCCCCTCCTCCACCGCGGTGTCGAAGTCGTACGCCACCGCGCCCTCCCCCTGCGCCGGCGTGCCCGCGTCGACCGTCAAGTCCCTGGTGCCCGGGGCGAAGACCGCGGGCAAGGAGATCCCCTCGACCGACACCGAGATCCGCCGCACCTGCTCCTGGAACGCGCTGAAGGGCTACGACTACCGCTGGCTCGACGTCTCCTTCGAGATCGCCGACTCGGACCAGGAGGCGAAGAAGGAGTACGAGCAGCGTGTCACCGAGAAGAGCGGCGGCGGAGCCGTTCCGGGACTCGGGGACTCCGCCTACTCGGTCGTGAACCTCACCACGGAGGACAAGCAGCAGACCCGCGAGGGCGTGGTGCTCGCCCGTGTCTCCAACGCCCTGGTGATCGTCACCTACAACGGCAGCGACTTCGAGTCGAAGAAGGCCCCGGGCACGGAAGAGATCAACAAGGGGGCCATCAAGGCCGCGAAGAGTGCCGTCGCCGCCCTGCAGGGCGGATCCGGCTGACGGCCCTCAGGACCGCACGAGCGGCAGCACCAGGTCGCGCAGCTGCTTTTCGGTGACGACGCCGGAGTGGACGGTCGCCATCCTGCCCCGGGTGTCGACGACGACCGTGAAGGGCACCCCCAGCGGCACCGATCCCTTCGGGAACTTCAGCATCTGGCGGCCGGAGGGATCGCTGAGGCTGGGGTAGGCGAGACGGTGGTCCCGCTGGAAGGACCGGCCGCCGGCGGCGTCCTTGTCGGTGTTGAGCCCGAGGAACCGGACACCCTTGGCGGCGAGGTGCTGGTACGCCGCGTTGAGTTCGGGCGCCTCGGCCCGGCAGGGACCGCACCAGGACGCCCACGCGTTGAGTACGACGACCTTGCCGCGGTAGTCGGACAGCCGCACGGGCTTGCCGTCCAGGCTGTCGCCGGCGAGGTCGGGCGCGGCCTTGCGCTGTCCGGCGGGAACGGGCCCGGTCTCCTCCTCGGCGGGGCCGGAGGTGGCCGTCCCGGCATGGCAGGAGGCAAGCAGCAGACAGGCCGCGGTCCACAGCGGCAAGGGTCGCGTCTTCACGAGGAACGAGTATCGCAACAGCCGCGTGAGGCAGGGATCCTGGGGTGTTGTAGGTTCCGACGTGGATGATCACCGGCGGCAGCCGGAACCGTGACACGAGGGGGCTGCAGTGCGGGTGCGGTATGCGGTCGGGGCCGGAGCGCTGGCGGTCGTGGTGGCGGCGGCCGGCTGGGCGTGGTGGGCCCGGCACGACAGCGGCACCCGGTACGGGCTGAGCGCGGCCGAGCGGGCGTCCGCACCGGCGTGCACGGGCCTGTCCGGGCGCTGGCCCGGCCGGCTCGACGGCCACGGCCGCGAACGGGTGGGTGTGACCGGCGCCGAGGCGTGGGGCGGGGGCGCCGTCACGGCCCGGTGCGGGCTGGTGTCGCCCGGCCCCGACCTCGACCCCTGTGTGAGCGTGAACGGTGTGGACTGGCTGATCGAGCAGGACCGCTCCCGGCGGTCGGGGAAGCAGGTTCTCGTGTCCTACGGGCGCAGCCCCGCCGTGGAGGTGACGATCTCACCCGGTGTGCGTGCCGTGGACGAGGTGCTGACCGAGCTGTCCAGGGCCGTCGCCCCCATCGTGCAGCGTTCGCACTGCCTGGACTCCCGGGGCCGTTGATACCCCCGGCGTCCCGGCGGCGGCCGGGACGCCTCGGCGCCGCTCAGGCGGCCTGCACGGGCTCCTCCTTCCGCCCGGTCAGCAGCGTCAGCACCAGATACAGCACCAACGAGGTGCCGAGGCCCACCGCCCAGCCGTAGTCGGCGAGGGACTTGAGGGCCGGGACGGGGCGTCCGTCGATCAGCGGGTGGAAGTCAGCGCCGCCGACGGCGAGGACACCTCCGGCCACGAAGGCGACCACCGCCCGCCAGTTCCAGCCGCCCGCGTACCAGTAGCGGCCGCCCGTGCGGTAGAGGTCGGCGAGGGCGAGGCGGGTGCGGCGCAGGATCCAGTAGTCGGCGACGAGGATGCCCGCGACCGTGCCGAGCAGGCCGCCGACCAGGCCGAGCCAGGTGAAGATGTAGCCCTGCGGGTCCGAGTAGAGCTTCCACGGGAAGATCAGCACACCGAGCACACAGGTGATCAGGGCGCCGGTACGGAAACTGATCTTCCGGGGCGCGACGTTGGAGAAGTCGAAGGCCGGGGAGACCAGGTTGGCCGCGATGTTCACGGACAGGGTCGCCACCAGCACGGTGACGAGGGCGTAGAGCAGGCCGACCACGTTGTCCGTCTTGGCGGCCAGCTGGACCGGGTCCCAGACCGGCTTGCCGTAGACCGCCTGCGAACCGGAGGTGACGAGCACGGACAGGAAGGCGAAGAGGGTCATCGTGGTCGGCAGGCCGAGCGCCTGACCCCAGGTCTGTGCCTTCTGGCTCCTGCCGTAGCGGGTGAAGTCGGGGATGTTCAGCGACAGCGTGGACCAGAAGCCGATCATGCCCATGAGGGAGGGCCAGAACAGCTTCCAGAACTCGCCGCCCCAGCCCAGCTTCGAGGGCTGGTCGAACAGCGGGCCGACGCCGCCTGCCTTGCTGCTCATCCACCACAGCATCACGAGGGCGCCGACGAGCACGAAGGGTGCGGCCCAGTTCTCGAAGCGGCGAATGGTCTCCATGCCCCGGTAGATGATGGCGACCTGGATCAGCCAGAAGATCGCGAACGACAACCACATGGTCCAGGCGTAGCCGGCGATGTGCGAGGCGTTCGCCCAGCTGTCGCCGATGAGCTTGCCGGCGAGGAAGTAGATGGCCTCGCCGCCGATCCAGGTCTGGATGCCGAACCAGCCGCACGCCACCAGGGCCCGTACGACGGCGGGGAGGTTGGCGCCGCGCACCCCGAAGGAGGCGCGGGCGAAGACCGGGAAGGGGATGCCGTACTTGGGTCCCGCGTGCCCGGTGAGCAGCATCGGCACCAGCACGATCAGATTGGCGAGGGCGATGGTGAACACGGCCTGCTTCCAGTCCATGCCCACCGCGATCAGCCCGGACGCGAGGGTCCAGGAGGCCGTGTTGTGGGCCATCCCGACCCACAGCGCGGAGAAGTTGTACGTCGTCCAGGTGCGCTTCGCCGCGGGGACGGGGAGCAGATCCTCGTTGGCGTAGGGGCCGCTGGGCTGCGGCGAACCAGGGGCGATCTCCACCCGGCCGTCGGCGAGGGTGACTTGAGCGGTCGGCGGTATGGCCGTGGGAGCGGTGTCGGTCATGAGCAGGCCAATCGAAGAGGGGTGGGACGGGAAAGGCCGTGCGGGGGGTGGCTCCGCGGGGGGGGGTGTCCCGTAGCGGGATCGGTACGAGCGCCCTGGGCCCCTTCCCGGGACGGCGGGAAGAGGGGATCAACCGGTCTGCTGCGGTCAGGAGTTGACGGCCGGGATCACCGTCGTGCCGTAGGCGTCGATGGTGGCTTCCTGGGCGTCGTGCATGTCGTACACCGCGAACTGGTCGACGCCCAGCTCACGGAGCGCCTGGAGTTTCTCGATGTGCTTCTCGGCCGGGCCGATCACACAGAAACGGTCCACGATCTGGTCGGGCACGAACTGGGTGTCGGGGTTGCCGCTGCGGCCGTGGTGGGCGTAGTCGTAGCCCTCCCGCGCCTTGATGTACTCGGTGAGTTCGTCGGGGACGTGGGAGGAGTGCTCGCCGTACTTGGCGACCAGGTCGGCGACGTGGTTGCCGACCATGCCGCCGAACCAGCGGCACTGTTCGCGCGCGTGGGCGAGCGCCTCGGGCGAGTCGTCCTCGGTGACGTAGGCCGGGGCGGCCACGCAGATGGTGACCTCGGACGGGTCGCGGCCGGCGGCCACGGCCGCGGCCTTGACGGCCTTCACCATGTACTCGGTCAGATACAGGTCGGACAGCTGGAGGATGAACCCGTCGGCCTCCTCGCCGGTCATCTTCAGTGCCTTGGGTCCGTACGCGGCCATCCACACGGGGAGTTCGGCACCCTGCTTGATCCACGGGAAGGTGATCTTCGTGCCGCCGAGGTCGGCCTCCTCGCCCCGGCCGAGGGCGCGGATGACCTTCATGGCCTCGCTGATCCGGGCCAGGGTGTTGGGCTTGCGGCCGGCGACGCGCATCGCGGAGTCGCCGCGGCCGATGCCGCAGACGGTGCGGTTGCCGAACATGTCGTTGAGGGTGGCGAAGGTGGAGGCGGTGACCTCCCAGGTGCGGGTGCCCGGGTTGGTGACCATCGGGCCGACCGTCAGCTTCGAGGTGTTGGAGAGGATCTGGCTGTAGATCACGAACGGCTCCTGCCACAGCACGGCGGAGTCGAAGGTCCAGCCGTACGTGAAGCCGTTGCGCTCGGCCCGCTTCATCAGGCTGATGACGCGGGAGGCCGGTGGGTCGGTCTGCAGGACGAGTCCGAAGTCCATGGGCACCACTCCTAGGTGAGGTACTGGCAGGTGGAGCGCGGGGTGAAGACGCCGTGCCCGGCGCGTCCGGTGTACTCCCGCTCGGTGATGACGGGTTCGCCGCGCGAGAGCACGGTCTCGACCCGGCCCGTGGTCCGCCTGCCCTCGTACGCCGAGTAGTCGACGTTCATGTGGTGCGTCCTCGCGGACATGACCTGCTCGGCGTGCGGGTCGTAGATGACGATGTCGGCGTCGGCGCCCGGGGCGATGGTGCCCTTCTTCGGGTACAGGCCGAACATGCGGGCCGGGGTGGCACAGGCGATCTCGATCCAGCGGCGGCGGGAGATGTGCCCGTCGACCACGGCCTGGTGGAGCAGGTCCATGCGGTTCTCGACTCCGGGCAGACCATTGGGGATCCTGGAGAAGTCGCCGCGGCCGAGTTCCTTCTGCCCCACGAAGCAGAACGGGCAGTGGTCGGTGGAGACGACCTGGAGGTCGTTGGTGCGCAGGCCCTGCCAGAGCTTGGCCTGGTGCTCCTTGGGCCTGAGGGGCGTGCTGCAGACGTACTTGGCGCCCTCGAAGTCGGGTTCGGCGAGGTTGTCGGTGGACAGGAACAGATACTGCGGGCAGGTCTCGCCGAACACGTTCAGCCCCTCGTCGCGCGCCCGCACCAGCTCGGCCACCGCCTCCATGGCCGAGACGTGCACGACGTACAGGGGCGCGCCGGCGACCTGTGCGAGCCGGATGGCGCGATGAGTGGCCTCGGCCTCCAGCAGGGCCTTGCGGACCTCGCCGTGGTAGCGGGGGTCGGTCTCGCCGCGCGCCAGCGCCTGTTCGACCAGGACGTCGATCGCGATGCCGTTCTCGGCGTGCATCATGATCAGGCCGCCGTTCTCGGCGGAGCGCTGCATGGCGCGCAGGATCTGGCCGTCGTCGGAGTAGAAGACCCCCGGGTAGGCCATGAACTGCTTGAACGAGGTCACCCCCTCCTCGACCAGCAGGTCCATCTCCTTGAGCGTGTCCTGGTTCACATCGGAGACGATCATGTGGAAGGCGTAGTCGATGGCGCAGTTGCCCTCGGCCTTGGCGTGCCAGGAGTCCAGCCCGTCGCGCAGGGTGTGGCCGACGCTCTGCACCGCGAAGTCGACGATCGTGGTCGTCCCGCCCCAGGCGGCGGCCCGGGTGCCGGTCTCGAAGGTGTCGGAGGCGAAGGTGCCGCCGAACGGCAGTTCCATGTGGGTGTGGGCGTCGACGCCGCCCGGGATGACGTACTTCCCGGTGGCGTCGATCACCCTCCCCCACCCTTCCGGCGGGGGTGCCCCCATCTCGCTTCGCTCGGCGGTGAACGCCTCGGCGGCGGGTGTACCGGAGGCGGCGAGGGCGGCGACGCGGCCGTCCTCGATCAGGACGTCGGCATGGATCTCGTCGGACGCGGTGACGACGAGACCGCCGCGGATGACGGTACGGCTGCTCATGGTCCCTCTCCTCGCAGGGTGAACGGTGCGGTCGGTGCGATCAGGGTGCTGTCAGCGGCGTGTAGGCCCCCGGTGCCCGGTCGCGGTAGAACTGCCAGCGGTCGCGGACCTCGCGGAGTTTGGCCAGGTCCAGGTCGCGTACGACGAGTTCGGTCTCCTTGTCGCTCGCCACCTCGCCGACGAACTGGGCCTCGGGGTCGACGAAGTACGTGGTGCCGTAGAAGTCGTTGTCGCCGAGGTCCTCCACGCCGACCCGGTTGATCGCGCCCACGAAGTACTCGTTGGCGACGGCCGCCGCCGGCTGCTCCAGCTGCCACAGATAGCGGGAGAGCCCGCGCGAGGTGGCCGACGGATTGAAGACGATCTCGGCACCGCCGAGGCCCAACGCCCGCCAGCCCTCCGGGAAGTGACGGTCGTAGCAGATGTACACACCGATCTTTCCGACGGCCGTCTCGAAGACGGGCCAGCCGCTGTTGCCCGGGCGGAAGTAGAACTTCTCCCAGAATCCCTGGACCTGGGGGATGTGGGTCTTGCGGTACTTGCCGAGGTAGGAGCCGTCCGCGTCGATCACGGCGGCGGTGTTGTACAGGACACCCGGCTGCTCCTCCTCGTACATCGGCAGGACGAGGACGATGCCCAGCTCCTTGGCGAGCGCCTGGAAACGCTTGACGGTCGGGCCGCCCGGGATCTGTTCGGCGTACTCGTAGAACGCCTTGTCCTGCACCTGGCAGAAGTAGGGGCCGTAGAACAGCTCCTGGAAGCACAGGACCTGGGCGCCCTGCGCGGCCGCGTCGCGGGCCGCCTGCTCGTGGACCTGGATCATGGATTCCTTGTCGCCGGTCCAGGCGGTCTGGAAGAGGGCGGCACGGATCACTCGGCTCATCGGGACCTCCGGTAGCTCGATGTCCGGTGAGCCTAGAAAGCCGCGAGGGACCGTTTGAGTGGCAGCGTGTCACGTCTGCGGGCGCCCGGCGTGTCACCGTGTCACGTGTTCGTGATCCCATGTTTCACCGCCGTTTTCCGAGGTCGTCGCATGTTTCACCCCTGTTGCGCGTCGTGCGCGAGGAGCGCGATGTGCACGGAGGCCGCCTGTTCGAAGTCGTCGAGATTTACGCCCAGCCGTGTCTGTATGGCCTCCAGGCGGCGGTACAGGGCGGGCCGGGAGACATGGTGGAGCTGTGCGGTGCGGGACTTGTTCCGCCCGGTCGCCAGGTAGGTGCGCAGCACGTTCAGCAGCTCCTGGTCGGCCCCGCACAGCAGCCCGTCCAGCTCGCGTTCGGCGAAGGACTGCACCTGCGGATCGTCCCGCAACAGCCGGATCAGGCCGCGCAGATGGACGTCCCGCAGCCGTACGACGGCCGGCAGGTCGAGGGCGCCCGACGAGTCGGCCACGGCGTCGGCGACATGCCGGGCCTCGCGCAGCCCGGCCGGCACGTCGTTCCAGTCGGTGCGCGGATCGGCGGCGGCGACCACCGCGTTCGGCACCCCGGTCTCGGTCCGCAGCCGGGCCGCGAAGTGCGCGGTCAGCGCCTCGGCCTGCTGGTCGCGGGCGAGGCTCAGCAGGACCGCGGTGGCGCCCTCGGCCAGCTCGGCGACCAGTCCGGACAGACCCAGCACCCGCAGCACACGGTCGAGTCGGCCCGGATCCCCGGCCGGGACGACGAGGGGTACGAAGGTGCGCCGGTTCACCGGCAGCCCGGCCGCCCGCGCCCGGGGCAGCAGTTGCCTGGCCGGTACGACCCCGGAGACGAGGTCGGTCAGCAGGCCCTGCGCGGACTGTTCCTCCCAGGTGTGCGCGGAACCGCCGCCGAGCATGCGGTGCAGGACCAGGGCCTCGGCGGCGCGGTCGGCGAGCAGCCGCCCGGTTGCCGTGTCGCCCCGGTACCCGCAGAGCAGCAGCTCGCCCCACCGTTCTCCGCGCCCGCCCAGCTCGGCGCGGATCCAGCCGTCGCCCTCGCCGCCGCCCGCCTGCCGGGCGATCCGCTCCCAGTCGCGCAGCACGTCGTCCACCGCCGGCCGCTCCCCCGCCGTGGCGAGGACGCGGTGCGCGAGGTTGGTGACGACGACCGGGCAGCCGCTGTGCTGGGCGATCTCGTCGAGCAGCCGTTGCAGCGGAGCGCCTGAGGTGATCAGGCCGGTGAGGGCGGTCCGTACGGTCTCCGAGAGGCTGACGGCGGCGAACTTCCGCCGGACCAGCCGGGACTGGACCTCCTCCGTCAACTCGGCGAAGGGGAACGGCCGGTGCAGGACGATCATGGGCAGCCCGCAGCGCTCGGCGGCCCGGCGCATCACCTCGGGCGGCGCGGGAAAGGCCCGGCCGAGCCCGAGTACGACCGCCGCGGCCTCGGCGCGGTGCAGGGACTGGATGTACTCGGCCTGCTTGGCCTCGTCGCCGGCCAGCAGCACACCGGTGGTGAGCACCATCTCGCCGCCGCTGAGCATCACGCCGACGTCGGCGGCTTCGGCGACGTGCACCCAGCGCACCGGCCGGTCGAGCTGTCCGGCCCCGGCCACCACCTCGGGCTCCCCGGCCTGCACCCGCTCCAGGGTGAGCACCTGGCGGACCGAGAGAGCGGGTTCGAGCGGCTGCCGGCCCGAGTGACGGATCTCCGAGGTGGTGGTCATGGCCCTGCACCCGTTCTCTAGTACGTGCCCCTCAGCGCGCGTTCGAGGATCGCCGCGCCCTCCTCGGCCTCCGCGACGGTCAGCGACAGCGGCGGAGCGATGCGCAGGGCGCTGGTGTTGTGGCCGCCGCCCTTGCCGATCAGCAGTCCGCCCTCGCGGGCCGTCTCCAGGACGGCGGAGGCCGCCTGCGGATCGGCGTCGTCGGTCCCCGGCTTGACCAGCTCGACGCCGATCATCAGCCCGCGGCCCCGCACCTCCCGCACCCCGGGCAGCTGGGCGGCGACGGACCGCAGCCGCTCGATGAGCAGTCCGCCGACGCGGCGGGCGTTGCCCTGGAGGTCGTGTTCGACCAGGTAGCCGAGGTTGGCGAGACCGGCCGCCATGGTGATCTGGGTGCCGCCGAACGTCGAAATGCTGTTGGCGTCCAGGCAGTTCATGATGTCCGCGCGGGCGATCACCCCGCCGATGGACGTGCCGTTGCCGATGCCCTTGGCGAAGGTGATGATGTCCGGCGGGCCGCTGCTCGCGTGCGCCTGCCAGCCCCAGAAGTGCTCGCCGGTGCGGCCCCAGCCGGTCTGCACCTCGTCGGCGATCCACAGGATCCCGTGCTCCTGCAGCACGTCACGGAAGGCCGCGTACAGGCCGTCCGGCGGGGAGGTGAAGCCGCCGACGCCCTGAATGGGTTCGGCGATCAGCGCGGCCGGCGGGCGGGTGTGCCCGAGGATGTCCTTCAGATCCGCCACGCACGCGTCGATGAACGCGCGGTCGTCCAGCTCGGCGAACGGGCCTCGGCTGCGGACGCCACCATGGACGTACAGGGTCTGCAGCGGGGACAGCGAGGTCGGGGACCAGCCGCGGTTGCCGGTGATGCCGACCGTGCTGAAGGAGCGGCCGTGGTAGCTGTTGCGCATGGCCAGCACCGTGTTGCTGCGCCGGTGGGTGGTGGCGAGCAGCAGGGCTGTGTCGTTGGCCTCGGTGCCGGAGGTGGTGAAGAAGACCCGGGCGTCCGGGATGCCGCTCAACTGGGCGATGCGCTCGGCCAGTTCGACCATCGGACGGTTGAGGTAGAGGGTCGAGGAGTGGATGATCCGGCCGGCCTGCTCGCTGACCGCCTTGGTCACCTCGGGCAGGGCGTGCGCGGTCATGGTGGTGAGGATGCCGCCGAAGAAGTCCAGGTAGCGGTTGCCGGCCGAGTCCCAGACGTGGCGGCCCTCGCCGTGCGTGATCTCCAGCGGGTCGTCGTAGTAGAGGGCGAGCCAGTCGGGCAGGACGTTGCGGTGACGGGAGTAGAGGTCGTTCATGGCTGCACCAGTCCTTCGTAGGCGTCGGGGCGGCGGTCACGGTAGAAGGCCCACTGCTGCCGTACCTCCTCGATGAGGTCGAAGTCCAGGTCCCGGACGAGGAGTTCCTCGTCCTTGTCACTGGCGACGTCGCCGACGAACTGCCCGCGCGGGTTGACGAAGTAGCTCGTGCCGTAGAAGTCGTTGTCGCCGTACTCCTCCTGGCCCACCCGGTTGATGGCGGCGACGAAGTACTCGTTGGCGACGGCCGCTGCGGGCTGCTCGAGCTGCCACAGGTACGAGGACAGGCCACGGTGGGTGGCGGAGGGGTTGTAGATCAACTGCGCGCCGTTCAGTCCCAGTTGCCGCCAGCCCTCCGGGAAGTGCCGGTCGTAGCAGATGTAGACGCCGACCTTGCCGACGGCTGTGTCGAAGACCGGCCAGCCCAGGTTGCCGGGTTTGAAGTAGTACTTCTCCCAGAAGCCCTTGACCTGCGGGATGTGGTGCTTGCGGTACTTGCCGAGGTAGGTGCCGTCGGCGTCGATCACGGCGGCGGTGTTGTAATAGAAGCCGGACTGCTCGATCTCGAAGACCGGTACGACGATCACCATGCCGGTCTCGCGGGCGAGGTCCTGCATCCGGCGCACGGTCGGCCCGTCGGGCACCGGCTCGGCCCACCGGTAGTGCTCCGGCTCCTGGACCTGACAGAAGTAGGGGGCGTTGAAGACCTCCTGGAACCCGATGATCCGCGCGCCCCTGCGGGCCGCCTCGCGGGCGTGCTCCTCGTGTTTCGCCACCATGGACCCGGTGTCGCCGGTCCAGGTGGCCTGAACCAGTGCGGCACGTACGACGTTGGCCATGAGCTGCTCCTTCGACGCGACGTCCGAGCCTCTACGCCCGTAGAAACGGCCCGTAGAGGGACGAAAGTAAGCCTCACGGAGGTCCTTGCCAAGACCATCGTCGTTAACCCGCGGAGTCGATCCCGTTTCGCACTCCTTAGGGTGACCGCGGGGCACCGTCAGGCGGTGAACCCGGCGACCCGGAGGGCATGCACCAGGTCCCAGTGGCGCTCCTCCGAGACGCCGCGGGCGGCTTCCAGCAGGAGCGGGACGAGGCGGCGCGGGTCGGCGGCGACGCTGCGGGCGGCCTCCTCGGGGGTGCGGACACGGACGTAGGCGTCCAGCAGGGCCCGCACCTCACGTGCCCGCCCCTCCGCGTCCAGCCGCCGTACGGCGGCGCCTATCTCCTCGGCCGGCCGGGCCACTCCCTGCCGCAGCATCTGCTCCCCGTCCGCGGCTCTCCCGGCCGCCTCCAGCGCATCGGCGGCGGCGACCAGCCGCTCGGCGGGCAGCGAGGCGGCCTCCCACAGCAGCGTGGCCCAGTCCGCGCCCAGCCCGGCGCGCTGCAGCCCGTCCGCGAGCAGCGGGAAGCGGGCGGCCGGCCAGTGCGTGATCTCGACCAGCAGCACATGCGCCTCACCCGTGCGCCCTTCCGCCCGCAGCCGCACCAGCCGCTCGACGGCCCCGGCGACTGCCGCCCCGGCCTCGGAGTCCACCGCCTCAACGGCCTCCCGCACCGGACCGCCGGTCTCCGCCGCCCCGGCGAACCGGGCTCCACGCGGGGTGCGCCGTCCACCGGACGCATCCGGTACGGCCGTGGCGGAACTCTGCGGTACGACGACGGGGGCGGCCTCCTCCTCGGCCATCCCGGCGAACCGGGCGCTCCCGCGGCGACGCTTGCGGGGCTTCCCGGGGGCGGGCGCCTCCGGGGCGGGTGGCGGGGGGACCTCGCGGACGGGAGCTGCGGTGGGGAGCACGGCGGACCGAGAGCCCGCCGGCTGCGCGGCGGGCCGTGCCGAGCGGGCCGCGGAGCCAGGATCCGGCACGCCGGGGCGCGAGGCCGGATCCGTCGCCGACCCCGTCCGACGGGCCGCGGGAGCGCCGGGCTGCGCCACCGGCCGGTCCGGCGCCGGCGCCCGTGACCCGTCAGGGTCCGGTTCACCCCCGTCTCTCCCGCCCCCGGCGACCGGCGCATCCAGGATCGGCGCCGCGACCGCTCTCCGGTCCAACTCCGTCACCCGGTCGCGGAGTTCGGTGCAACGGGCGGTGGCCCGTTCGTGGTCGTCGCGGGCCCAGGCGATGTCCAGGCGGAGGACGTCCGCCTCCTGGTGGGAAGTCGCCGCGGTGAACAGGCGGCTCAGTTCGGCGTGGCGTTCGGCGGCGTAGCGCTGTTCGCGGAGCATCACGTCGAGGCGGTCGCCGAGGGCGTCCCGTGCACCCGGCAGGGCGTCGTACGCCGAGACCGCGGCCCCGTACAGGGTGCGGGCCCGTTCCCGCTCTGCCACCGCCGCCGGGGGTCCGTAGGCCGCGGCGAGGTCCTGCAGCAGCGCCTCCACCACGTCCCAGGGCGGCATCTCATACCCGTCGAGGCAGGCCCGCATGCCCTCCGGGTCGCGGTGCCAGAAGACCCCGCACCAGCCGCCCCCCTGGTCCAGGCGCCCCAGAAGGCCGTCCAGGTAGTTCGCGAACTCCCGTACCCGACCAGGGAGTTGATCCACAGCCATGCTCGGCTCCCGCCCGACTGACAGCACTCCGGTCGGTAGGCAACACCAGTTGTGTTACCGGCTTGCTACGCACAGTTTTCAGGGAGTGGGCGGGCGGCTCATCCCGCGACCCCGGCGTGTGCGCGGACCGGCCGGCCCGAGGCGTGCCTCAGGCCTCCACCAGCGCACATCGCGTCACCAGCTCGTCCATGGACAGCCCGAGCACCCCGGCCAGCGCGGCCACCGTGAAAAAGGCCGGCGTCGGCGCCCGCCCGGTCTCGATCTTGCGGAGGGTCTCGGCGGAGACGCCCGCCTCGGCGGCGACCTCGGCCATGCTCCGGCCGCCGCGCGCCTCGCGCAGCAACCGCCCGAGGCGTTCGCCGCGTTCGCGTTCTTCCGGAGTGAGAGGGGTGCGCACCATGACACCCATTCTAATACCGCCCACGGTCGTTCACACCCATTCAAATACCGGTATAGTAATTGGCATGGTGGAGCTGAAGACGAACACGTCGATCGATGCGATGCACGCTGCGGGCCAGGTCGTCGGGCGGGCCCTGACGGCCGTACGGCAGGCCGCTGACGTCGGCGTCTCCCTGCTGGAGCTGGACGAGGTGGCCCGGGAGGTGCTGCGCGAGGCCGGCGCGGCCTCGCCGTTCCTCGGCTACCGCCCCTCCTTCGCCCCGACCCCTTTCCCCGCGGTCATCTGCGCGTCGGTCAACGACGCGATCGTGCACGGCATCCCCACCCGGCGGCGCCTTCGCGACGGCGACCTGGTCTCCGTCGACTGCGGCGCCGGCCTGGACGGCTGGGTGGGCGACTCGGCGATCAGCTTCGTCGTCGGCCGCCCGCGCCCGGCGGACCTGCGCCTGATCGACGCCGCCGAGCGCGCCCTGGCCGCCGGTATCGCGGCGGCGGTGGTCGGCAACCGCATCGGGGACATCTCCCACGCCGTCGGCCGGGTCTGCCGTGCGGGCGGCTACGGCATCCCGGCCGGCTTCGGCGGTCACGGGGTGGGCCGCCGTATGCACGAGGATCCGGATGTCCCCAACGAGGGCCGCCCCGGCCGTGGCCTGCCCCTGCGCCACGGCATGGTCCTGGCCATCGAGCCGATGCTGATCGCGAGCGGCAAGGACACGTACCACGAGGCGGACGACGGCTGGACCCTTCGCACGAACGACGGGTCTCGGGCGGCACACACCGAGCACACGGTGGCGATCACGGAAGACGGCCCCCGGATCCTCACGGCGAGAGAAATCCCCTGAGGACGGCGGGGCGGCGCCTTCCCGCACATGCCCTTCGCAGGAGCACGTGTCATCGTGGCATGAGAGGCCGATGACCGGGCTACCCGGCCGCTCCGCATGTCATCAGCGAAGGAACGGAACGCCATGACCAACGGCTACCCTCCTGACCCCTTCGGTGAATTCCTGGGCCGCTACTTCGGCGGCGCACCCGGCGGGCCCCCCGGCCCCCGCCACATCGACATCGGCCGCCTGCTCAGCCAGCCGGCCCGGGAGATGGTGAGAGGGGCCGCCCAGTACGCCGCCGAGCACGGCAGCCGGAACCTGGACACGCAGCACCTGCTGCGGGCGGCCCTGTCCGCCGAGCCCACGCGGTCGCTGCTGAGCAGGGCCGGCACGGACCCCGACTCGCTCGCGACGGAGATCGACGACCGCGCGGGCCCGGTCCAGCACCCTCCGGGCGAGGTGCCGCCGCCGACCTCGCTGTCGCTCACCCCGGCCGTCAAGCGGGCCCTGCTGGACGCGCACGACCTGGCGCGGTCGAGCGGCGCCGGCTACATCGGCCCGGAGCACGTGCTCAGCGCGCTGGCCGCGAACCCGGACTCGGCGGCCGGGCACATCCTGAACGCGGCCCATTTCTCGGCGGGCACCCTGCCGCCCGAGGCCCCGGAGACCACCCAGACGCGCACCGAGCGCCAGCGGCCCACCTCCACACCGACGCTCGACAAGTACGGCCGCGATCTGACCGAGCTGGCCCGGCAGGGCCGGGTCGACCCGGTCATCGGCCGCGACCAGGAGATCGAGCAGACCATCGAGGTGCTGTCCCGCCGCGGCAAGAACAACCCCGTGCTGATCGGCGACGCGGGGGTCGGCAAGACCGCGATCGTCGAGGGGCTCGCGCAGCGGATCGACGACGGGGACGTGCCGGACGTGCTGGCCGGGCGGCGGGTGGTCGCCCTGGACCTGACCGGGGTCGTCGCGGGCACCCGCTACCGGGGCGACTTCGAGGAGCGCCTGAACACCATCGTGGAGGAGATCCGCGCCCACTCCGACCGGCTGATCGTCTTCATCGACGAGCTGCACACCGTCGTGGGCGCCGGTTCGGGCGGCGAGGGCGGTGCGATGGACGCGGGCAACATCCTCAAGCCCGCACTGGCCCGGGGCGAGCTGCACATCGTGGGCGCGACCACGCTGGAGGAGTTCCGGCGGATCGAGAAGGACGCGGCGCTGGCCCGCAGGTTCCAGCCGATCCTGGTGCCCGAACCGACGGTCGAGGACACGATCGAGATCCTGCGCGGGCTGCGCGACCGGTACGAGGCGCACCACCAGATCCGCTACACCGACGAGGCGCTGGTGGCCGCGGTCGAGCTGTCGGACCGCTATCTCACCGACCGGCGCCTGCCCGACAAGGCGATCGACCTGATCGACCAGGCCGGTGCCCGGGTGCGCCTCGGCTCCCGGACGAAGGGCACGGACGTGCGCACGATGGAGCGCGAGGTCGAGCAGCTCGTCCGGGACAAGGACCAGGCGGTCGCCGACGAGCAGTACGAGCAGGCCACCCAGCTGCGCGACCGGATCGGCGGGCTGAAGCAGCGGATCGCGGAGGCCGCCGGGGACGACCAGGCCGACGAGGGGCTGAGCCTGGAGGTGACGGCGGAGGCCATCGCCGAGGTGGTGTCACGGCAGACCGGCATCCCGGTGAGCCGGCTGACCCAGGAGGAGAAGGAGCGGCTGCTCGGCCTGGAACAGCACCTGCACCGGCGGGTGGTCGGCCAGGAGGAGGCCGTGAGCGTGGTGGCCGAGGCCGTGCTGCGCTCCCGCGCCGGGCTTTCGAGCCCGGACCGGCCGATCGGCAGCTTCCTCTTCCTCGGCCCGACCGGCGTCGGCAAGACCGAGCTGGCCCGCGCGCTCGCCGATGTCCTGTTCGGCAGCGAGGACCGCATGGTCCGCCTCGACATGAGCGAGTACCAGGAGCGGCACACGGTCTCCCGGCTGGTCGGCGCACCGCCCGGGTACGTGGGCCACGAGGAGGCGGGGCAGCTCACCGAGGTGGTGCGCAGGTACCCGTACTCGCTGCTCCTGCTGGACGAGGTGGAGAAGGCGCACCCGGACGTCTTCAACATCCTGCTGCAGGTCCTCGACGACGGCCGGCTCACCGACTCCCAGGGCCGCACGGTGGACTTCACCAACACCGTCATCGTGATGACCAGCAACCTCGGCTCCGACGTGATCACCCGGCGCGGTGCCGGGATCGGCTTCGGGCCCGGCGGCGCGGACGCCGACGAGGAGGCGCGGCGCGAGCAGATCCTGCGGCCGCTGCGCGAGCACTTCCGGCCCGAGTTCCTCAACCGCATCGACGAGATCGTCGTCTTCCGGCAGCTCACCGGCGAGCAGCTGCGGCAGATCACCGACCTGCTGCTGGAGCACACTCGCCGGCTGCTGGACGGGCAGGGCGTCACGGTCGCGTTCACCGACGCGGCCATCGACTGGCTGGCCGAGCGCGGCTACCAGCCCGAGTACGGCGCCCGCCCGCTGCGCCGCACCATCCAGCGGGAGGTCGACAACCAGCTGTCCCGGCTGCTGCTGGACGGCACGATCGCCTCGGGCGGCCGGGTCCGGGTGGACGTGCGGGACGGGCGGCTCGACTTCCGCACGGAGGAAGCGGCGCCGCCCGTCCCGGAGACGTAGGGCTACGGCAACCGGCCGTGCGTCGTGGGGATACGGCGCTACGGCGCCGGGTCCACCACCATCGCCGAACCGCCGCCGCGTCGTACCTTCTCGGCGGCGGCCAGCCACTTGCCGTCAGGCAGTCGCTGGACGCCGGTCGCCGCGCCGATCTCGGGGTTGAGCGAGAAGGAGTGGCCGATGGCCTCCAGCTTCCCCCTCAAGTCGCTGTTGTAGAGGGCGGGCTCCAGCTCCGTCCTGGCCGCGTTGCGCTGGCTGGCGCGCGGTGCGGCGATGGCGTCGACCAGCGGCTGATGCCGGTCGAGGAACCCGGTCAGGGTCTGCAGCACGGTGGTGATGATGGTCGCGCCGCCGGGCGAACCGAGCGCCACCACCGGCCTGTTGTGCCGGTCGAGGACGATGGTCGGCGAGATGGAGGAGCGCGGCCGCTTGCCCGGGCCCGGCAGGTTCGGGTCGTGCACGGCCGGGTTGGCCGGGGTGAAGGAGAAATCGGTCAGCTCGTTGTTGAGCAGGAAGCCGCGGCCGGGGACGGTGATGCCGCTGCCGCCGGTCTGCTCGATGGTGAGCGTGTAGGCGACGACGTTGCCCCACTTGTCGGCGACGGTCAGATGAGTGGTGTTCTCACCTTCGTACGTCGTCGGAGCCGCCGTGCCCCGGGTGGTGCAGGCGGCCGGGTGGCGTGGGTCGCCGGGCGCGAGCGGGCTGCTGAGGACCGCGTCGTCCGTGATCAGACAGGCGCGCGAGTCGGCGTACTTCTGCGACAGCAGTTCCTTCGTCGGTACGTTCTCGAAGGCGGGGTCGCCGACCCAGCGCCCGCGGTCGGCGAAGGCGATGCGGCTCGCCTCGATGTAGTGGTGCAGGTACTGCACCTCGCTCGCCTTGGAGAGGTCGGTCCCCTCAAGGATGTTGAGCGCCTCGCCGACGGTGGTGCCGCCCGAGGAGGAGGGCGCGATGGAGTACACGTTCAGACCGTGGTACGAGGTCCTGGTGGGGTTCTGGAACTTGGCGCCGTAGGCGGCCAGGTCCTTCTCCTCCAGCTTGCCCGGGCGGGCGTTCCAGCCTGAACCGGGGTCCACCGGCGGCTTGTTGACCGTATCGACGATGTCGTCGCCGAGGTCGCCGCGGTAGATCGCGCCGATGCCCTTCCTCGCCAGTTCCGCGTAGGTCCGGGCCAGGTCGGGATTCTTGAACGTGGAGCCGACGACCGGCAGCTGCCCGCCCGGCAGGAACAGCTTGGCGGTGTCGGGGAAGTAGCGGAACCGGGTCTCGTTCGAGGCGGTCTGCGAGCGGAAGGTGTCGTCCACCGTGAAGCCGTCGCGGGCGATCCGCTCGGCCGGCCTGAGGACCGTACCGAGGTTCCTGCTGCCCCACCGGTCCAGCGCCGACTGCCAGGTGGCGGGCGTGCCCGGGGTGCCGACGCCCAGACCGCTGCTGACGGCGTCGGCGAAGGCGAGCGGCTTGCCGTTCTCCATGAACAGGTCGGAGCCGGCGCTCAGCGGTGCCGTCTCGCGGCCGTCGATGGTGTGCACCGTACGGGACTTGGCGTCGTAGTAGACGAAGTAGCCGCCTCCGCCGATGCCGGCCGAGTAGGGCTCGGTGACACCGAGCGCGGCCGCGGTGGCGACGGCCGCGTCGACCGCGTTGCCGCCCCCCTTGAGCACCTCGATGCCGGCGGCTGAGGCGTCCGCGTCGACGCTCGCCACGGCGCCGCCGTAGCCGACGGCCACCGGAACCTTCCTGACCGTCTCGCTCGGTGCGGCGGGCGGCGCCGCCGCTCCCACCGACACCATGGCGGCCGAGACCGCCAGAACCGCCAGTTTCCGCGTGCCAGGACGACCCATCCGAACCTCCCGTCGGAACCGTCCGCGCAGCGTAACCAGATTGCCGTAAGGCCAACAGTACGCCTCGGTCACCTGCCACACGAACGTCACAGATCGAACACGGGTACGTACCCGCTACCCGGGCCCGCTACCATGCGCGGCCATGAACGACGACGTGCGCAACATCGCCCTGGGCGTCATGGCGGCCGGCATCAGTGCCGCGCTGGGCTGGATCGCCCGTACGTATCTGTGGCGCCGCAAACTGCGGCGCAAGCAGACGTTCTTCGGGCTGCCGGACAACTCGGAGTCCTTGCTCGTGGTCAACCACAAAGCGGGCGGACCGGAGCTGGCGGTGATGCGGTACGACGTGTACGCCCTGCTGGAACTCTCCGCGCTGATCAAGGACTGCAAGGCGCACGCCCAGGTTGTCGCGCACGACGCCACCCAGCAGGGCCTCGGCGAGCGGACGGAGTTCTGTGTCGGCGGGCCCTACTCGAACCGCCGGATGGCGGCCCACCTCTCCTCGCTGCTGCCGGGTGCACGGATGAACGTCGAGGCCGACGCCGGTCCGGAGCTCGGCGCCCTACGGATCGGCACGGAGGAGTACCGCATGGAGCGGGGCCGGAGCGAGTACGTACTGCTCGCCCGGCTCATCGCGGACGGACAGCGGGACTCCCGGCCGGTGTTCCTCTTCTGCGGCCAGCGGGCGATCACCAACCAGGCGGCCACCCGCTATCTCGCCCGCCACCACGAGCGGCTGCACCGCAAGTACGGCACCGGGCCCTTCGTCCTGCTGCTGAAGGTGGTCAACTCGCAGGCGTACGGGCCGGACGTGGTCGAGCTGGTGACGGACGTGACGCGGGCGGCACGGACGCCGCTGCCGGAGCCCGAGCCCGCGCAGTCGTAAAAACCTTTACCGGTGCGTAACTTACCGATGGGTTACTTGCGGTAAGGTCTCGCGGTTACCGTCGGGTCACTTTGAACTTGAACGAGTGAGGAGTGACCCCATGGGACATGGTCGCACCACCCTGCGCACCTCTGCCGTCGGAGCCGTGTGCGCGGCGCTGATCGCCGGAACGGTCGTCGCCCTGGCTCCGGCCGCCCAGGCCGCCCCGTCCGTCCGCTTCGTGGACATCAGCGGCGACGGCGGCACCGTACTGAAGGCCAACGTCGTCACGCCCGCGGGCGCCGACGGCTCGCACCGCTACCCACTCGTCGTGCTGCCCACGAGCTGGGGCCTGCCCCAGGTGGAGTACCTCGCCCAGGCGCAGAAGCTCGCCGACGCCGGCTATGTGGTGCTCACCTACAACGTGCGCGGGTTCTGGCAGTCCGGCGGCGAGATAGAAGTGGCCGGTCCGCCGGACATAGCGGACGCCTCCAAGGTCATCGACTGGGCGCTCGCCAACACCCCCGCGGACCCGCACCACATCGGTATGGCGGGCGTCTCCTACGGCGCGGGCATCAGTCTGCTCGCCGCCGCCCACGACAAGCGCATCAAAGCGGTCGCGGCGCTCAGCGGCTGGGCCGACCTGATCGCCTCCATCTACTCGGGCCGCACCCAGCACCTCCAGGCGGGTGCCCTGCTCGACGGCGCGGGCATCCTCACGGGCCGCGAGAGCCCCGAACTCCGGCAGATCTTCGACAACTTCTACGCCTCCGACCTGACCCACGAACAGGAGATGATCGACTGGGGGCGGAAACGTTCCGTCGCGACCTACGTCGACCAGCTGAACAAGAACGGCGCCGCGGTCATGCTCGCCAACGCCTGGGGGGACACGATCTTCCCGGTGAACCAGTACGCCGACTTCTACGAGAAGCTGACCGTCCCGAAGCGGCTTGAGCTGCGCCCCGGCGACCACGCGACCGCCGAGCTGACCGGCCTGTTCGGGCTGCCCAACGATGTGTGGACGGACACCGGGCGCTGGCTCGACCACTACCTCAAGGGCGCCGACAACGGCATCGACCGCGAACAGCCCGTCCAGCTGAAGTCCCGTAGCGCGGGGGGATACGAGGGCTACCCGGACTGGAAGTCGGTCGGCGCGAACCGCCGGAAGATCGAGCTCGCGGGCTCCACCACCATCCACGCGAACGTCGACTCGGGCGCGGACGGCGGGATCGTCTTCCTCTCCAGCATCCTGGACCAGATCGCCCAGCTGCCCCCCGTCGCCTCGATCCCGCTGCTGCCGCGCCGCTGGGCGGCCGTCTGGCAGTCGGAGCGGTACGGCACGGCCCAACGGGTGCGCGGAACGGCCTCGCTGCACACCACGCTCACCCCGACCAAGGAGAGCGGCACCCTCGTCGCCTACCTGTACGACGTGGGGCCGCTCGGCTTCGCCAAGCTGGTCACCAACGCGCCGTACACCTGGCACGACCGGACGCCCGGCAAGCCGTTCGACGTGGACCTGGACCTGTTCTCCACCGCCTACGACGTCCCCGCGGGACACCGCCTCGCGATGGTCGTGGACACGGTCGACCCGCTCTACATCGAGCACAACCCGTCCGGCGCGCAGCTGACCTTCTCCTCGCCGGCGAACGACCCGTCGTACGTGTCCGTCCCCATGCGCGAGCAGTGATCTCCGGCTGCCGCCGGACGAGCCTGGCCCGTGTGAACTGCCGCCCCCTACGGTTTCAGGGCCGTGGGGGGCTCCCCACCCGGCAGCAGCGTCCCAGGTTCGGCCGCGGCGATCGCCACGGCCTCGGTCTTGGGACTGCGCTGCTCACGCCGGGACACCCAGCCGGCGAACCACGAGAGCAGCATGCACATCCCGATGTAGATCGGTGAGATCACCATCACCACAGGGATGAACGGCAAATCGTAGTCGAGGTTCGACGCGATGAGCTTCCCGGCGTGGAGGAACTCCTCGTAGGTGATGAGATAGCCGAGGGAGGTGTCCTTCAGGGCGACCACCAACTGGCTGATGATGGCGGGCAGCATGGCGCGTACGGCCTGCGGTACGAGGACGTGCGCCATGACCTGGGTCTTGCGCATGCCGAGCGCGAACGCGGCCTCGTGCTGGCCGCGTTCGACGGCGTTCACGCCGGAGCGGAACACCTCGGCGAGCACCGAGCCGTTGTAGAGGGTGAGTCCGGCGACGAGCGCGGGCAGCGGCTGCACCTTCAGCGCCACGAAGATGAAGAAGATCATCACCAGCACGGGCATGGCGCGGAAGAACTCCACGACGACCGTGGCCGCCCAGCGCACCGGCCTGTGGTCCGACAGCCGCCCGGTCGCCAGCAGACCGCCGAGGGCGAGCGAGAGGACGGCCGCCATCACGAAGGCCTTGAGCGTGTTGCCGAGGCCCCGCAGGAGCAGTTCCTGGATGCCCTTGTACTCGAACGGCATCCACTTGGTGTACGTGAACTGGCCGGTGTCGAAGAGGAGATACAGGATCCAGGCGAGCAGCGCGAGGAGGACGACCGTGGAGGCGACTCCGTACAGGGCGTGCCGTCGGCGGGTGCCGGGACCCGGGACGTCGTAGAGCGCGGTGGCCTCGGTCATCGGGCGACTCCGTACTTACGCTCCAGCAGATTGAACAGGGCGCTGATGGCGAGCGTGATGATCAGGTAGCCGACGGCGATCCAGACGAAGGTCCAGACGATGTTGTAGCCGAGTTCGTTGATGGTCTTGTAGGTGCCGAGCAGCTCGGTGACGCTGAACGCGCCCGCGATCGCGGAGTTCTTGGCGAGCGCGATGAGGGTGGAGCCGACCGGCGGGATCACGGACCGGAACGCCTGCGGCAGGACGACCAGGGACAGGGTCTGTCCGAAGGACATGCCCAGGCTGCGCGCCGCCTCGCCCTGCCCCCTGGGCACGGTGTTGATGCCGGAGCGCAGCGCCTCGCAGATGAACGCCGAGGTGTAGCAGCCGAGTGCGAGGACCGCGAACACCTGGAAGGGAAGCACGATGCCGAACCGGGGCAGTCCGAGCAGCACCGCGAAGAAGAGCAGGGTCAGCGGGGTGTTGCGCAGGACGGTGACCCAGGCCGTGCCGAAGATCCGCAGGGAGCCGACGGGCGCGACCCGGAAGGAGGCCATCAGGAAACCCAGCGCCAGGGCCAGTAAGGAGGCGTAGACGGTCAGTTCGACCGTGCCGAGGAAGCCTTCCCAGTAGGTCGAGAAGTTGTCTTTCAGTACGTTCATGCCGTCCTCGCTCAGCTCGCCGGGTAGCGGTCGATCGCGGGAGGGGTGGGGGCGGGCACGCCGGACAGGCCGAGCGTCGCCTCGTAGGCCTTCTTCCAGTCGCCGTTCTTCTCGCGTGCCTCCAGTGCGTCGTCGAGGGCGAAGCGCAGGGCGTTGTCACCGTGCGGGACGCCGATGCCGTAGGGCTCCTCGGAGAAGGGCTTGCCGACGACCTTGAGTTCCTTCGGTGCCTTGGCCGCGTAGCCGATGAGGATGGCGTCGTCGGTGGTGACCGCGTCGACCTGGTAGGTGAGCAGGTTGTCGACGCAGACCGAGTAGGTGTCGTAGGCGACCAGGATCGCCTTCGGGTAGTCGGCCTTGATGCGCTGGTACGGCGTCGAACCGGCCGCCGAGCAGACGCGTTTGCCGGCGAGGTCCTGGGGTCCGTGGATGTCGTTCTCGTTCTTGCGGACCAGCAGGGACTGGCCGGCCATGTAGTAGGGGCCGGCGAAGCCGACGAGCTTCTTGCGGTTGGCGTTGATGGTGTAGGTGCCGACGTAGTAGTCGATCTGGCCGTTCTGCAGGGCGGTCTCGCGGTTGGCGGAGGCGATCGTCCTGAAGCGGATGGTCCGGGGCGGGAAGCCGAGGGAGGCGGACATCATCTTGGCGATCTCGATGTCGAACCCGGAGTAGGTGCCGGTCGCCGGGTCCTTCTCGCCCAGGTAGGGCTGGTCCTCCTTGGCGCCGACGACGAAATAGCCGCGCTTCTTCGCGCGGGTCCAGGTCCTGGAGTCCGGCAGGCTGAAGCCCTGCGCCACCTGGTAGACGGGCAGCTTGTCGGTCGCCGGTCCCTTGCCGGGCGGGCTGCCCTCCTTGCCGCAGGCGGCGGCGAGCAGCACGAGGACACCGGAGAGGGCGCAGAGCGCGCGGGGCACACGGGTGGTACGGAACATGGGTCGCGCTCCCCCGGTCAGTGCTTGAGGATCTTGGAGAGGAAGTCCTTGGCGCGATCGCTGCGCGGATTGGTGAAGAACGCCTCCGGGCTGCGGTCCTCGACGATCCGGCCGTCGGCCATGAAGACGACCCGGTTGGCGGCCGAGCGGGCGAAGCCCATCTCGTGCGTGACGACGACCATGGTCATGCCGTCACGGGCCAGTTGCCGCATGACCTCCAGGACCTCGTTGATCATCTCGGGGTCGAGGGCGGAGGTGGGCTCGTCGAACAGCAGGGCCTTGGGTTCCATGGCGAGGGCGCGGGCGATGGCCACGCGCTGCTGCTGGCCGCCGGAGAGCTGCGCCGGGTACTTGTCGGCCTGGTTCAGCAGTCCGACGCGGTCGAGGAGTTCCCGGGAGCGGCGGTCGGCGTCGTCCCTCTTGCGTTTGCGGACCTTGATCTGTGCCAGGGAGACGTTCTGCAGGACCGTCTTGTGGGCGAAGAGATTGAAGGACTGGAAGACCATCCCGACCTCGGCGCGGAGCCGGGCGAGGGCCTTGCCCTCCTCGGGCAGCGGCTGCCCGTCGAGCAGGATCGTCCCGGACTGGACGGTCTCCAGCCGGTTGATCGTCCGGCACAGCGTCGACTTCCCCGACCCCGACGGGCCGATGACCACGACCACCTCCCCTTTGCCGACGGTGAGGTCGATGTCCTGCAGGACATGCAGCTCCCCGTAGTACTTGTTGACGTCACGCAGCTCGATCAACGGATCGACGGCCATCCGCAGCCCTACTCACTCTCAGCTGTGTCGTGATTGCCGCAAACTATCCAGACACAAGTTGAGCCAAGGGACGACACGCACTTTTCGGGCATTAGCCGTATTTACGTCGAATCGGCGCATTGGGCCGTCAGGCCTCGGCGACTTCGGCGTACAGCTGCGACAGCTCGGGGACACCGCTCGTGGCCCAGTCCCGGCCGGGCTCCACGACCTCGACCTCGCGGCCGGAGGCGAGCCGTACGACGGGCTCGCCGTCGGACCTGATCTCCCAGGCGGCACCGGGGACGGTGCGCACGACGACCGTGCCCAGGTACAGCCCCGCGTCGTTGCCCAGCCAGGGCAGGATCTCCGCATCGTCGCGCCAGCGCGGAACCAGCTGGTCCAGCGCCTCCAGGGAAGCCGGGGTGTCGTCGAGGCGGACACCCGCCTGGGCCGCCTGGGAGCGGAGCAGTTCACATTCGGACAGGAGCGCGGCGATCGACTCGGGGTCGGCCGGGAGCGCCGCCTCACCGCTCTTGTGGTGCCTGTGACCCAGGAACGGAATGTTCATGGACCCAGCGTGGCATCACACGTCCAGGTCGACCACCACGGGCGCATGGTCGGACGCGCCCTTGCCCTTGCGCTCCTCGCGGTCGACGTAGGAGTCCTTGACGGCCTTGGCGAACGGCTCGTTGCCGTACACCAGGTCGATGCGCATGCCGCGGTTCTTCGGGAAGCACAGCTGGCGGTAGTCCCAGTACGTGAACGGGTGGTCGTACTTCAGGGGGCGCGGGACGACGTCGGTGAGGCCCGTCTCGCGCAGGGAGGCGAGGGCGGTGCGCTCGGCGGGGGTGACATGGGTCAGGCCCTCGAAGGCGGCCACGTCGTAGACGTCGTCGTCGGTCGGCGCCACGTTGTAGTCCCCCAGCACCGCGAACGGGCGGCTGCCCGAGGCGTCGCCCGCTACGGCGGCCTTCAGGGCCTCGAACCACTGGAGCTTGTAGGCGTAGTGCGGGTGCTCCACCTCGCGGCCGTTGGGTACGTACACCGACCAGACGCGGACCGGGCCGCAGGTCGCCGAGACGGCGCGCGGCTCGGTCACCCCCTCGTAGCCCGGGTCGCCGGGCAGGCCCTTGACGACGTCCTCGAGACCGACGCGGGAGAGCACCGCCACGCCGTTCCACCGGCCGGTCGCGTTGACCGCCGCCTCGTAGCCCAGTTCGCGCAGCTGGTCGAACGGGAACTGCTCCTCGGCGATCTTGGCCTCCTGGAGGCAGAGCACGTCGGTGCCGCTGCTCTCCAGCCAGGCCAGCAGCCTCGGGAGGCGGGCGGTGATCGAGTTCACGTTCCAGGTGGCGATGCGCATGCCTCACAACCTACCTGGCGGGTGTGACAACCGGTCCCGGCTCACAGGTCGGCGGAGGCTCCCGGGGCGAGCCGCAGGTGCTCGGCTGCGGCGAGGGCGCCGAGCTGGCGGTCGTAGATCGGGCGGGCGAGGTCGGTGAGCAGGGCGTCGTGGACGTCGTAGGTGCGCTGCGGCTCGACCTCCCGGACGTACTCGATGACCTCGGCGATCTTGTTCCAGGGGGCCATCACCGGGAGCATCAGCGTCTCCACCGGGCGGTCGGGGACGGTGAGGGCGTCGCCGGGGTGGAAGACCCTGCCGCCGTCGATCAGGTAACCGACGTTGGTGATGCGCGGGATGTCCGGGTGGATCACCGCGTGCAGCTCGCCGTGGACCTGTACGTCGAAGCCGGCGGCGGTGAAGGTGTCGCCGTGGCCGACGGTGTGCACGCGGCCGGGGAAGGCCGCCGTGATCTGCTCCGCGACGGACCTCAGGGTCCAGATCTCGGCGGCCGGGTTCGTCTCCAGGGCGGCCCGCAGCCGGCCCTCGTCGAAGTGGTCCGGGTGCTCGTGCGTGACCAGGACGGCGTCCGCGCCGACCGCCGCGTCCTGCTCGCTGAACCCTCCGGGGTCGATGACGAGGGTCCGGCCGTCCTTCTCCAGGCGGACACAGGCGTGGGACTTCTTGGTGAGCCTCATGTCTCCCCATCCTGCCGCGTACGCCGGCCGGGACCTCACTCGCCGGGCGTGGTTTCCTCATGTATGACCTGCTGGGCCACCTTGAACGCGCTGTTCGCCGCCGGGACACCGCAGTACACGGCCGCCTGCAGCAGCACTTCCCTGATCTCGCCCGGGGTGAGGCCGTTGCGCAGGGCGGCGCGGGTGTGGAAGGCCAGCTCCTCCAGATGGCCGCCGGCGACCAGCGCGGTGAGCGTGACACAGCTGCGGGTACGGCGGTCCAGACCCGGCCGGTCCCAGATCTCGCCCCAGGCGTAGCGGGTGATGAACTCCTGGAAGTCGCCGGAGAACTCGTCGGCCTGGGCCAGCGCCCGGTCCACGTGCGCGTCGCCGAGCACCTCGCGGCGGATCTTCAGCCCGGTCTGGTACCGGTCGGGCGGCCCGAGCGGCTGTGCCGGTACGACGGCGGGGGCGATCTCGGCGACGGGCACGACCTGCGGCGCCGCGGTCAGAGCCGGGTTGACCGGGGCCGCAGGGAGCGCGGTCTGGCCGGTGTCGAAGGGCTGCTGCCAGGCGGTGGAGAAGTGCCGTACCAGCAGATCGGTGACCGCGGCGGGCTGCTCGACCGGCACCAGATGGGAGGCGCCGGGCACGACCGCGAGCCGTGCGTCCGGTATCCCCGCGACCAGGGTGCGGGCCTCGGCCGGGCCGGTGACCTGGTCGTCGGAGCCGACCAGCACCAGGGTCGGCGCCCCGACCCGGGCCAGCTCGGCGCTGACGTCGAAGCCGGCGAGGGCCTCGCAGGAGGCGATGTAGCAGCCCGGGTCGGTGGTGCGCACCATCTGCACGGCCCACTCGGTGATCGCGGGCTGCGCCGAGGCGAACCCGCCGGTGAACCAGCGGTCCGGCGCGGTCCGGGCGATCGGGTCGAGCCCGTTGGTCCGGACGATCACCCCGCGCTGGCGGAACTCGTCGGGGGTGCCGAACCGGGGCGAGGCGGCGACCAGGGCGAGCGAGGCGAGCCGCTCGGGGTGGCGCAGGGCCAGCTCGAGGCCGATCGCTCCGCCCAGCGCGCAGCCGGCGTAGCCGAAGCGCTGCACGCCGAGCGCGTCCAGGGTGACCAGCAGACGGGCCGCCAGTTCGCCGACGGAACCGGTTGGGTGGGCGGGGGCGCCGCCGTGGCCCGGCAGGTCGAACCGGAAGACCCGCCACTGCCTGATCAGCTCCGGGACCTGCCGGTCCCACATGTGCCATGTGGTACCCAGCGAGGGACCCAAGATCAGGACTGGGGCGTCTTCTGGCCCGTCAAAGCGGTATTGCAGGGTGTTCGGTGGTGTCTCGCTCACCCGTCAGACCCTCTCATCTCTGATGACTGCCCTATGACGGGGATGGTAAGGATGTGGGTCGGATCAGGTGGAAGACCTCCCGGGCGGCGTAGCGTTCGAGGCAACGGACGATTTCGCGTCGGGTCCTGCCCTCCACGCCAGGGCAGAGGAGACGGCACACACGGAACGCGCGGCGTCCAGCGGCTCCTGCAAGCCGGCCACCATGCAGGCGACGCCGGTGCCCCGCCAACCGACACAACCCGTCATGCCGAAGGAATGCGAAACTCGAATTCGGGACGGTCCCACGGCACGGCGGGCGGGTTCGCGAACGCGGTCCCGGTCCGCACCGCACCGACGCGGTGGTAGAACTCCTCGGCGGGAAGGTGCGACACGACCTTGAGACGGTCGATCCCGGCGGCACGGGCCTCGGACTGCATGTGCGCGACGAGCAGCCGTCCGATACCCCGTCCTTGCACTTCGTCGGCGACGAACAGCAGGTCGAGCTCCGGTGGAGAGAGGACGAGCGAGTAGAACCCGAGGACCCGGTCTCCGTGCTCGTCGGCGCCGACGGCCACGAAGGCGCGGTGGGCCTCGATGTAATCAGGTCCGACCCGGTAGCCCGCGACCGCGGCTGCGTACTTGCCCTCGTAGGCGCCTGAGCCACGCACGAGCCGCGTGAGCCGTTTGGCATCCCGCGCGACGGCCCTCCGTATCGTGATCGGCTGGCTGATCGGGGAAGTGCGTGAACTCATCGGGAGAGTATTTCGCACCGGGGAGTGCCTCCGTGCGGCGGGTCGGCTGCTCGCGCAGGCGCTCCCGCGCCGCTCCCGGGAACCGCTCGTCCAGGCCCCGACCGGCCACGTCACTGCCACCGAATCGGCCGCCCGCCGGCAGCACTGGACAGCAACCGCTGCGGAGGAGGCGGAGAACGGGGTGGTCGACGGCTGCTCTCCCTGGGCCTGCCGTGGCGAAGCCGAGCCGGTACAGGAGAATTCCGAGCCAGCCTCGTGAGGCGGATCATGACCTGTTCGCCGGCCCCGGCGGCTGGAGCCACGCCCTCGCCGTCCCCGGGGCCCGGGACACCGGCCTGGAGTGGGACAGCTGGGCCCGCAAGACCAGGGCTCGACTCATTCGGCTGACGATCCAGACCGATGTCGCCCGCTGTCCCGTATGGATCTTTTCCAGTCGGATTCCCGGGCTGACCGCCTCCCCGACGTGCCAGGCGTGGTTGATGGCGGACAAGCGTCTAGGCATGGTCGACCAGCCGCTCGTCCACCAGGCAGTCTCCGATCTCGCCGCCGGCCGTGAGGAGGTCCGCCGGTGTACTACGCCGAGCAGACCCTGCCGGGCGCCCTCCTGTCTGAACCGCAGCGCCTCGTAACGTGACCAGCAGCGGCCCAGACGCGTTCTCCACCCCCGGCGCGCGCCGCGGTGTCCGCCGGCATTCGTGCCCTGTCGGCCCCTGATCCGGCCGAGACCACCGATCACGCCGCCGTGTTCGCACGGCGTTCCCGGTCCGCCCCGGGCCCGGCCGAGCGCACCGAACACATCACCTGGCTCGGCAAGGTGCTCACCGCCGCCCGTCAGCAGGCGCGCCGAGACCGACCGCCGCCCACCATCACGCACTCATCAGCGCATACCCCGCCCCGGCACACGCCCTGACCTGCGGTTTCGTGCCCGAGACGGAAGGACTGGGCGCCGATGGACGGCCGTGACGACCTGTGCCGGGTGGTGCCCGGTGCGGGAGCCAAAATCAGGACAGGTGCGACTTCCGGCCCGTCAAAGCGGTATTGCAGGGTGTTGGGGGGTGTCTCACTCGCGCCCTGCACGCTCTCACATCTCAGGATTTCTCACGTGCTCGGGTCGGGACCCCGTGCCGGGCGTCACACGTTGTGGCGGCCGCGCGAAGATCCTCCACGTCCGGCGTGAGGATCTCCACGAGCCGGTTCCCACGTCGGCGGAGCGGCCTGATTCCGCAAGCCCTTCGCGCCGCCGGGCGAGGGGGTCCCGTCATCCATGGCCGAGTTCGCCTCCGTGCGCGTGGGCCGGAAGCGGTGCCTCATGGTCCATGGGGGCGCTGTCGAACATCCTGCGTACGTACGAGAGGTCGGCGAGCAGCCCCGTCGAGGTCACCTGCCGCTGCCGGTTGCCCGGCACGAGGTGCCTGATCGGCAGAGAACCGGTGCGCTCCCAGCGCAGCCGGCCGTCGGCGTCGATGTAACTCCGGGTCTCGCCGCGGTTGTCGGGATGCAGACAGTACGGGATGTCGAGGTAGCCCGAGCGGAAGGCCAGCAGCAGGGCTTGGCCGACATCCGCGTGGAGGTGCAGCACCGCTTCGACGAGTGCGGCCGCCTCCAGGTAGGTCTGGGAGTCGGGGTGCGCGTCCGGGGCACTGCCCGGGAGCGGGGCCGGGGCCCGGTGCGCCGCCCGGCTCGCGTACTCCAGGGCACGGACGTTCTCCGCGATCGTCGGGATCCTGCGCGATTCCGCCTCCGTCTTGACGATCAGCCGTTCGGCGCCGCCGGTCACCGCCAGCTCCGCCGCCTGCCCCAGCAGCCGGTAGGCCCCGTGCGCGGTCTGCGGATAGAGGCCCATGTACGCGTAGACCACGGCATGCCAGTCGTCGGTGGGCAGCAGCTCCGCGCAGAGCCGGCGCAGCGCCGCGACGGCTTCCCGATCCTGTTCGGGGTGGGTCTGCTGGGCATAACTGACCGAGACACTGCGTACCCCGTGCTGGAGGAAGAACATCGCCTCCAGCACGCTGATGGCGATCAACTGGCTCGGCGGGCACAGCTGTCCCAGCATGCAGCCGCCGAACGTCTCCAGGTGCGGTTCGATGCCCCTGTCCCGCAGTCGCGCGAACAGCCGGACGCTGTCCCGCCAGTTGGTGACGGACTCGGCGAGCGGGGTGCGACCGTAGGGCAGGCAGTACGAGACCGGGCCCCCCTCGCTGGCCCCGAGCCCGAGCACGGTCAGCGCCCGGAAGATGTCCAGCGGAGCGGCCGAGCCGTGCCGGACCTGGACGGGGAAGTCGGGCGCCCAGGTGTCGGCGAGCACCCAGCCGGTGGTCGCGGGCTCATGGCTGACGATGGGGTAGCCGTTGAGGTCGATGCCCTCGCGCAGCGCTGCCTGTACCGCCGTGAGGTGGCCGACCCGGGTGTGGGCGTCCAGGGTGATGGTGCCGACGGTGAGCGCGTCGGCCTCCTTGGTGGCGATCAGTCCCGCCCGCATCCGGTCGGGGCTGCTGAAGCCCATACGCGGCTGGACGACGAGGCGGCCGCTGCCCCGCGCCCGTACGAACGCCCCGAAGTCCCCGGTCATGCGGGCCGCGCCTGTCCTGCGACGGCCGGGGTCTGCTCGACGGCGGCGGGAGCGGCGGCAGGCAGCGCACCGATGAAGTTCCGCAGGGCGGCGACCGGGTCGACGCCGTCCTCGAAGACGGCGTCGAACCCGGCCGCCATCAGCTCACGGGCGCGCGTCCCGTCCGCGTCCTCGGTGACGCCGAGCTTCCCGCCGATGACCACCGGGACGGCGGACAGCCGCTCCGTGTGCCGCAACCGCTGGATGAGCCGCATTCCGTCCTGGTGTCCATGGCCGTTGACGCTGCTGATGACCACCACCGCCGGCTCGATGACCTGCACCTCGGCCAGCAGCAGGTCGTCCGGGACGCACGGGCCGAGGTTCACCACGTGGTAGCCGAGCTCCTCGATCAGCAGCTGAAGGAAGACCAGATTCCAGGTGTGCGCGTCGGAGGCCATGGAGGTCACCACCACCGTGGTGCCGCCGCGCACCGGTCCCCCGCTCCGGGGGGCGAGCGCGTCACTCATCCCGTTCCACCCGCCGGTAGGAGCGCACATGCTCGATACGGGAGACGGAGACCACCTCACCCCCGCGGACCACGACCTCGGTCGGCGCGGGCCGGCCCAGGAACATCAGCAGGCTGGCCGTGGGACCGTAGGCCCCGGTGTTGGGAATGGCGACCACATCGCCGGGGGCCAGCTCAGGTACCGGGATCTCGCGGCCCAGGATGTCGCCGGGCGTGCACAGCGGACCGGCCAGGCTCGCCTTCTCCCCCGCCTCCTGCTCCGCGGCCGCCTGGCGCTGCGCCCCCGGGCCCGCGACACTCACGGAGACCGGCAGGATCCGGCCGAGGCCCGACATGCCTCCGAAGGTGTTGATGCCCGCGTCGAGGATGACGAACTTCCGCCCCCGGCTGACCTTGACGTTGCTGACCGTGGCCAGCAGGGTGCCGCTGTCGCCCACCAGATAGCGGCCCGACTCCACGGCGACGCGGGGCGCGCCCTGACGCCATCCCGGGAAGCTCAGGTCCAGGGCGGCCGCCAGCTCGGCGCGCAGCTTGGGGTAGGCCGCCCGCTCACCGTGCTGGCCGTACGGCACCGAGAAGCCGCCGCCGATGTCCAGCAGCCGCAGCGGTACGCCGAGGTCGCACTGCATCTGCGCGGCCACCTCGATGGTGTGCCGGAACTCCGCGATCAGCGCGTCCTCGTCCTTGGCGTTGCTCTGCGAGAACAGGTGGAGACCGGCGATGGAGGTGCCGGGCACCGCGCGCAGCTCGGCGGCGATGCCGGCGACGGTTTCGCTGTCGATGCCGAACTGGGTGGGTTTGCCGGTCATCCGGATGCCGGTGCTGGCGCTCGCGGTCGCGCTGTTGATCCGCAGCAGGCAGTCGGCGACCGTCCCGTGGGCGGTGGCGGCCGCGCCGATGCTCTCGAGGTCGGTGAGCGATTCGGCCGAGAACAGCCGCACCCCGGCGTCGATCGCCTCCCGCAGCTCGCCGGGGGTCTTGCCGGGGCCGGTGTAGAGAATGTCGGAGCCGGGGTATCCGGCCTCCAGGGCCGCCGCCAGCTCACCGGTGGAGCTGATCTCGGCCTTGCAGGCGTGGCTGTCACCGGAGCGCAGGGCGCGTGCGACGTCCACGTGGGGGTTGGCCTTGAAGGCGTAGAAGACCTCTGTGCCCTCCGGCAGGAGGCCGAACAGGTCGCGCCGTGCCGCCGCGACCCGGTCCAGGTCGTAGACGTATGCCGGGCTGCCGTACTGCTCTGCCAGCTCCTCCAGGGTGCTGCGGCTGCTCACTGGTCCCCTCCGTCCAGAAGTGCGGTCAGCTCCTGGCGCGCGTTCTTGCCGTGCAGCGTGAACGGGAATTCCGTCAGGACGCGTACGACGGCCGGCATCTTCGCCAGCTCCAGACGCTGCATCAGCTCGTCGGTGACCGTGTGCGCGTCGAGGTCGCTCTCCACGAAGAGGGCGAGGTCGTGGCGGTCGCCGGGCGGCAGCGCGGCGGCGGCACGGACGCCGGGGATGTCCATCGCGGCGCTCTCGATCTCCAGGGTGGACATCCGGAAGCCCTTGCGTTTGAACATGTCGTCGCGGCGGCCTTCGAAGTACAGATAGCCGTCCTCGTCGAGGCTTCCGTAGTCGCCGGTGTGCAGCCGCGGCGCGCCGCCGGCCGGGTCGCGGCGGAAGGTGCGCCCGGTGACCTCGGGGTTGCGCCAGTAGCCGCGCATGACATGCGGGCCCTCGGCGACGATCTCGCCGGTCTCGCCGGCGCGGACCGGCGTGCCGTCGGGGTCGAGGATCAGTACCCGGGTGCCGGGCAGCGGCAGGCCCACCGAGGCGGGGCGCTCCAGCTCCTGCTCGGGCGGCATGACGGTGATGCGCTTGGCCTCGGTCTGGCCGTACTGCCGGACCACGCGCGCGCCGGGGAAGTGCTTGCGCAGCGCGTCGATGGTGCTCTGCGGCAGCGCGGCACCGGTGTTGGTGAACATCCTTACCGGAGGCGGGTCCTGGCGGTCCCGGCGGGCCAGCTGGGTGATCATGGTGGCCAGGGACGGGACGATCGGGACGATCGTCACTCCGGTCTCGCGCATCCGCTTGAGCAGGACGAAGTCGGACTCCCCGTCGGCGAGCACGATCTCGCAGCGGGCGATGCACGCCATCAGGACCTTGTACAGGCCGTAGTCCCAGGACATGGGGAAGCGGCAGAAGACGACGTCGTCGCGGCGGTAGCCGAGCGCCTCGGTCAGCGCACGGGAGGCGAAGGTGACCTGGCGGTGCGGGCTCACCACGGCCTTGGGGGCGGCGGTGGATCCGGAGGTGTAGATCAGGGCGGCCACGTCGTCGGGGTGTACCGGTTCGGCGTTCGACTGCGGTGCGTGGGACGCGCCCGGTGCGGACCCGTCCGGGATGTCGTACCCCTCGTACCGCTCGGTGACATCCGGCCACAGCTCGGCCAGGTCGTACACGGGGGCGGAGACCACTTCGCGCATCCGCGCGACCGCGTCCCCGTCCGCGATGACGAGCTTCGGCTCGGCGTTCTCCACCACGGATCGCAGATGGAACTGCTTCATGGCCGGGTTGAGGGGTACGAAGATGCCGCCGCGCCGTGAGGTGCCGTGGAACATGGCGACCATCTCGCGGCTGCTGGGCAGTTGGAGCACCACGCGGTCGCCCCGGCCGACGCCGTGCTCCCGCAGCCAGTCGGCGAAGGCGTGGCTGAAGGCGTTCAGCCGGCGGTAGCTCCACAGGCCGGCGGCGTCCCGGACCGCGTGGGCGTCCGGCACCTGGGCCGCAGCCTCGTCCAACAGGGCATGGATGAGCCCGCCTTCGCCGGGGCCTGCGGCGTCCCCGGTGGCATCATGACGGAGGGAATCGGTGTGGCTGTCCAACGCTGCTTCTCTCACTGTGGGGTGTAAGGAACGGGTTCGGTCGGGGGGGACGGCGGGGCGGGTCACGCCTCCGCGCCGAGCCGGTGCGCGGCCCGCCGGTAGAGCACGAGCGGCTGCCCGGCGTCCGCCGCCTCGGCACGGAGTACGGCGCCGACCAGCAGGGTGTGGTCGAGCAGCGGCACCTCATGAGTGGTCCGGCACACCACGCTCGCCAAGGCGTCGGTGAGCACCGGGGCGCCGTCCCGCTCGGTGTGGCCGACGCCGTGGAACCGCAGGAGGGGTTCGGCGGTGGCGAACCGCTGCGCCAGCTCCCGCCGGTGCCAGGGCAGGACGTTGACCGCGAAGGTGCCGGCGGCGCGGATGTGGTTCAGCGTCCCGCTCTCCGTGCGCAGCGAGACCGCCATGCTCGGCGGCCGGTCGGTCAGCGAGAAGACGGCCGTCACGGTACAGCCGACCGGAGTGCGGTCGGCGCCGTAGGCGGTCACCACCGTCACACAGGCGGCGAACCGGGTCATGACGTCGCGGAATTGCTCGTCGGAGACCGTTTCGGCGGACACCGGGATCGCCATGCTGTCCCCCTTCATCGCGCGGACGGATCGGTCGGGGCGAGCGCCCGCGTCAGGGCCAGGCGGTCGATCTTCCCGTTGGCGTTGAGCGGGAAGACCTCGAACGGAGTGAGCGTGTCCGGGACCATGTACGCGGGCAGAGCGGCCCGCACCGCCGCGAGCAGCCGCTCGGGGTCGACGTCCTCGCCCGTGCACGCGGCGGCGAGGGCACTGTCGCCGCGGGGTTTGGGGACCGCCGCCACGACGGCGTCGTACACCCCGGGCTGGGCCCGCAACGCGGCCTCGATCTCTCCGAGTTCGACGCGGTAGCCGCGGACCTTGACCTGGTGGTCCAGGCGGCCGAGGTGGACGAGACCGTCCGCCGTGGTGCGGACCCGGTCCCCGGTGCGGTACCACAGCCGCTCGTCCGGCGGCGCCGCGTCCTGGACGACGGCGGCCCGCTCTCCGTCGCCGCCTTCGTGACGCAGGAAGCGGCCCGCGTTGTCCTTCGGGTCGAGGTAGCCGGGGAACCGCTGGACGCCGCGGACGCACAGCTCACCCTCGTCCGCGGGGCGGCCGTCCTCGTCCACCACGAGCTGTTCCAGGCCGGGGTAGAGGTGGCCGATGGACACGGTGTCCCCGGCCTGCACCGTGCCGTCGGAGTCGCGGGGGACGCGGTACTGGGTGCAGCTCAGGGTGAGTTCGGTGGGTCCGTACAGGTTCTCCAGCACGCTGCCGGGAGCCGCCGCCTGCCATGCCGCGGCCTGGGCGGCCGTCAGCGGCTCACCGCAGAACAGGCTCCAGGCGAGCGTCGGCATGCTGTCGGGGACCAGTCCGCGCAGGCGCATGGCGAAGGAGATCACCGACGGTACGGCGAACCAGTGGGTGAGCCGGGCGCGCTTGACGAACCGGACCGGCGCGAGCACGTCGCCCGCTTCGGGTACGACGAGGGTCGCGCCCGAGCCCCAGGCCGCGAACAGGTCGAAGACCGACAGGTCGAAGGTGAGGTCGAAGGTCTGCGACAGCCGGGATCCGACGCCCAGTCCGTACCGGGGGATCACATGGCCGAGGTAGGCGCAGACGTTGCGGTGCTGGACCGGCACGCCCTTGGGGGTACCGGTCGATCCGGAGGTGAAGAGGATGTAGGCGATGTCCTCCGGGCCCGGTGTCGCCGCCGGCGGCTCGTCGCCGCTCCCGGCCGCGTCGTGCGGCTCGGCCGCGTCGTGCGGCTCGGCCGCGTCGAGGACGAGCACCGGCGCGGGCAGGTCGACATCGGCACAGTCCGGCTGGGCCAGTACCAGGTCGAGCCGGGCCGCGGCGGTCACAGCGGCGTTGCGGGCGGCCGGGAACGCCGGGTTGAGCGGCACCACCGTGGCGCCGAGCCGCTGCACGGCGAGGTAGCCGGCGTAGGCGGTGAGCGTACGGGCGGCCAGCAGGCCGACGCGGGTCGGCGGGGTGCCGCCTGCAGCGGCGACCAGCCGGCCGGCCAGGCGCGCGGCGAGGGTGTCGAGCTCGGCGTAGGTGAGGGCGGTGCCCGCCACCTCGAGCGCGACGGCGCCGGGGTGCCGGCGTGCCGTCTCGGCGAACCATTCGTGCAGGTGGTGGGGGGTTTGGTCAGGTGTCATGGGTGGGGACCTTCGTCTCTTCCAGGCGTTCGACCGCGTCCAGTACCGCGGCGAACGCCTTCTCGACCAACCCCCGCCTGGGCCGTCCGCGCTCGGCGGAGGCGAGGGCGAAGCGGACGGCGCGCGGCAGTTCGCCCCATGCGGCCGCGGCCTCGGCGGCCGCGGCGGCCTCCTTGTCCTCGGCCGCCGGGAGCAGCGCCAGCCGGTGGCGCTGGTGGCGGGACGCGGTCCACAGGTCGTCCGCGTGCCGGGCGAGCGCCGCCTCGTCGGCGCAGACCCGCTCGGCGACATGGCGCAGCGCGGGGGCCACGCCGTGCACCCAGGTGCCCTGCTCCGCCGAGGCGTCGCCGGGGGCCGGGACGTCGGTGCGGACCAGCCAGCGGTAGCCGGTGGCCGGGGGGAGTTCGACGGGGAGGCCGAGGGCGTAGCGGTCGCGGTTGGCGGCCTCGGCGGTGATCTCGGCCGGCGGGGTGGCCAGGCGGCGCAGCCCCTCGTCGTCGAACCGGCCGGTGTACGGGGTCTGTTCACCGTGCGGGAACAGGGCGGAGAAGTCGTCCCGTACCGACCACAGGCCGTCGGCGTCCTGTCGGACGAGCAGCCAGTGCGGGGTCTCGAACCGCTCGTAGGAGGGGGACCACGGCAGATGACGGGTGTTGCCGACGAGCAGGGCCCGGCCGTGCCGCGCCAGTTCGGCTTCGAGCGCCGCCTTGGTCTGCGCCCACTCGGGCGCGCCCCGGTACGCCAGTCCGCGGCCCGCGCCGTCCATGTCGACTCGCGTGTGGTGCGAGAACGCCATGCCGCCCGCCGCGGGGTCGGTGCGCACCGACAGCCGGACGGCGGCCGCGAGGTCCGTGGCGGCGGCCGGGGCCTCGGGCTCGAGGTAGGCCACCAGGTTCGCGGTGTAGCAGCTCAGTTCCGATGGCTCGCTCACACGGCCTCCTGGGGGATACGCGCTGCGGTCAGCTCGGTGAACGCGCAGCTCAGTGGTACGGGTGAATGCGCACGCAGGCTGACCCAGCGGTAGTCGCCCCAGGCGCCCCGTCGGGTGAACGGCCGTACGTCGATGGTCCAGGGACGGCCGGACAGTCCGGTGCCCGCGGCTTTGACGCAGGCTTCCTGGACGGTCCACACCCAGGCGAATTCGGTGCGGCGCCGGTGCTGCGGCAGCCGGTCGACGGTTCCGGCGTGCTCTCCCAGGCAGCGCCGCAGCAGGGCGTCGGTAAGGCGTTCGGGTGCGTGCTGCACGTCGACGCCGACCGCGTGGTCCCACGCCGCGCAGGCCGCGGCGGTGTTCCGGTCGTGGGTGATGCTGATGCCGATCCGGGGCCATCCGGCCAGCGCGGGCCGGCCGTGCGGTCCGTGGACCACCTCGGCCGTGGCGGCCTCGGGGAACCGGGCGGCCAGCACGCGGCGCAGCGCCTGCCGTCCGGCGAGGTGCTGGGTGGCCCGCCAGGCGGGCAGCCGGGCGGCTCCCGCCCGGTCGCGGTCGGTGAGCCGCTCCGGTTCCGGGTCGCCGGTGTGCGTGGCGACCCAGATTCCGGGGGCCGCCGCGAAGGGTTCCGTGGTCGTCGCGGTCATGGCGCCAGCCCGCTCAGAACGGTGTCGAGCCGGTCGGCGACGGTGTCGTGGACGGTCTCCGTGGTGCCGCCGCCGATGCCGAAGACGGCTGCCTCCGCACGGAGTTCCTGGACTCCTCCGGCGCCGAAGCCGTCCGCCCCCTGGAGCTGGCCGCAGACGGTCAGCACATGTTCGACGGTGGTTCCGGAGGCGGCCTTGAGCACGGCCGCGGCGGTGGCGTCGCGGTCCACGGCGATCTTCTCGCAGGAGGTGGCCCACAACGCGTGCAGTGCGCTGAGCCGTACGGCGCAGTCGGCCAACCGCTGCCGTACGCTCGCCGACTGCCGCAGCGGTACGCCGTCCACCAGCCGCTCCCGGAGCCGCCGTTCGGTGTCGGCGAGGACTCTGCGGCACAGGGCGATGGCCCAGGCGGCCGAGGCCAGCCGTTCCACGGCGATGTGCCGGGCGAAGAGCGCGAGACCACGGCCGGGGCGTCCCAGCAGGTGCTCGCGGGAGAGCACGACCCCAGAGAGCGTCAGATGGCCGACGCCGGAGCCCTGGAACAGCGTGGTGCCTGTCGGTTCCACCGTTACGCCGGGCGCGGTCAGCGGTACGAGCACCCACGTGAAGCTGGTGAAGTGGCGGCCTGGCTTGTGCCGGGCCAGCACCAGGGCGTGGTCGGCGGTCGACGCGGAGGTGACCCACCGCTTGGTGCCGCTGACCACCAGGTCCGCGCTGCCGTCGCCGAGGTCCACCGTGGTGCCGAGCGCGGCCAGGTCCGAGCCGGCCGCCTCGTCGGTGGCGGCGAGCGCCAGCAGGGTGCCGCCGTCCGCTGCCTGAGCGAGCGTCCGCTCGGCGAGCGGGGTGGTGGCCGTCTCGGCGAGCAGCGGGACGGCCGTGGCCAGCTGCACCAGCAGGGCGAGCACCAGGCCCTGCGGTCCGCGCGCGTCGGCGGCGGCCAGCAGCCGACGCAGCGTCAGCGGGTTCAGCCGGCCGGCCGGCCGCTCCCCGTAGAGCTCGGTGAGCACGCCCGCCGTGGCCCAGGCCGTGAGGATCTCCTTCGGGCCCGCGTCAGGCGGCAGCTCGGTGAGCACGTCACGCAAAACGGACCTCCGGGTCGAGCAGCGCGAGCTTGCCGTCCGCCTGCTGCAGCCGGTCGTTGTTGTAGTTCAGGGCCGCGGACCGCAGATCGCGCAGGGACCGCTCCAGGCCGGTCGGGCCCCCCTTGAGGTAGCCGTGGCGCAACCCCACCGCGTCGATCAGGTCCTCGACGGCCCGGTAGCACTCCTCCGAAGCGGTGATCTTGAGGGCGTTGATCAGCAGCTGGTAGCGGGGGCGGGACAGGTCGTCGCCGTCCGCCCGTACCTGGGCGAGCGTGGCGGCGGTGTGCCGCAGCAGGGCGTGCACGGTGTCCAGCCGCTGGCGGGCCCGGGAGAGCCGGGTCAGCAGCAGCTCGGAGTCGAGGTTGGTGCCCTTGCGCCCGGCGGGGCTGCGGAGCATCCGCAGCACCCGGGACAGGGCACCCCCGGCGGTGCCCAGCCAGCTGGCCGACCAGCCGAGGTGGGCCAGGGGGCCGAAGGTGTTGAGCACGATCGTGCGGAACTGCCCGTGCTCGCCGACGACCTGGTGCTCCGGAACACGGCCGGTCAGGTGCAGCGCGGTGCTGTGGCTGGCCCGCATGCCGAGCGGGTTCCACTCCCCCGACGGCTTGATCTCGAGCTGGTCGCGGTGCGCGTAGACGAGGGAGACCTCGTTGGGGGAACGGGACTCGGGGCTGCGCATGGTGATCAGGAAGCCGTCGGCGTGCAGACCGCCGGTGACGATCGGCGCGAACCGGTCGATGTCCAGCCAGCCGGGTTCGGCGGTGAGTTCGGCGCTCGCGGTCAGCAGATGGCCGCCCTTGCCGGCCTCCGTGGTCACCGATGCCAGGTAGGACCGGCCCGCGGCGATCTGCGGCAGCAGTTCACCGGCAAGGCGTTCGCCGGCGTGGTTCACGATGCCCGCCACCTGCTGGCAGTGCATGGAGTAGATCATCGCCACCGACATGTCGGCGCGGCCGAGGGCGATGCTGACGTCGAGCACGTCGTCGATGTCGCCGCCGAGCCCGCCGTGCTCGGCCGGCACCAGCAGCCCGAGCAGACCGGTGGCGCGCAGCTCCTCCAGTACGGCGACGGGGAACTCGGCGGCCTCGTCCGTGGCGTCGGCGTGCTTCTCCGCCTGGGCACGGACCTGTTCGACGGCGGCGGCGAGGTCGGGACGCATGCCCTGCGGGGCGCCCGCGGCCGCGCTCATCCGGCGTCCACCGCCGTACCCGCCTGGTCGGGCAGGGCACCGGAGACCGCGGCCCACAGCTTGCCCGCGGTGCTGAAGGTCTCCTCGGTGAGCAGTTCGTCGGGCAGCTCCACCCCGAAGGTGTCCTCCACGGCGAACATCAGCTCGATGGCCTGCATGGAGTCCAGGCCGTACTCGCGCAGCGGGGTGTCGACGGTGAGGTCCCGGTCGTTCAGGTACGGCAGGAAGGGGGTCAGTAGTTCGATGAAACGGGCGTCCACGGAAGTCCAGCGCCTTTCAGAGGGGTTTCGGCTGTGCGACGGCGAGGGCGCGGCGCACCAGGTCGGCGAGGTCGTCGATCCGGTGCAGCTTCTCGGGCACCAGGTCGGCGGGCGGGAACTCCACCGCGAACTCGGTCTCCAGGCGCTCGACGATCTCGACCATGCGGAGCGAGGTGAAGGCCGGCAGCACGGTCAGCTCCCCGTCCGGCAGCGAGGCCTCGGCCACGCCGAGGACGGAGGCGACCACGGTGCGCACGGCGGCGTACGGCGGCGGTCCGCCGCTGGGCGCCGCCGCCGGCCCGGCCGTCGCCCGGGGAGCGGCACCGCCGAAGACCTCGGCGTCGGCGTGGAGCAACTCACCGGCCCTGGTGAGCAGTTCGGGCGGCTCGGCGCGGCCGCGGGCGACCCGGCGGTACGCCAGGTAGGCGTGCTCGACGACGCCGTCCCAGCGTGCCAGGTGTTCGGCGACCGGCTGCGGGAGCCCGGCCGTGCCGCCGTGGGCGTACTCCGCGTGCAGCCGCCTGGCGCGGGCGAGCAGCCACGTCTCCAGGGTGAACCGCTCAAGCGCCACGGCCCGTTCGGGGTGCTCGAGGTAGCGCCGCAGATAGTCCTCGGCCCGTGCCGGGTCCGGCTCGGCCACCGGCTCGGGCGCGGGGCCCAGCGGTTTGGCGTCCAGCCGCAGGACCTCGACCCCGCCGGGGACGGCGTCCACGAAGGCGGCCAGTTCGGCGCGGCCGTACGTGAGGCGGACGGGGCGCGCCCGGCCCCACTGGGTGTCGTTGTGGTAGGCGTCCTCGACGGCGAGTGCGTCGCTGCCGGGCTCGCCGACGGGCTCGACGAGGAAGCTGTGCTCGACGTGCTTGGTGCCGTGGTACGGCACCCAGGGCAGGTGGTAGGCGTCGGCGACCACGTAGACAGGCCCGGTGACAGCGGCGAGTTCGGCGCCCCGCACCCCCTGCCGGTGGTCGGTGACGACCAGGCCGAGCAGGTCCTCGGCGTCCGTGAGGTGGTCGGCGAGGGTGGGTTCGGTGGTGGGCAGGGCCTGCTCACCCGGGCGGGGTGCGAAGCGCAGGCGCGCGCCCAGCCTCAGATGGGTGCCGGTGCCGTGGTGGCGGTCCGCGACCAGGGCGAGGTTGACCTGGAGGCAGTCGAGCAGTTCGGCGCGGACGGTGTGGGCGGGCTCGGTCACACCGCCCCCTCGACGGGGCCCGTCACCAGGTCGATGAGGTCCTGGACCGTCTTCAGGCTGCGGCCGGCGAAGAGGTCGTCCGGCAGCGCGGCGCCGAACTCGTCCTCCAGCCGTGTGAGGATACCGAGCAGGCCCATCGAACTGACCTTGAGCAGCTCGCCGTCGAGCGGTTCGCCGTCCGGCACCCGGGAGGGTTCGACGGCGGCGCGGGCCTCGGTGACGACGATGTGTTTGACCGTCTCGCGGACGGCGTCCTGGTCGGGCCTCACCGGGCGTCGCTCCACGACGGCTCCCCGGTGACGGTGAGGACGGCCGACGAGCAGATCCAGCCGGGGCCCTGGGAGGTCATGAGGACGTTGTCGCCGGGCCGCAGCTCGCCGGTCCGCGCCAGGTGCTCCAGGGTGATGAAGATGTCGGCGCCGCCGGAGTGTCCGACCTTGTTCCCGTACTCCGCGCAGAGCCGGTCCATCGGAATTCCGAGCGGTCGCATGAGGGCCTGCTCGACCATGCGTGTGTCGACGTTGATGGTGATGACCTTGGAGATCTCTTCAGCCGTCACACCGGCGTCGTTCAGCGATTCGTTGATGACGCCGAGATCGAACTTGAAGAAAGCCTCGAAAAGCTGGGCGAAGCCCATGACGTTGTCGACGAAATGCTGCGAACGCTCGCCCATGTTGAAGTGCTTTTCCGCCTCTCCACGGGGCGGAAGAAGCGACTCCTCACCACGGTGCCACTTCTCGATCTCATGCAGCGTGCCAGAATTCAGAGAACGCACCTGAGCGAATCCAGCGGCACTGCTGATCACCGCAGCGGCGGCACCGTCCGAATAGATGGAAGAGGTACCGAAATCGTTCCACCGATTGAAGAGCGGGGTGGTGAAGTTCGATGCCGTGGTCAGGAGCACACGGTCCCGCCGAGCGGCACCGGTCAACTGTCCGATACCCACCTCGAGGGCGCCGAGAAGACCATTGCAACCCTGGTGGACATCGAAGGAGGGAATGTTCCCGGCGCCCAGTTCGCGAAGGATGTAGCCGGGGGCGTAGGCACCCTCGGGAACCTGGTAGTACACGCTGCCGTGAATGTGTGCGTCGATCGCGGCGGTGTCGGCGGCGGACCGCTCGATGGCGCTGCGGGCGGCACGAACTGCCATGTCAACGGCGGGTTCATCACCAGCGACATGGGTGCCGGTCAGGCCGGCCGCCTTGAACTCGCCGAGCTGGTACTCGCCGATCCCCGGCGCGTCGTCGACACTCACCCAGTCAGGAAGATAAACCCCGATAGAGTCAATGTGAACACCCTCAACCCGCATTCTGGAATCCTTTCGGTACGGTCACGTGAAGGCAAGGAGGGGTGAACTTCGGCGGCGCACTACGAAAGGATTTGACGTATACGGAAGGCCGAACAAAGACCCCGTTGAATGTTAAATCCCTACCCCGTGCCAGAACCTGTTCCCCCGTGCCTGAATATGTCGGCAGCTATTGACCAGCTAAATCGCACGTCAGCTTCATGTCAAGCGGCTCCGGAGCCGACCCAAATATTAGCATCAGCGCATGTGGCAACTCTGCTACAAATATGGCAACAGAAAGTAACCGGGGCTCTCGGCGATGCGGTGGTTCATCCCCGCAATCAACGCCCGGCACCATCCGTCCCGTTCACCCACAGTGATCATTTACGGCCTCCGGGAGAAACCTTGCGGGGCTGTGATCTCAACCACAATGCGGTTGAGGCTATGCTCTGGCGCTCCCGAGTGGAGGAGGCGCAGTGGCTGCGTACATTCACCCCACCGCAGAGGTGGACGAGAAAGCCGAGGTCGGTGACGGAACATCGGTCTGGGGACTGTCCCACATACGGGAGGACGCCAGAGTCGGCCGGAACTGCAACATCGGCCGCGGGGTCTACATCGGCCCCGGAGCGACGCTCGGGGACAACTGCAAGGTGCAGAACCACGCCCTGGTCTACGAGCCCGCCCAGGTCGCGGACGGCGTCTTCATCGGCCCCGCGGTGGTGTTCACCAACGACCCGCATCCGCGCGCCATCACGCCCGAGGAGCGGCCGAAGGGCCCGGACGACTGGACGCCGGTGGGTGTGATCGTCCGTCAGGGAGCCTCCATAGGTGCCCGCGCGGTGTGCGTGGCGCCCGTGACGATCGGCCGCTGGGCCATGGTCGCGGCGGGTTCGGTGGTGACCCGGGACGTACCCGACCACGCCCTGGTCGCCGGAGTGCCGGCCCGCCGGATCAGGTGGGTGGGACGCGCCGGGGTACCGCTCGAGGACGAGGGCGACGGCCGGTTCCGCTGCCCGGAGACGGGCGAGGGCTACACGGAGCGGCACGGCGTGCTGCATGCGGACAAAGACCTCTCGTGACCGGTGTTCCTGACGGGTGTTCCTGACCGGCGGTTCCGGTGGGGTGCCACGGCGCCCCACCGGGACCGCCGGCTAGCGGGTGGTGCGCATGGTGTTCCAGCAGGCGAGCAGGGTGCGCGCCTGCACGCTGACGTAGTTGCCGTGCCGCAGCAGCGCGCCCAGCTGATCGAAGCTGAACCAGGCGCAGTCCGGCGGCGGTTGCACCGGGTGCGCGTCGTCCGCCTCGACGATGAGGTGGCGCCCCACGGCGTTCAGGAACCGTCCGCCCTCTTCCGAGTGCAGCGCGTCGTACCGGATCCGCTCCGGTTCGGCGGCCAGCACGTAGTCCAGCAGCGGTGGCCGCTCGGCCGGGTCATGGTTCTCCGGTACGCACTGCACGGTCGGCCCGAGCTCCACCGTCTCGCGGAAGCCGGGTTCGGCCCTGGCCCGCATCAGCACATGCGGGACGCCGCCGAACTCCCTTACCACGAAGGCGATCACGCCCGGTCCGCGGGGCGCGAACAGCGGCTGGCTCCAGCGGGCCACCTCCCGGCTGCCGGCCTGCACCGAGACCGCCACCACGTCGAAGTAGCGGCCGTCCGGGCGCGTGATCCGCGCCTCGTCCCGCTCCCAGCCCGCCGTCTCGCGCAGCGGGATCCGGGACACCTCCACGTCCCGGTCGCTGCGCTGCCCGGTGAACCAGCTCAGCAGCTCGGGTGTCGGGGTGTGCGCGCCGTCGGCCGCCGCCTCCGGGCGACCGGGCAGGAACGGCGTCAGGCAGGACAGCACCGTGCGGGCGTCCATGTTGACGACGTTGTCCCGGGTCAGCAGTTCATTGATCTGACCCAGTGTGAGCCAGCGGAAGTCGTCGCCGGCCGGTACGTCCTCATCGGTCTCCACCAGCATGTTGCGGTTGTTCTTGCGGTAGAACCACGCGCCGTGCTCGGACTGGAGGACATCGGCGATGACCCGGCCGCGCCGCGGTCCGACGAAGTGCTCGATGTGGCGGACCGGCGAGCCCTGGTGCACCCGGGTGTAGTTGCTGCGGGTGGCCTGGACCGTCGGCGAGAGCTGAAGCAGATTGGGATTGCCCGGCTCCATCTTGGCCTGCATCAGGAAATGGGGTACCCCGCCGAAGTCCTTCACCAGGATGCCGAGGATGCCCACCTCGGGCTGCCGGATGATCGGCTGGTCCCACTGCCCGTACGGGCCGTCGGCCGCTGTGATGCGCAGCCCCTCGACGCTGAAGAACCGCCCGGTGCGGTGCACCAGGTTCCCGGTGTCCGCTGCGAAGCTCCAGCCGTCCGCCTCGGCGAACGGCACCCGGTCCACGCGGAACGGGTGTGCCCGGCGCCGCTCCTCCAGCCAGTCGTCGAAGGTCCCGGTGGGCGGCAGCACCCCGTCCACGGCCCGCGCCGAGGCGGCCAGCCGCCGGGGCAGGGCGGGGTCCTCCGCCGGCAGCAACGCGCCGGTGCGGGCCGCGCCCGTCATCCCGCCACCCCCGTGCGGTCCTTCGGCGCCCACCACTGCGGGTTCTCCCGGTACCAGGCCACGGTGGCGGCCAGTCCCTCCTCGAAGGGAACGGCCGGGGCGTATCCCAGCTCATCGCGGATCTTGCTGTCGTCCAGGGAGTAGCGCAGGTCGTGGCCCTTGCGGTCGGCGACCAGCCGCACCAGCTCCGGCGGTGCGTCGCACAGCTGGAGCAGTACGTCGGTGATCTGCCGGTTGGTCCGCTCGTTGCCGCCGCCGATGTTGTAGACCGCCCCGGCCCGCCCCTTGGTGAGGACCAGGTGGATGGCGGCGCAGTGGTCGCTGACGTGCAGCCATTCCCGGATGTTGGAGCCGTCGCCGTACAGCGGAACCGGCTCCCCCGCCAGCAGATTGGTGACGAACAGCGGGATGAGCTTCTCGGGGTGCTGGTACGGACCGTAGTTGTTGGAGCAGCGGGTGATGGACACGTCCAGGCCGTGGGTGTGCCAGTAGGCGCGTGCGATCAGATCGCTGCCCGCCTTGGAGGCGGCGTACGGGGAGTTGGGCGCGAGGGGCCACTCCTCGGTCCACGAGCCGGACTCGATGGAGCCGTACACCTCGTCGGTGGAGACGTGGACCACCCGCCGCACTCCGGTGCGCCGGCACGCCTCCATCAGCTGCTGGGTGCCGACGACGTTGGTGGTCACGAAGGCGGCCGCGTCGTCGATGGAGCGGTCCACATGCGACTCTGCGGCGAAGTGCACCACCGCGTCGTGGCCGGGCAGCAGATCCAGCAGCAGCGGCAGATCACAGATGTCGCCCTGGACGAAGGTCAGCCGCTCGTGCCGCTCTGGCAGGTTGCCGCGGTTGCCGGCATAGGTGAGCTTGTCCAGTACGGTCACCTCGGCCTGCTCGTAGCCGAGGTAACCGCCGTCCAGCAGGGTGCGGACGTACCACGAACCGATGAACCCGGCGCCCCCGGTCACCAGGATCCTCATGCAGCCACCTCGACCCGGGCGTGGTCGCCGACGATCAGCCGGTGGGCGGCGCCGTCGGCCGGGGCGGAGGTGACGCTGGCCTCGCGGCCGATCACGGAGGCGTGCACCGCGCCCACGCCCTGCACACTGGCGCCTTCCAGCACGATCGTGTTGCTGACCTCCGCGTCGCGCAGCAGGCAGCCGCGGCCGATCGCGGTGTGCGGGCCGATGGAGCTGTCCTCGACCACCGCGTCGGCGCCCACCACCACCGGGCCGATGATCCGGGAGCGGACGATCCGCGCGCCCTCTTCGATCACCACACCGCCGATCAGCTCGCTCTCACCGTCGACGTCGCCGTGCACGGACGCCTTGAGCCGGTCCAGGAGTTCCCGGTTGCATTCGAGTACGTCATCCACCCGGCCGGCGTCCTTCCAGAAGCCGGTGTAGGTGCGTGCGGTCACCTCGGCGCCCTGGGTCACCAGCCACTGGATGGCGTCGGTGATCTCCAGCTCGCCGCGGGCGCTGGCCTCGATGGCGGTGACGGCCTCGTGGATGGCGGGGGTGAAGAAGTACACCCCGACCACCGCGAGGTCGCTGACCGGCTGTTCCGGCTTCTCCACCAGCCGGATCACGCGGCCGTCGTCGTCGACCTCGGCCACTCCGAAGGCGCGCGGGTCGGCCACCTTGTGCACCACGACCTGGGCGGCGGGCCGGGTGGCCCGGAACTCCTTGGCCATGTCCGTGACACCCGAGGTGAGGACGTTGTCCCCGAGGTACATCACGAAGTCGTCGTCGGCCAGGAAGTCCCGGGCGATCGCCACGCAGTGGGCGAGGCCGCGCGGCGCCTCCTGCCGGATGTAGGTGATCCGCACGCCCAGCCCGGAGCCGTCGCCGAGGACCTCCTCGATCTTCTCGGGCCGGTCCCCGACCACGATGCCGATCTCGGTGACCTCCATGGCCCGCAGTTCCTCGATCACATGGACCAGGACCGGCTTGTTGGCGAGCGGGATCAGCTGCTTGGGGGCGGAATGGCTGAACGGCCGCAGCCGCAGGCCCATGCCACCGGACAACACCAGTGCCTTCACCTGCAGTTCCTCCTCAGACCGTCGTCAAGACGTCACGCAGGGCGCTGATCACCTTGTCCTGGACGTCCAAGGGCAGCGACGGGTACATGGGCAGCGAGAAGATCTCGTCGGCGAGCGCCTCGGTGACCGGCAGCGATCCCTTGGCGTACCCGAGGTGGGCGAAGCCGGTCATGGTGTGCACCGGCCACGGGTAGCTGATGTTGAGCGAGATGTCGTACGCCTTGAGCCGCTCGATGATCTCGTCGCGCTTGGGGTGGCGCACCACGTACACGTAATAGACGTGCTCGTTCCCGGCGTTGGTGGCGGGCAGAGTGAGCCCGCCGGGGCCGGTGAGGTCGCCCAGGGCTTCCTCGTAGCGGCGGGCGACGGCGCGCCGGCCGTCGACGTATTCGTCGAGGCGGGTCAGCTTGCGGCGCAGGATCTCGGCCTGCACCTCGTCCAGGCGGCTGTTGTGGCCGGGGGTCTGGACGACGTAGTAGACCTTCTCCATGCCGTAGTAGCGCAGCCGCCGCAGCGCGCTGTCGGCCTCGTCGCTGTTGGTGACGACCGCGCCGCCGTCGCCATAGGCGCCCAGGACCTTGGTCGGGTAGAAGGAGAAGGCGGCGACGTCGCCCATGGTGCCGGCGAGGCGGCCGTGGTGACGGGCACCGTGCGCCTGGGCGCAGTCCTCCACGACGGCCAGGCCGTGCTCGGCGGCGAGCGCCTCCAGGGGCGCCATGTCGACGCACTGTCCGTACAGGTGCACCGGCAGCAGGGCCTTGGTGCGGGGGGTGATGGCGGCGGCGACCTGGTCGACGTCCATCAGGTAGTCGTCGGCCTTGACGTCGACGAACACGGGGGTGGCGCCGGCGCCGTCGATGGCGATGACGGTGGGGGCCGCGGTGTTGGAGACAGTGATCACCTCGTCGCCGGGGCCGACACCGATGGACTGCAGCGCGAGCTTGACGGCATTGGTGCCGTTGTCCACGCCGGTGCAGTGCCGGACGCCGTGGTAGGCCGCGAACTCCTCCTCGAAGCCGCGCACGCTGGCGCCGAGCACCAGCTGCCCGGAGCTGAAGACCGTCTCGACCGCGTCGAGGATCTCCGCGCGCTCCTTCTCGTATTCCGGCAGGTAGTTCCAGACGTACGTGGTCATGGGGGGTTGGGCCTCCAAGGCTTGGCGGGGCGGTGTGGTTCGGGGCGCGCGCTGGTGCGCGGCGGGGCGCGGACGATGGGCGCAGGCGGTGTGCGGGGTGCGCGGTACGAGGCCGGGGTTCCGGTGGATCGCACCGGCCGTCGTCCGCGCGGCGGGGTCAGGCTTCGGCGCGCCGCACCCACGCCTCGATGAGGTCGCAGGCGGTCTCGACACCGCGGTCGGCACGCACTCTGGTGCCGAGTTCGGCGGCCCGCTCGGTGTACCGCTGGTCGTCGACCACGGCGGTCACGGCGGCGCGCACCTGCTCGCCGGTCATCTTCTGGAACGGGACGGGCGCCGGGGACACCCCCAGCTCGGCGAGCCGGTCCGCCCAGTAGGGGCCGTCGGCCCAGCAGGGCACGGTCACCTGGGGCACACCGGATCGCAGCACGTCCGCGGTGGTGCCGAAGGTGGCGCCGTGGATGACGGCGGCGACCTGTGGGAAGAGCCAGCCGTAGTCGACCTCCTGGACGCGGAACTCGTCGTCGGGCCGGTCGCCTTCGGGACCGCCGACCACGATCAGCCGCCGCTTGGCGTGCCGTACCGCGTCACGGACCAGGGCGAGGGTCTCCTCGCCGTACACCGGCCAGGCGCTGCCCAGTGCCAGCACGATCGGCTTGGATCCGCTGTCCAGGAAGTCCACCAGGTCGGCGGGGGGCTGCCGGTCCGGGCGCTGCCAATACCAGTAGCCGGTCACATGCGTGTGCTCGGGCCAGTCGGCGGGCGGGGGCAGGAAGTGCGGGCTGTACGGGTAGAACACCGGCTGCTCGTGCCCCAGCAGGCCGACCGGCGACTTGCTCACCTTCGGCAGCCCCTTGCGGCCGCGGAACCTGTTGACCGCGGGCCGGTTGAACGCCCACTCCAGCTGGGCGGCCATGGAGTGGGTGAAGCGGGTGTAGGCCGGGCCGAGCGGCAGGTCCGGCGTCTTGTACGCGCGGAACTCCCGGGTCGGGGTGATCGGCCACCAGGAGACGGTGCCCCACGGCACGCCGGGGCCGGCGTAGCCGCTGCCGCGGGTGATCAGGTTGTTGAGCATGAAGTCGGCGTCCTGGCCGGCCTCGTACATCTTCTCCAGGGAGTCGGCGACCTCGTCCACAGTGGGGCGGGGCATGACCATGGCGGTGCGGATGGAGGACGGGCTCTTACGGATCGACTTGATGACCGCGGGTGCCGCGAAGTAGTCGGCACCGCTGCCGGGTATCTCCCGGAAGTTCAGGCCGGCTTCCTCCACCATGGCCTTGAAGTCCGTCGAGGTGGCCAGATCGACCTCGTGGCCGCGGGCCTTCAGCCCGGCCCCCAGCGCGACGAAGGGGTGCACGTCGCCGCGCGTGCCGAACGTCAGCAGTGAAACCTTCATATCGCCCTCTGCAAGTTCTCTTGATACCACTGCACGGTTTCACGCAGGCCGTTCTTCAGCGATCTCGGCGTGAAATCCAACAGGGCGTAGAAATTGTCGAGATCCAGTGCGCGCCGGGATGCGCCGACAGGTTTGTCCGGGTCGATCCGGACCTGGCCCGAACAGCCCGCCGCCTCGGCCACGAGATGGGCCAGGTCGCGAATGGAGACCGACTCGTCCGTGCCGATGTTGAGAGTCGGGAACCTGCCGTCCTCCACCATCTTCAGTACCGCGAGCACCAGATCCTTCACATAGATGAAGGTCCGGGTCTGGCTGCCGTCTCCCCAGATTTCGATGTCCTGCCCGGAGTGGAGCTTTGCGAGCATGTTGGGGATGACGTGATTGGTGGACGTGCCAAAGTCGTCACGAGGACCATACACATTCGTGGGGCGCGGTGTATAGATCTTCATTCCGAACTGTTCGCGATAGAGCTCCGCGAGTACTTCGGTGAACATCTTGGACAGCCGGTAGCCATTCGGCGTGTACTCCATGTGCCGCCGGTGGTCGTCTTCTTCACGCATCGGCGAGGTGCTGTCGTACGAGTAGATTTCGGCCGAGCTGAGCAGCACCACGTCCGCTATCTGCCGATCCCGTGCGAGATTCAGCACATGGGAGACCATGCGCATGTTCTCGTCCAGCATTCGGCCCGACTGCTGGAGCAGGAACTCCATATTGCCATCGAGTGTGGCGCAGTGGAGAACCGCGTCGATGTGCGGCGCCGTCGCGGCGGCGGCCCGCAGAGCCTCGTGGTCGAGCAGGTCCACGCGCAGCGGCCGCAGCGCCGGTACGGCGGGCAGCTCGGCGAGGACCTCGGGCCGCTCCCCGCGGTACAGGCAGAGTACGTCGGCCCCCATGTCCAGCAGCTCCTCCACGAAGTGGGAGCCGACGAAGCCGAGTCCTCCGGTCACCATGACCGTGCGGCCCGCCCACTGGTCCGCCGCCATGTCAGATGCTCCGCACATACGCTTCGATGGCGTCGGCGGCCCGGGTCGCCCCGCCGGCCGCCCGGACCCGGTCCCGCACGGCGGAGACCCGCTCCCGGATCCCCAAGTCCTCATCGGCCGTGCGCACGGCGTCGCGCAGCGCCTCGGGAGTGACCTCGCCGCGGCCGATCCGCACGCCCAGGCCCAGCTCAGCGGTGCGGCGTGCGGTGAAGTCCAGCTCCACCGACTGTGCCACGGAGACCATCGGCGTGCCGAAGTGCAGCGCCTCCATGGTGCTGCGCAGGCCCGCGTGGGTGACGAAGACCCGCGCGCGCTCCAGCACGGCGAGCTGCGGCACGCTGCGGTGCACCTCGAAGTTGGGCGGCAGGTCGCCGAGATCGGCCGGGTCCACATGGCCGGTGGCCAGCACCACATGCCAGGGCTGCCCCGCGAACGCCTGGACGCACGCGCGGTAGAACTCGGGCCGCTCGTTGAACAGCGTGCCCAGGGCGATCAGCAGCACGGGCGCACCGCTCGCGGGCGGGCTCCACGGATCCCGGTCGGCCGGGGCGGGCAGGCCGGGTCCGACGAACACGTACCGGTCGTCGAAGGTCTCCGCCGCGGGCTGGAACTCCTTCTCCACGAAAACCACATTGAGGTCCTCGGCCGCGGCGAGGAAGTCGGCGGGGCCGGGTGCGGAGAGCCCGTGCCCCAGCCGGAATTCCGCAAGCTTCGTACCGAACTCGACGAGAGCCGGGTGCTGCGGGTCGAACGCCGGGAACTCGCCGGCCAGCGCCTGGAGCACCGAGAAATGCTCATTGGACGCGAGCAGCGGCACGGACTGGGCGGCGGGCCGCTCCCATTTCTCGGCCAGGGCCCGGCCCGCGAAATTCATCAGCGAGTCGTAGACCACGAGATCCGGCAGGTCACCTTCGAGTTCCCGCTCCACGGCCTCCGTCGCCGCGATGTTCTCGCGCAGATGCTGCACCGGTCCCTTTGCCAGCTCATCGGCCGACAGTTCGGCCGGCACGCTGCGGTTGGCCGGCCACACGGACTCGTAGCGGATGGTCTCGGCACCGGTGGCCGCCACCTGCTTGGCAAATTGCTCTGTGGTCGCATAAGTGATCCGGCAGCCGCGGCTCACCAGGTCGGCGACGACCGGCAGGGTGGGGTTCACATGCCCCTGATAGGGCGCACCGAAGAATACGATGTGGCGCTTCAAGCTACTGACTCCGTTTCAACTTGCTTTGCTGTCACAGTATTTCATTGAGCCATTCTTCGACAACGCGGGCGGTCGACCCGGCGCATTCCTCGATGATGGTGAAGTGGTTTCCCGGCACATCTCGTACCGTATGGCCCAATTTCCAGGTGACGTGCAGCATCGCGCCGTCCTCCGGGGCTCCGGAAGCAGTCGGCATCGACTCGGTGGCACGCACCAGCAAAGTGGGCGTCTCAATGGGCTCGGGCTGCCAGGCATCGAGAATTCGGTGGTAACCGCCCATGGCGGTCACGCGGGTGTCGTTCATGATGTCCCCGCCCAGTTTGGCCTCGCGGTCGAAGACCACCCCGAGCATGGCCGCGGCGACGCTCTCGTCGGCCTCGTCGTCCGGCCAGGGCACGTCCAGGAGGACCAGTGCGGCGGGCGGCGTGCCCAGGCGCTCCAGCCGGGAGCTGACGGCGTGTGCGATCTGGCCGCCGGCGGAGTGCCCGACGAGCACGAACGGCTCCGTCCCGGCGGTGCGGTGCACCGCCCGCACGTGCAGCTCCGCGAGTGCGTCGATGTCGGCGGGGAGCAGCTCGCCGCGCAGGAATCCCGGCTGTGGAAGCACGGTCACGTCCCGGCGGTCCCGGAAGTACTCGGCGAAGCGCGTGTACTGCTGCGGTCCCGCGGTCGCCACCACTGCCGGGAGGCAGAACAGCCGGGGTCCGGCCCCGCCCGCGGACAGCCGGACGGCGTCCGGAACGTGGTCCTCGGCGGTGCTGCTGCCGAACGTGGCACGCAGCGTCGACGCGGCCATGATCAGCTCATTGCCCGCAGTGTGCCGGCCCTCGGCGAACGCCTGCCGGTACAGCGCGGTGACACCGCCCGGCGCGGCGCCGTCCGTACCGGATCCCGTGGCCGTGCCGGACGCGGTGCCGGTGCCGTCCGTACCGGCCAACTCCGCTCGCAGGTAGGAGATCACGGCGGAGGGCATGGTGTATTCGAAGAGGAACGCGGTCGGCAGCCGCAGCCCGGTGGCCGCGCTCAGCCGGTTGCGCAGGTCCACCGACATCAGCGAGTTGAAGCCCTGCTCGAAGAAGCCCCGGCCCAACTCGACGGTGTCCGGCGAGGCATGCCCGAGGACCGCCGCGGTCTCGTGCCGTACCACCTCGGTGAGGAGCACGGTCCGCTCGGCGTCCGGGAGGCCGGCGAGCCGGGATGTCAGGGACTGACCGCCATGGCGGCCGCCGGAGACGCCGCCCGCCGCGGCCGTCCTGCGCGCCGGAAGGCGGCGGACCGCCAACACCGTGCCCGCACCGCCGGCCACCTCGGCGCCCGACTCCGCCACCAGGTCGGCGACATCCCGGCGGGTCAGGGTCAGCGCGTCCACGTGCGCCACGGCGGCGCCGGTGGCGTCGGCGAGCCCGACGGTGACCGAGTCCGGCCCGGCGCCGGCGATCCGGACCCGGAGGGTGTCGGCGCCCGCGGCGTACAGCGCCATGCCCCGCCAGACGGACGGCAGCCACAGCGTGCTGCCGGTGTCCGGCCCCGTACGGTCCGCCGAGTCGCCGGAGGCGGCGAACTCGGCGAACCGGGCCGTCTCCAGCACGGCGTCCAGCAACGCCGGGTGGAGGCCGAAGCGCGCGGCCTCCGCCTGCCACTCCGCCGGCAGGGCCACCTCGGCGAAGACCTCGTCGGCGGTGCGCCACACGGGGAAGGGCGCGCCCTCCACCGGGTTCGCCGCCGCGTCCGCCGGGGGCCAGGCCGCCAGGTCCCACGCCGGGAGCGCGGCGCCGGTGACCAGCGCCCCCGTGGCGTGGCGGGTCCACACGGCCGGGTCCAGTGTGTCCGCGTGCTCCGGCCGGGTATGGACGGCGAGCGTACGGCGGCCGGACTCGTCCGGTGCGCCTACGCGCACCCGCAGATGGACGGCGCCGTCCTCCGGGAGGACGAGCGGGGTGTCGAGCGTCAGCTCCTCCAGCACGTCGCAGCCGACCTCGTCGCCCGCACGGACCGCCAGCTCCACGAAGGCGGCCGCGGGGACGAGCGCGGCTCCGTCCGCGCCCGCGGACAGCTGGGGCAGCCACGGCTGCGTACGCGTCGACAGCCGCCCGGTGAACAGGACCTCGCCTGACTCGGGCAGATCGATCGCCGCGCCGAGGAGCGGGTGCGTGGTGGGGAGCAGCCCGATCGCGTTCATGTCGCTTGCGGCGGCGGGGTCGACCCGCAGCCAGTAGCGGCGGCGTTGGAAGGCATACGTCGGCAGTTCGACCCGGGAGGCACCGGCGCCGGCGAACACCTGGCCCCAGTCGACCGCGACGCCCTGCGTCCACACCTCCGCCACGGAGGCAAGGAAGCGGTCCAGACCGCCCTCGTCCCGCCGCAGCGAACCAGCCACCACCGCGGACCGCTCCCGGTCCTCCAACGTCTCCTGCACACTCATCGCCAGCACCGGATGCGAACTGACCTCGACGAACACGCCAAAACCCTGCCCGGCCAACTCCGCCACCACAGACTCAAAACGCACCGTCCGGCGCAGGTTCCGATACCAGTAACCCGCATCCAGTTCCGACGCGTCGAGCAACCGGCCCTCCACCGTCGAAAAGAACGGCACGAC
>NZ_JBIWPP010000017.1:0-202264 GCF_044768335.1 Streptomyces sp. NPDC101151 | reverse complement strand
ACTTGCGGGGCCCCTGAGGCTTGCGCCCCTCCCGAATCTCGAAGTCCATCGCATCCCCTGAGCTGGGGTGTTGCGACGACCACTAGAACGGAAGGAACTCCCGGGGGCCGTGGACCCCCGCGAGCCAGTGCCCGCGCACCGGCCGGCGCCGAGTGCCCGCCGAACAGATCGAGGAGCACCGGGATGCCGTCGACGACCGGGCCGAGCGCTGCCGCCGCGACCGGCCTTGGCGCCGAAGGCGCCGGGGTCCAGGCCCCAGCCGTGCAGCCGGGCTCCCGGCCGAAGGGCGGCGGCACAGGACGCGGTGGGCGGACCGGCGGCGGTGCCCCACCCGTCGCCGGGGACGGCTCCCGACTCCGGATACGCTGCCCGCGCCGCACATCACCGTCCGACCGACCAACGGAGCCGCGAGATGTACGTACGCCGAGTCGTGCCCAACGTCCAGTCGACCGCGCTGCCGGAAAGCGCCGAGTTCTACGGGGTGCTGGGCCTGGAGGAGGTCATGAACCTCGGCTGGGTCATGACGCTCGCCTCCGCCGGGAACCCCGCCGTCCAGCTGAGCCTCATCAGCGAGGACCGCACCGCACCCGTCGTGCCCGACCTGAGCATCGAGGTCGACGACGTCGACGCGGTGTACGCGGCGATGCGGGAGCGGGGCGCGGAGATCGTGCACCCGCTCACCGACGAGGAGTGGGGCGTACGGCGGTTCTTCGTACGGGACCCCAACGGCAGGGTGGTCAACGTCCTCAGCCACGGCTGAGCGGCGATCCGGCCGAAGCACGCCTGCTGGACTTGCCTCTGACGAACCGTGAGACTGGATCGCCTCCGACGCATCCCCGGCTCTTCAGGACGGTGACCATGGAAGAGGAAGTCCCCCGCGTCGAACTCACCCCACAGGCCGCGGAGCTGCTGCGCCGCCTGCATGCCGAGCACGGCCCGCTGATGTTCCACCAGTCCGGCGGCTGCTGCGACGGCAGTGCCCCCATGTGTTACCCGGACGGCGAGTTCCGTACCGGTGGCTCGGACGTACTGCTCGCGGAGCTGACGGTGGAGGGCGTCGAGGAACCCGTCACCTTCTGGATGTCCAGGAGCCAGTACGAGGTCTGGAGCCACACCCGCCTGATCGTCGACGTGGTACCCGGACGGGGGAGCGGATTCTCGCTGGAGGCACCCGAGGGGGTGCGTTTTCTCACCCGTTCTCGCGTCGTCGACGCCTAGCACCCCCGCACGCCATCCCTTTCTGGTCCACTTCCCCTGAGTCCTGGGACAGTTGACGAGACATCAGGGGGCGCGGTGGCGCGCGATCGGCGGCAGACGGCAGCAGGCAGATCGGTTCTCACGGTTCTCACGGCGCTCGGTGTGCTGGCCGGTGCGGCCCTGGTGGGGGCGGCACCGGCCGGTGCCGTACCGCAGGGCAGACGGGTCGCACCGGGTGTCACCTACCGGCAGTTCGACGTCTCGGCGGCGGCAGGTGAGGCACACGCCCACCTGCTCACCGTCGACCTGGACAATCCCCACGTCCGCGTGGACCTGTTGTACCCGGGGGCGGTCGCCGCCCGCGCGACCGTCTCGAAGCTGGCCGACTCGGCGGGCGCGGTCGCCGGCGTCAACGGCGACTTCTTCAACATCACCGAGACCCAGCACCCGGGCGTCGAGGCGACGGGTGCGACGGTGGGCCCGGCGATCGCGGGCGGGCAGGTGCTCAAGGCGGCGGTGCCGAAGGCCCAGCGGTTCGGGCCCTCGCTGCCGCCCGGGACGACGACGCAGGACGTCCTCGGTGTGGACACCGACGGGCGGGCCCGGCTGGACCGTCTCACGCTCAGCGGCTCGGTCAGCACGCCGGAGGGGCAACTCCCGCTGAAGGGCCTCAACCAGTACGCGCTGCCGGAGAACTCCGTCGGCGCCTTCACCTCCCGGTGGGGCAGCGTCTCACGGGTGCGCGCCACCTGCGGCACGGACACCGACCGGGCGGCGGCATGCAGCACGGACACCTACGAGGTGAAGGTGCAGGGCGGCCGGGTGGCCTCCGTCGCCGACACTCCGGGCAGCGGCCCGATCGCCGCGGACAGCACGGTCCTGGTGGGCCGCGAGGAGGGTGCGCAGCAGCTGCGCAAGCTGTCGGTGGGCGACCAAGTCACCGTCAAGCACGACCTGGTGGCGGCGACGGCCAAGGTCCGGTACGAGTTCGCCATCGGCGGCTACCCGGTCCTGCGCGACGGCAAGCCGCTGTCCGGCCTGGACGACTCCACCTCGGCCGTGCGCACCGTGGTGGGCTTCGCGAGCGGCGGGCACCGGATGCTGCTGCTCGCGCTGGACGGGGCCGCCGCCTACCGGACCGGCATGACCATCGCGGAAGAGGCGGCCGTCATGGACGAACTGGGCGCGTCCGACGCGTTCAACCTCGACGGCGGCGGCTCGTCCGAGATGGTCAGCCGCGACGCGGGTGCGAGCGGCGTGACGATCCTCAACCACCCGAGCGGCGGGGCCGAACGGCCCGTGCCGAACGGCATCGGAGTGTTCTCGTCCTGACCGCGCGGGTCAGGGCCGCAGGCTGCTCACCAGGTCGGCCGTCGCGGTGAGTCCGCTGTGGATGGTGGGCGCCATGCTGGTGCTGGCCAGGTAGAAGCCGAGCAGCATGCAGACCAGGGCGTGCGAGACCTTCAGCGCGCCGTTGCGCATGAAGATCACGGCAATGATCAGGAGCAACAGCACCACAGAGATGGAAACAGCCATCGGGAACCTCCTCCGCCACGCCCCCTTGAGTGGCGTTCGGCCGCAAGTGTGGCGTAGCGGGGGGTTCGTCCGGGCGGCTGACATGTCCTCCGATCGTGTGGTGTTATGCGTACAGGTGTGCGTCGAGGAAGGCCTCGAGGCCGGCGAGGTCGTCGGTGTTGAGGTAGTCGACACCACCCGCCAGCAGTTCGGACCACAGGGCGTCGCGGGCCGCACCCGCCGCGTCCGGGGTGGCCCAGAACCGGATCTGCTGCCCACGGGCGTGGGCGGCACCGGTGATGCTCCGCAGCTTCTGCCGCTCGGCGGCCGGGAAGGTGCCCCGGCCCGACCAGGTGAAGTTCAGCGTCCAGTTGTCGCTGATCAGCGGGACGAAGGAGGCGGGGGCCGCGCTGCCGAGGTCGGTGAGCCGGCCGTCGTAGAAGGCACGGCGCTCGGTCTGGGCTTCCATGGGCGTACGGGCCGCCCGGTCGCCGGAGATGACGGCGGTGACCGGTCCGGGGTGGACACGGCCGTGCGCGTACCGGGTGAACAGGTGCGTGTAGCGCCTGAGGTGCCGGTCGAGTTCGAGGTATGTCGAGGAGCCCTCGGTCTTGATGTCGACGAGGAGTTGGAGGGGCCGCCGGCGGCCCCGGTACACGGAGCCGTGGTTGGCCCGGACACGGGCGGCGAGCGGGTCGAGGTAGAGCGACTCCAGGGTGCGGGTCGGGTCCAGCTGGGAGGCGTCGTGGCCGATGAGCAGCTGGTCGCCGACCAGGAAGATGTCGGCCTCGACACTGCCGAAGCGGTGGTCGAGGGCGTCGAAGAGGGGGCGCTGGTGCTCGTAGTCGTTGTGGGCGTGCGCCTCCCACAGCGGGCGCGGGCCGCGGTGGCCGCCGCCCGCAAGGGCCTGGCCGGCGGGCAGGGCGACCGCGACCGCGAGGGCGGCGCCGAGGGTGGTGAGGGCTCTGCGTCGAGTGGTGAGGGCCATGCGCTGCCTCCCTTGAGGGACCGGATGGGACCGGGGAGAGTATGCGTGCGCTCTCCGCCCAAAAGGCCCAGCCCTACAGGGAGTTGGCCGGAGTGCGGCCCTCTGTTCACTTGGTGGCCGGTGCGGGCACGAGGAAGCCCGCCCCTGGTGTGGGGCGGGCTTCACACGTGACGGGTCAGGGTGCCTGGAGGTCGACCAGTTCGGCCAGCGCCTCCCGGTGGGCGCCCGCGGTGCCGTAGGCGATCGAGTCGGCCTTGGCCCGCTTCAGGTACAGGTGCACGGGGTGCTCCCAGGTCATCCCGATCCCGCCGTGGAGCTGCAGCGCCTCCTCTGCGGCGTGTACGGCGACGGGGGCCGCGTAGGCCTGGGCGACGGCCACCGTGACGTCGGTGTCCTCGCCGGTGGCCAGGGCGTCGGCGGCGGCCCGGGCGGCGGCGCGGAGGTTGACGACCTCCAGCCACAGCTGGGCGAGCCGGTGCTTGAGCGCCTGGAAGCCGCCGACCGGCCGGTTGAACTGCTTGCGCTCCTTCAGGTACCGGACCGTCTCGGTCAACGTCCAGTCGGCGAGCCCGAGTTGCTCGGAGGCGAGCAGTCCGGCGGCGGAGCGCAGGGCCCGCCGCACGGCGGGTTCCGCGTCGCCGAGGCGGCGGCCTGGCGCGCCGTCGAGGGTGACGGTGGCGAGCGGGCGGGTCAGGTCGAGGGAGACCTGCGGGGTGACGGTCACCGCGTCGGCGGTCACGGCGTACAGCCCGCCGTCGTCTGCCGGGACGAGCAGGACGTCGGCGGCGGCCGCGTCCGCGATGCCCGTCAGCTCCCCGTGCAGGGTGCCGTTGTCCACTCGTACGGCCTCGACGGCCGCGCCGGGGGCCGAGTGCAGCCCGACCGCGAGGGCGCCGATGGTCCGTCCGGAGGCCAGGCGGCCCAGCAGCTCCTCGTCACGGCAGGCGAGCAGGGCCTCGGTGGCCACGACCGCGCTGGTGAGGTAGGGCACGGGCGCGATCGCCCGCCCCAACTCCTCCAGGACGACCGCGGCTTCGCGATGAGTGGCGCCCTGGCCGCCCTGCGCCTCGGGCACCAGCAGGCCGGCGAGTCCCATGCCGTCGGCCAGGGACTTCCACAGGGCGAGGTCGTGCGGGGTGCCCGACTCGGTGCGGGCGATCACGTCGGCGGGTGCGCAGTGGTCCGTGAGCAGGTCGCGGACCGCGGCGCGCAGTGCCTCTTCCTCCTCGGAGTAGAGAAGATCCGGCTGTGTGCTCATCGGGCCAGGTCCTTCCATGCGACGTCCTTGTCGGTGCGCGGCTCGGCGGGCAGGCCCAGGACACGCTCGGCGACGATGTTCAGCAGGACCTCGCTGGTCCCGCCCTCGATGCTGTTGCCCTTGGACCGGAGGTAGCGGTATCCGGCGTCACGGCCGGTGAAGTCCACCAGCTCGGGGCGGCGCATGGTCCAGTCGTCGTACCACAGGCCTTCCTCGCCCCGGAGTTCGACTTCCAGGCCGCTGATCTCCTGGTTGAGGCGGGCGAAGGCGAGCTTCATGCCGGAGCCCTCGTGGCCGGGCTGGCCGGCGACCAGCTGCTGGCGCAGCCGGTCGGCGGTGAGACGGGAGACCTCGGCCTCCACCCACAGCTTCAGGAGGCGTTGATGCAGGTCGTGTGTGCGCAGTTCGGGGCGTTCGCGCCAGGTCGCGGCGACCGGGCCGATCATGCCGCCCTCCCGGGGCAGGCGCATGCCGCCGATGGAGACGCGCTCGTTCATCAGCGTGGTCTGGGCGACCCGCCAGCCGTCGCCGACCTCGCCGAGGCGCCGGGAGTCGGGGATGCGGACGCCGGTGAGGAAGACCTCGTTGAACTCGGCCTCGCCGGTGATCTGGCGCAGCGGCCGCACCTCGACGCCCGGGTCGGTCATGTCGCAGATGAAGTACGTGATGCCCGCGTGCTTGGGCACGTCCGGGTCGGTGCGGGCGATGAGGATGGCCCAGCGGGCGATGTGGGCGCTGGACGTCCACACCTTCTGCCCGTTGACCACCCAGTCTCCCCCGCCCTCGGCTCCGCCCGAGCGGGCGGAGCCCCCATCCTCACGGACGGCCCGGGTGCCGAGCGCGGCCAGGTCGGAACCGGCGCCCGGCTCGCTGAACAGCTGGCACCAGACCTCCTCGCCGGTCCACAGGGGCCGCAGATAGCGCCGCTTCTGCTCCTCGGTGCCGTACCGCAGGACGGTCGGCGCGGCCATGCCGAGGCCGATGCCGATGCGCCGCGGGTCGTTGTCGGGGGCGCCCGCGGCCTCCAGCTCGGCGTCCACCACGGCCTGCAGGGAGCGCGCGGCGCCCAGTCCGCCGAGACCCTCGGGGTAGTGCACCCAGGCCAGCCCGGCGTCGAAGCGGGCTCGCAGGAAGTCCAGGGGATCGGTCGTGGCGGGCGGATGCGCGGCCAGCAGCTCCCTGGTGAGGCGGCGCAGTTCGTCGGCGTCGGTCATGCGGCGGCTCCGTTCTCCATCAGTACGGCGACCCGGCCGGTGGTCACACCGTCGGCGACCCGCTGCACGGCGGCTGCGGCCCCGGACAGCGGTACCCGCTCGCTCACCAGCGGTTTGATCGCGCCCCGCGCGGCCAGCTCGGTGAGCTGCTCGTGGCAGTGCAGGATCAGCTTCGGGTTCTTGGTGTTGTACAGGCCCCAGTGGAGGCCGAGGATCGAGTAGTTCTTCACCAGGGCATGGTTGAGCGCGGGGCTCGGGATGGTGCCGCTGGCGAAGCCGACGACGACGATCCGGCCCTCGAAGGCGACGAGCTTGGCGGACTGGGCGTAGGCCGCGCCGCCGACGGGGTCGTAGATCACATCGGCGCCCCGGCCGCCGGTGGCCTCCTTCACGGCCGCGACGACATCCTCGCCGCGGCGGTCGACGACCACGTCACAGCCCAGCTCCCGGGCGACGGCGGCCTTGTCGGCACCGCCGACCACGCCGATCACGGTGGCCCCGGCCGCCTTGCCGAGCTGCACGGCCGCGCTGCCGACTCCGCCGGCGGCGGCGTGCACGAGCAGGGTCTCTCCCGCCTCCAGGCGGGCCCGGCGGTGCAGGCCGAACCAGCCCGTCTGATAGCCGATGTGCAGCGCGGCTGCCTCGGCGTCGTCCAGCGACTCGGGCGCGGGCAGCAGGGCGCGGGCGTCGGCGACCGCGTACTCGGCGAAACCGCCGTACGGCAGCGCGGGGTTGGCGATCACCCGGCGGCCGTCCCCGGTCTCGGCGCAGATCTCCACGCCGGGCGTGAAGGGCAGCGGCGGCCGGATCTGATACTGGCCCCGGCACAGCAGTGCGTCCGGGAAGTTGATGTTGGCGGCACGCACGCGGAGCAGCACCTGGCCGTCGCCGGGCGTGGGCCGCTCCACCTGCGCCAGGCGCATCACCTCGCTCGGCTCGCCGTTCTCGTGCACTTGCCATGCCTGCATGCGGGGCCTCCACGGGACTGCTTCGTCTGACCGGGTTCCGATCGCATACTAAGCGGTCGCTTGCCGATCGGGAAACAGTCGGGTACGTCACGTGCGAGTCGGCCGCGCCCGTACGTGCATCCGCTCCCCCTGCGGCCCGAACAGGCTCAGGAACTCCACCGGCCCCTCCCCCGTCGATCCGAACCAGTGCGGCACCCGGGTGTCGAACTCGGCCGCCTCCCCCGCCGACAGCACCACGTCGTGCTCGCCGAGCACCAGCCGGAGCCGCCCCGCCAGCACATACAGCCACTCGTAGCCCTCGTGGGTGCGCGGCTCCGGGTCCAGTTTGCGCTGCGGTTCGACGACCTTGAAGGCCTGAAGGCCGCCGGGCTGGCGGGTCAGCGGCCAGAACGTGCGGCCGTACCGCTCGACGGGCTTCGCCCGCACCCGGGGATCACCGATGGGCGGCGCGCCGACCAGCTCGTCGAGCGGCACCTGGTGGGCCTGGGCGATGGGCAGCAGCAGCTCCAGGCTGGGCTTGCGCAGGCCCGACTCCAGCCGGGACAGGGTGCTGACGGAGATGCCGGTCGCCTCGGACAGTGCCGCCAGGGTCACCTCCCGCTCCTTGCGTATCCGCCGCAGCCTCGGGCCCACACCCGCCAGCACGTCGTCGGTGCTCTCGGTACTCATACCTGAATTGCAGATTCGGCAAAGATATTTGTCAATACGGCAGCGCCTGGGCGACCGTCGGCCGCGGAGGTGGTCACCATGACCGAAAGGCTCGACGAGAGCTGTGAGGTGGTCGTCGTCGGGGGCGGCGCGGCCGGCCTGTCCGCCGCGCTGGTGCTGGGCCGCGCCCGGCGCCGCACGCTGGTGGTCGACGCGGGCGAGCCGCGCAACGCGCCGTCCGCACACCTGCAGGGCTACCTGACCCGGGACGGCATGTCACCCGGCGAGTTCCTGGAGATCGGGCGCGAGGAGATCGCCCGGTACGGAGTGCGGCTGGTCCGGGACCGGGTCGTGGACGCGGCCAAGGGCGACGACTTCACCCTGTCACTGGCGAGCGGCCGTACCGTGCGGGCGCGGCAGCTGGTCGTCGCGACCGGTCTGAAGGACGAGCTGCCGCCGCTCCCGGGCCTGGCCGAGCGCTTCGGCCAGGACGTGGTCCACTGCCCGTACTGCCACGGCTGGGAGGTCCGCGACCGGGCGACCGGTGTGCTCGCCACCAGCCCGCTGAGCGTGCATCAGGCGCTGATGGTCACCCAGTGGACCGACGACGTGCGGTTGTTCCTGCACCGGGTGCGGGAGACGGAGCTGACGGACGAGGACCTGCGCCGGCTGGCCGCCGCCGGGGTCTTGGTCGTACCCGGCGAGGTGGCGGAGGTGCTCGCCGCGGAGGACCGGCTCACCGGGGTGCGGCTCGCGGACGGAACGGTCCACGACCGTGCCGTGCTGTACGTCGCCCCGCGTGCCGTGCCGCAGAACGACCTGCTCGTCCGGCTCGGCGCCGAGCTGCGCGAGACACCTTTCGGCAGCTTCCCGGTGATCGACGAGCGGGGCCTGACGACCGTGCCGGGCCTGTGGGCGGCGGGCAACGCCAGCGGCTTCGCCGAGCAGGTGGTGAACTCGGCCAGCCGTGGCTACCGGGCCGGGGCGGCGATCAACGGGGAGCTGCTGTTCGCGGATCTCGACGCGGCCGCGCGGGTGTAGAGCCCATGTCGTGTCTTCTGGATCAGGCCGGCGACGCGGGGGCGACACGCCCTCCTCCACTGCCTGAAGGGCGGGGGAGGGCACCCTCGGCCGCGTTGTCGTCGGCCTGATCCAGAAGACACCCCAGGGCCACCGGTGCACCATGACTGCATGCTGCTGACCCGGCTCGCGCAGGTGTCCCGTGAGGTCGCCGCGACGGCGGCCCGGTCCCGCAAGACCGCTCTGCTCGCGGAGCTGTTCCGGGACGCCGACGCGGACGACGTGCCGATCGTCATCCCCTACCTGGCCGGACGCCTCCCCCAGGGGCGGCTCGGGGTCGGCTGGAAGGTGCTGGGCCGCCCGGTCGCGCCGGCCGCCGGGCCCTCCCTCACCGTGCGGGAGGTCGACGCGCGGCTCAGCGAGCTGGGCAAGGTGTCCGGGCCCGGCTCCCAGACGGAACGCGCCCGGATCGTCGGCGAGCTGATGGGCGCGGCCACCGAGGAGGAACAGCGCTTCCTGCTCGGTCTGCTCACCGGCGAGGTCCGGCAGGGCGCGCTGGACGCGGTCGCCGTGGAGGGTCTCGCCCAGGCGACCGGCGCGGACCCGGCGGAGGTGCGGCGGGCGGTGATGCTCGCCGGGTCGCTGCAGACGGTGGCCCAGGCCCTGCTCGCCGAGGGACCCGGGTCGCTGGAGCGGTTCCGGCTCACCGTCGGCCGCCCGGTGCTGCCGATGCTGGCGCACAGCGCCTCCTCGGTCGCCGAGGCGGTGGAGAAGCTGGGCGCGTGCGCGGTGGAGGAGAAGCTGGACGGTATCCGCGTGCAGGTCCACCGGGACGGCAGCACGGTGCGGATCCACACCCGCACCCTGGACGACATCACCGACCGGCTGCCCGAAGTGACCCGCGCCGCCCTGGGGTTGGCGAGCGAGCGGTTCGTTCTCGACGGCGAGGTGATCTCCTTCGCCGCGGACGGCCGGCCCCGGTCCTTCCAGGAGACGGCGGGCCGGGTCGGCTCCCGGACCGACGTGGCGAGGGCGGCCCAGGAAGTGCCCGTCTCCCCTGTCTTCTTCGACGCGCTCCTGGTCGGCGGCCAGGATCTGCTCGACCTCCCGTTCTCGCAACGGCACGCGCTGCTGGCCGATCTGGTGCCCGGACCGATGCGGGTCCGCCGGACCGTGGCGTCGGGGCCGCAGCACATCCCCGAGGCGGAGCGGTTCCTCGCTGACACACTGGCCCGCGGCCACGAGGGCGTGGTCGTCAAGGCGCTGGACGCTCCCTACAGCGCGGGCCGGCGCGGCGCGTCCTGGCTGAAGGTCAAGCCCGTGCACACGCTCGACCTGGTCGTGCTGGCCGCCGAGTGGGGCCACGGCCGCCGCACCGGCAAGCTCTCCAATCTCCACCTCGGTGCCCGCAACCCGGACGGCTCCTTCGCGATGCTCGGCAAGACCTTCAAGGGGATGACCGACGCGATGCTCGCCTGGCAGACGGACAAGCTCCGGGAGCTGGCCGTCGAGGACGACGGCCGGGTGGTCACCGTGCGTCCCGAACTCGTCGTGGAGATCGCCTACGACGGCCTGCAGCGCTCCTCCCGCTACCCGGCCGGCGTCACCCTGCGCTTCGCACGCGTGGTCCGCTATCGGGAGGACAAAGGACCCGGGGAGGCCGATACGGTGGAGGCCCTGCTGGCGGCCCACCCGGAGGTCAACCCGTGACGGTGCGGACGACGAAGCGCAGTGCGGGACTGCTGCTGTTCCGGCACACCGACGAGGGACTGGAGGTGTTGCTCGGCCATATGGGCGGACCGTTCTTCGCGAAGAAGGGCGCGGGCGCCTGGTCCGTGCCCAAGGGCGAGTACGAGCCCGACGAGCCCGCCTGGGACGCGGCCCGCCGCGAGTTCCGGGAGGAACTGGGGCTGGCGCCGCCCGACGGGGAGGCCGTACCGCTGGGCGAGGTCGCACAGGCCAACGGCAAGATCGTCACCGCGTGGGCGATCGAGGCCGACCTGGACCCGGAGACGATCGACCCCGGCACGTTCACCATGGAGTGGCCGCCGCGGTCCGGCCGGACGCAGGAGTTCCCGGAGCTGGACCGGGTGGCGTGGTTCGCTCTCGACCGGGCCCGCGAGGTGATCGTCCCGGCGCAGGCCGCGTTTCTCGACCGGCTGGCGCAGCACTCGCGCTGAACAGGCGCCTACGCGTTGCGATCCGCAGCACCGCGCGCGAAGGTCGAAGCAAGCCCGCTCCCAGGGAGGTCAGCCATGCCCATCGCGACGGTGAACCCGGCGAACGGCGAGACGCTCAAGACGTACGAGGCCATGGGCGAGGAGGAGCTGGAACGCCGGCTCCAGCTCGCCGAGGCCACGTTCCGCACCTACCGGACGACCACGTTCGCCGAACGCTCCCGACTGCTGAACAAGGCTGCCGACCTGCTGGACGAGGACCTCCAGGAGATCGGCCAGGTCATGACCACCGAGATGGGCAAGCCGGTCAAACAGGCCCGCGCGGAGGCGGCGAAGTGCGCCAAGGCGATGCGCTGGTACGCCGAGCGCGCCGAGGGACTGCTGGCCGACGAGGAACCGGCCGAGCCGGACGTGCGGGACTCCGGTGCCTCCCGGGTCCGGGTGCGCTACCGCCCGCTCGGGCCCGTCCTCGCGGTGATGCCGTGGAACTTCCCGCTCTGGCAGGTGATCCGCTTCGCCGCGCCCGCGCTCATGGCGGGCAACGTGGGCCTGCTCAAGCACTCCTCGAACGTCCCCCAGACGGCTCTGTATCTGGAGGACCTGTTCCACCGGGCGGGCTTCAGGGAGGGCTGCTTCCAGACGCTGCTGGTCGGCTCGGGAGCGGTCGACGCCATCCTGCGCGACGAGCGGGTGAAGGCGGCGACGCTCACGGGCAGCGAGCCGGCCGGACGCGCCGTCGCCGCCACCTCCGGCGAGATGATCAAGAAGACGGTGCTGGAGCTCGGCGGCAGCGATCCGTTCGTCGTCATGCCCTCCGCCGACCTCGACCGGGCGGCGCAGGTCGCCGTGACCGCACGGGTGCAGAACAACGGGCAGTCGTGCATCGCGGCCAAGCGGTTCATCGTGCACACCGACGTGTACGACGCCTTCGCCGAGAAGTTCGTCGCGGGCATGAAGGCGCTCAGGACCGGCGACCCGCTGGAGGAGGACACCGAGGTCGGACCGCTCGCCAGCGAGCAGGGGCGGAGCGACCTGGAGGAACTGGTCGACGACGCGAAGCGGAGCGGGGCCCAGGTGCTGTGCGGCGGCGAGCGTCCGGACGGCCCGGGCTGGTACTACCCGCCGACCGTGCTGGCGGGCATCACCCGGGAGATGCGCATCCACCGCGAGGAGGCGTTCGGGCCGGTCGCCACGCTGTACCGGGCCGGCGACCTGGACGAGGCGGTCCTGATCGCCAACGATTCGCCGTTCGGGCTGAGTTCGAACGTGTGGACGCGGGACGAGAACGAGGTGGAGCGGTTCGCACGGGAACTGGAGGCGGGTGGCGTGTACGTCAACGGGATGACCGCCTCCCATCCGGCGTTCCCGTTCGGCGGAGTGAAGCGTTCCGGTTACGGCCGTGAGCTGTCCGGGCACGGAATCCGGGAGTTCTGCAACATCACCACGGTTTGGCAGGGTGCGTGAGCACTGCGCGGCTACCATCCCGTTTGTGAACCGCGAAGTGACTCTGCCCCTGATCGTCGACAACCGCGGTACCTTGCAGGTGGCTGCGTCCGACGTGAGTAAGTTGTTGCGGACCGTGGGCGGACGGTGGCTGCATCTCGTCGAGGCCGGGGAGCAGGGACTCGACGAGGACACGGTGGCCGCGTTGACCATTGAGCTGGCGAAACTCGCGGACCGCATCGACGTGGCCTGTATCGCCCACAGCAGCGGGGCGCCGTAGCTAGGGAGCCTCCCCCAGCGATTCCCAGAACATCGCCTCGTAGGACTGGAGCAGGCTTCCGTAAGTGTGTGCCAGGCCCGTGTTCAGACGGCCGGTGTCCAGGGCTGCCTGGACCGCAGCCGTCGCCTGTGTGTCCAGGTCGGGCGCCGGTTCCGCGAAGAAGTCGAAGAAGGCGCACGCCTCGTCCGGGAAGCCGTAGTGACGGCGCAGGCCCTCGGCGATGCCCGCGCAATAGCCGCCCCACGCCGAGAAGTTGGCGGTGAGCGCCAGGACCACGTCCGCCGGTGAGGCGTTGAGGGCGAGCCAGGCCACGTAGGCGGGGTAGGCCTGACCACCGGGTCGGGGGATGTGGGAGCGGCTTTGCTCCTCGGTCACGCCGGCTGCCACCGCGAACGCGGTCAGCTGTTCCGCCGCCAGTGCCTCGCCCTCGGCGAGCGAGGTGAAGAAGGCGGCTGCCTCGGGGGTGTCGTCCGTGCGTTCCGCCAGATGAAGGAAGGAGCGACGGTCCGCGGCGATCACCCACTGCTGCTCCAGCGCCAGGGCGGCGAGGGTGTCTCGATGCGCCGCCCCTCGGGCGATCCGCGGGACGACGCGGTTGGACTGCGGGTCCGGGGCGAGTCGGGCAGTGGCCGAGGCCAGTAGTTCGGCGGCCGAGAGGGGCATCGGGTCCTCCTTGGGGGCATGCGGATTCCAGATCCGATCCCTACCCCTTGTCCCCGATTCGGAGTAATCCGACGAGAGATCGTCGCCCCCTCGGGTGAACCTGAGTGGACCACCTTCTGATCCGGTGGGCGCAGGCCTGCCGGACGGCGAAAGCAGGGACGGCTCATGGCGACTTTGTGCAGACCCTCGGTGTCGGTACCAGAACACGTGATCACGATGGAGGAAACGCTGGAGCTGGCACGTACGCACCACGCGGACCACCCACAGCTCCCGCTGGCCCTCCGGCTGATCGAGAACACGGGCGTCCGCACCCGGCACATCGTGCAGCCCATCGAGGAAACCCTGAAGCACCCCGGGTTCGAAGACCGCAACAAGCTCTACGAGAGAGAAGCCAAGGCCCGGGTGCCCGCGGTGATCCAGCGGGCGCTCGACGACGCCGAACTGATGACCGCTGACATCGATGTCATCATCTACGTGTCGTGCACCGGCTTCATGATGCCCTCGCTGACCGCGTGGCTGATCAACGAGATGGACTTTGCGTCCAACACCCGTCAGCTGCCCATCGCCCAGCTGGGCTGTGCGGCCGGAGGCGCGGCCATCAACCGGGCCCACGACTTCTGCTCGGCCTATCCGGAGGCCAACGCGCTGATAGTGGCCTGCGAGTTCTGCTCGCTGTGCTACCAGCCCACCGACCTGGGCGTCGGCTCACTGCTGTCCAACGGCCTGTTCGGCGACGGCATCGCCGCGGCCGTGGTGCGCGGCCGCGGCGGCACGGGCGTGCAGCTGGAGCGCAACGGCTCGTATCTGATCCCCAAGACCGAGGACTGGATCGCGTACGACGTCCGGGCCACCGGGTTCCACTTCCTGCTGGACAAGCGGGTTCCGACCACCATGGAGCCGCTCGCCCCGGCGCTCCAGGACCTCGCGGGCAACCACGGCTGGGACGCCGCCGACCTGGACTTCTACATCATCCACGCGGGCGGGCCCCGCATCCTCGACGACCTCAGCAAGTTCCTGCAGGTCGACCCGCACGCGTTCCGGTTCAGCCGGGCCACGCTCACCGACTACGGCAACATCGCCAGCGCCGTCGTGCTGGACGCGCTGCGGCGGCTGTTCGAGGAGGGCGGTGCCGAGCACCGGGCGCGCGGACTGCTGGCCGGGTTCGGTCCCGGCATCACCGCCGAGATGACGGTGGGCCGCTGGATCCAGGACGGCGAGAGGACACGATGATCGACGAGACCCTCCCCGAGACCCTGCCCCCGATCCGGCACTGGCCGGCCGTCGACCTGACCGGGACGGACTTCGACCCGGTGCTGGCCGAGTTGATGCGCGAGGGCCCGGTCACCCGCATCCAGCTGCCCAACGGTGAGGGCGGGGCATGGCTGGTCACCCGGTACGACGACGTACGCATGGTGACCAACGACCCCCGCTTCAGCCGCGAGGCGGTCATCGGCAGCCAGGTCACCCGGCTCGCCCCGCACTTCATCCCGGACCGGGGCGCGGTCGGCTTCCTGGACCCGCCCGACCACACCCGGCTGCGCCGCTCGGTCGCCTCCGCGTTCACCGCGAAGGGCGTGGAGCGGATCCGTGACCAGGCGCGCGCCATGCTGGACCGGCTGGTCGACGAACTCCTCCGCAACGGCCCGCCCGCCGACCTCACGGCGGCGGTCCTCAGCCCCTTCCCGATCGCGGTGATCTGCGAGCTGACGGGTGTCCCGGCGGCCGACCGGCACGGCATGCACATCTGGACCCAGCTGATCCTGTCCTCCGCGCACGGCAAGGAGGTCAGCGAGAACGCCAAGCGCGAGATGAGCGCCTACTTCTCCGACCTCGTCGAGCTGCGCGAGGGCAGCACGGGCGAGGACGTCGCCTCGCTGCTCGGCGCCGCGGTGGGCCGGGACGAGATCACCCTGGAGGAGGCCGTCGGTCTGGCCGTCCTCCTCCAGATCGGCGGCGAGGCGGTCACCAACAACAGCGGGCAGCTGTTCTATCTGCTGCTGACCCGTCCCGACCTGGTCGCACGACTGCGCTCCGACCCGATGATCCGGCCGAAGGCGATCGACGAACTGCTGCGCTACATCCCGCACCGCAACGCCGTCGGTCTCTCCCGGATCGCCCTGGAGGACGTGGAGATCAGAGGCGTGCGGATCCGCGCGGGCGACGCGGTCTACGTCTCCTACCTGGCCGCCAACCGCGACCCGGAGGTCTTCCCCGAGCCGGAGACCATCGACTTCTCCCGCAGCCCCAATCCGCATGTGGCGTTCGGCTTCGGCCCGCACTACTGCCCGGGCGGCCAGCTCGCCCGGCTGGAGTCCGAGCTGCTGGTCGACGCCCTGCTGGACCGGGTACCGGGTCTGAAGCTCGCCGTACCGCCCCGCCAGGTGCCCTTCAGGAAGGGCGCGTTGATCCGGGGGCCCGAGGCCCTGCCCGTGACGTGGTGAGCGACCGATGACGACCGAGGGGCTGGCCGCGCCCGAAGGACCCGCGGCCCGTGGAGTGGCGCACAGGCGGACCGAAGGGCTGCTCGTACCGCCGGGCCACGGCCGGGTCGTCGAGACGCCCGCCCAGCGTGTGACGTTCAAGGTGACCGGCACCCACTCGCGGATGGCCTCCACCTTCGAAGTGGACGTACCGCCGGGCTTCGACGTCGGCGCCCATGTGCACACGCGCAGCGAGGAGTTGTTCTACGTCCTCGAAGGCGAACTGGACGTGCTCGCCTTCGAGCCGCGCATCCGCACCCCCGACAACTGGCAGAGGTGGGAGTCGAGTTCGGGCAGCCGGGTGGTCCGCGCGACCCCGGGTACGGTCATCGTCGTGCCCCCGGGCTGCCCCCACGCCTTCGCGAACCCGACGGACGCGCCGGCGAAGATGTTCTTCCAGGCGTCTCCCCCGCCCGACCACGAGCGCTACTTCGAGGAGCTGCTGGAGATCCTGGGGAACGGGGGTCCGCCGGACCACGCCGCGATCGAGGACCTGCGCAAGCGTTACGACATCGAACAACTCACGCCTTTGAAGCACAGGTGAGTGTCCCGGCCCAGCGGGGCGGGGCCGCATGCGACATGCGGCCCTGCCCCGCTGGGCGCGACCGGCCACGACGAACCGCGGCCCGGATCGCGCGTTCCCCGGGACGCTACCGAATCGGCATCCCGGCCAGGGTCCGCGCGATGACAAGCCGCTGAACCTCGCTCGTCCCCTCGAAGATCGTGTAGATCGCCGAGTCCCGGTGCATCCGCTCGACAGGGTACTCACGCGTGTACCCGTTGCCGCCGAGGATCTGAATCGCCTGCGCGGTCACCGTCTTCGCGGTCTCGCTGGCGAAGAGCTTGGACATCGACCCCTCGGCCGCGGTGAACGGCTTGCCGTTCACCGCCATCCACGAGGCCCGCCACACCAGCAGACGAGCCGCGTCGATCTGCGTCCGCATGTCCGCGAGCTGGAAGGCGACGCCCTGGTTGTCGATGATCGGCCGCCCGAACTGCTCACGGGTCCTGGCGTAGTCGAGGGCGACCTCGTACGCGGCCCGGGCCGTGCCCACGGCCATGGCGCCGACCGCCGGCCGCGAAGCCTCGAAGGTCGCCATCGCCGCGTTCTTCACCCGCTCACCGCCTGCCTTGGCCTTCTCGCGGGCCCGGGCGAGCCGCTCGTCCAGCCTCTCCTTGCCGCCGAGCAGGCAGGAACCGGGGACGCGGACGTTGTCCAGGACGACCTCGGCGGTGTGCGAGGCACGGATGCCGTGCTTCTTGAACTTCTGCCCCTGGGCGAGGCCCGGCGTGCCCGGCGGGACGATGAAGGAGGCGTGGCCCTTGGAGCCCAGCTCCGGGTCGACGACCGCGACGACGACATGGACGTTGGCGATGCCGCCGTTGGTCGCCCAGGTCTTCGTGCCGTTGATCACCCACTCGTCCTTGGCCTCGTCGTACACCGCACGCGTACGCATGGAGGAGACGTCGGAGCCGGCGTCGGGCTCGGAGGAGCAGAACGCGGCGACCTTGACATCGTTCGCGTCGCCGTACATCTGGGGTATCCAGGTGCCGATCTGCTCCTCGGTTCCGTTGGCGAGAACGCCCACGGCGGCGAGTCCGGTGCCCACAATGGAGAGTGCGATACCAGCGTCGCCCCAGAACAGCTCCTCCATGGCCATGGGAATACCGAGGCCGGTGGAGTCGAAGTACTGCTGCGCGTAGAAGTCGAGGGAGTAGATGCCGACCTTCGCGGCCTCCTGGATGACCGGCCAGGGAGTCTCCTCACGCTCGTCCCATTCGGCGGCCGCGGGGCGGATGACGTCGGCGGCGAATCCGTGCAGCCAGTCCCGGACCTCCTTCTGTTCGTCGTTGAGCTCCATGGTGAACTCGGCCATGTCCCCTCCAGCGGCGGTACGTACAGTGTTACTAGCGGTAACCTGAGTGTGTTACCGACGGGTAGGAAAAGTCAACTCCCGATGACGCCTCAGCATCCCGTTCGATGTCAGGGGCATGGACAGTGTTAGTTTGCGCAGGCGTCACCGAATCAGCACGGGTGGGGAGAGCACATGGACACCACGCAGCGGACCGATCAGCAGAGGTCCGCCGACCGCCGACGGCGCGAGCTGCTGGAGGCCGCCGACCGGGTGGTGCTCCGTGACGGCCCGCAGGCGTCGATGAACGCCATCGCCGCGGAGGCGGGTATCACGAAGCCGATCCTGTACCGCCACTTCGGAGACAAGGGCGGGCTTTACGCGGCCTTGGCCAAGCGGCACACGGACGCGCTGCTCGATTCCCTGCGGGCGGCACTGGACGCTCCTGCCGAGCGGCGGGAGCGGGTGGAGTCCACGCTGGACACCTACCTGGCGGCGATCGAGGCACGACCTCAGGTGTACCGGTTCCTCATGCATCCGGCGGAGGGCGGCGGGAGCGGCGACCAGGGGTTCGACGTCGGCAAGCACAGCGCCCCGCTGCTCCGGCGCATGGGTGAGGAGCTGGCTCAGGTCATCGAGGACCGGCTGGACCTCGGGCCCGGCAGTCAGCAGCTGGCCCGGGTGTGGGGACACGGCATTGTCGGGATGATGCACGCGGCGGGTGACTGGTGGCTGGGAGAGCGGCCGTGTTCCCGTGCCGAACTGGTGAGGTCGCTCGCAGATCTGCTGTGGGGACGCCTCGCCGCGGCCGGGGACAAGATCGGGGGTCCGGGGTTCTGACCCCGCTCCCTCAGACGAGACCACCGGGCCGGTGCCAGGAAGATCGGGAGATTTGTCTCATCAGTCTGCGGTGACGCCGGCCCGTCAGGTGGTCCGCGTACACCGTGCCCTCCAGGTGGTCGTGCTCGTGCTGCAAGCACCTGGCGAAGAAACCCGTGCCGTGCACGGTGACCGGCTCCCCGGCCGCCGTGAAGCCCTCGACCACCGCATGGTCGTAGCGCTCCGTGCCCGCTTCCAGGCCCGGCAGGGACAGACAGCCCTCCGGGCCCCGGATCACCACGCCGTCCGTCTCCACCAGGCGCGGATTGACCACGTGCCCGAGGTGACGCACGTCCTCGTCGTCGGGGCAGTCGTAGACGAACACCCGCAGCGGCACGCCGATCTGGTTCGCGGCCAGGCCCACCCCCTGGGCCGCGTACATGGTCGCAAACAAGTCCTCGACGAGTGCGCCGAGTTCGGGGCCGAAGTCCGTCACGTCCCGGCAGGGCTCGTGCAGGACGGGGTCATGGAGCAGGGAAAGGGGCCGGACGCGCCCGCGGGCGCCCGGGATCGAGCCGTGTCGCATGACGGCAAGGGTACGGTTCGTTCAGCCCATGCCCGCCGCACAGACATGGGCCGGGATTCGGGTGTGCGAACGGATCTCGATAGGCTGAGGTCCACACCACGTTGCCGGATGGCTCAGGCGAGGCGCGGCGCGTACGCAAGGAGGATCGAGAACTGATGGCAGGCAACTCGGACCCGCTCACGCCGCGGGCCAAGCTGGCCGTGACCGCGGGCAAGGCGGTCGCTGCGGCATCGCGTGCAGCGGGACGCGGCAGCGGATCGGTGATCGGTGGCCGGGTCGCACTGAAACTCGACCCCGACCTGCTCGCCCGGCTCGCCCAGAACCTGGACGTCGTCCTGGTGTCGGCGACCAACGGCAAGACCACGACCACCCGGCTCATCGCGGAGGCGCTGGGCGCCGCGGGCCAGGTCGTCTCGAACGCGCTCGGCGCCAACATGCCGGCCGGCATCACCTCCGCGCTCGCGGGCGGTTCGGAAGCCAAGTTCGGCGTCATCGAGGTCGACGAGAAGTACCTGGCCGGTGTGGCCCGGGACACCAGCCCGAAGTGCATCGCCCTGCTGAACCTCTCCCGCGACCAGCTGGACCGCGCCGCCGAGACCCGGATGCTGGCCGAGAACTGGCGCGAGGGTCTGGCCGGCTCCAAGGCCGTCATCGTCGCCAACTGCGACGACCCGCTGGTCGTGTGGGCCGCCTCCTCCTCCCCGAATGTGATCTGGGTCGCAGCCGGACAGATGTGGAAGGACGACGCCTGGTCCTGCCCGTCCTGCGGCGGCGTGATGCAGCGGCCCGGTGACGACTGGTTCTGCGGCGAGTGCGGCTTCCGCCGGCCGACCCCGGCCTGGGCGCTGTCCGGGGACCACGTCCTCGACCCGCACGGGTCCGCCTGGCCGATCCACCTGCAGCTGCCGGGCCGCGCCAACAAGGCGAACGCGGCCAGCTCCGCGGCCGTCGCCGCCGTCTTCGGGGTGCCTCCGCAGGTGGCCCTGGAGCGGATGTACCAGGTGCAGGCCGTCGCAGGGCGGTACGACGTCGTCCAGTTCCAGGGTCGTGACCTGCGGCTGCTGCTGGCGAAGAACCCGGCCGGCTGGCTGGAGACGTTCTCCCTGATCGACCCGCCGCCCACGCCGGTGATCCTGTCCGTGAACGCGCGCGGGGCCGACGGCACCGACACCTCATGGCTGTGGGACGTCGACTACACGCGGCTGACCGGCCACCCGATCTTCGTGATCGGCGACCGGAAGCTCGACCTCGCGGTCCGTCTGGAGGTCGCGAACCAGCACTTCCAGGTCTGTGACAACCTCGACCAGGCCGTCCAGGCGGCCCCGCCGGGCCGCATCGAGGTCATCGCGAACTACACCGCGTTCCAGGACCTGCGCCGCCGCGTCGGCAACTGATCAGGAAGGGCGATCACCTCATGAGCGACAACCAACTGCGGCTGGTGTGGATCTACCCGGACCTGCTGAGCACCTACGGCGACCAGGGCAACGCGCTCGTCGTGGAGCGCCGGGCACGGCAGCGGGGCCTGGACGTGGCCCGGCTGGACGTGCGCAGCGACCAGCCGATCCCGACCTCCGGTGACATCTACCTGATCGGCGGCGGCGAGGACCGGCCACAGCGGCTCGCGGCCGAGCGGCTGCGGCGCGACGGCCATCTGCACCGGGCGGTGGAGAACGGCGCGATCGTCTTCTCCGTCTGCGCCGGCTACCAGATCCTCGGCCACGAGTTCATCAACGACCTCGGCCAGCGCGAGCCGGGCCTCGGCCTGCTCGACGTGGTGTCGGTGCGCGGCGAGGGCGAGCGGTGCGTCGGCGACGTCCTCGCGGACATCGACCCGCAGCTCGGCCTGCCCCAGCTGACCGGCTTCGAGAACCACCAGGGCGTCACCCACCTCGGCGCCACCGCCCGCCCGTTCGCCCGGACGCGGATCGGCAAGGGCAACGGCACCGGGGACGGCACGGAGGGCGCGTACAACGGGACCGTCTTCGGCACCTACATGCACGGGCCGGTCCTCGCCCGGAACCCGCAGATCGCCGACCTGCTGCTGAAGCTGGCGCTCGACGTCAACGCGCTGCCGCCGACCGACGACCGCTGGTACGAGGCGCTCCGCAACGAGCGCATCGCGGCTGCGCAGCAGCCTGCGTAGACACGGCAGCGCAGCAGCCCGCGTAAGCACCGTCTCAGTACCGTCTCAGCACCGCCTCAGCACCGTCTAAGCGCTTTCCGGCAGGCTCATGGCGGGGCCCGCCTGACAGGCCGTCCGCTCACATGTGCGGGCGCGTCCAGCAGGCGGACGCCCGCTACGGAGCCACCCCCTCACGCCGGTAGGGTGGCCGGGAATCCGCCGGACGACGTGGTCCGGTTTCCCGGCCCACGTTGAGAAGGTATTTCGGGCTATGCGCATTGGTGTCCTCACGTCCGGCGGCGACTGCCCCGGCCTGAACGCCGTCATCCGGTCCGTCGTGCACCGTGCCGTGGCCGACCACGGCGACGAGGTCATCGGTTTCCGGGACGGCTGGAAGGGCCTCCTGGAATGCGACTACATGAAGCTCGACCTCGATGCCGTGGGCGGCATCCTGGCGCGCGGCGGCACCATCCTCGGCTCCTCCCGGGTCCAGCCCTCGCATCTGCGTGACGGTGTGGAGCGGGCCAAGGGCCATGTCGAGGAGCTGGGCCTGGACGCGATCATCCCGATCGGCGGCGAGGGCACGCTGAAGGCGGCCCGGCTGATGTCGGACAACGGCCTGCCGATCGTCGGCGTCCCCAAGACCATCGACAACGACATCGCCGTCACGGACGTCACCTTCGGCTTCGACACGGCGGTGGGAGTCGCCACCGAGGCTCTGGACCGGCTGAAGACCACCGCCGAGTCCCACCAGCGGGTGCTGGTCGTGGAGGTCATGGGCCGGCACACCGGCTGGATCGCTCTGCACTCCGGGATGGCGGCCGGCGCGCACGCCATCGTCGTACCGGAACGTCCCTTCGACATCGAGGAGTTGTCGAAGAAGGTCGGCGAGCGGTTCGAGGCGGGCAAGCGATTCGCCATCGTGGTCGCCGCGGAGGGCGCCAAGCCGCGGCCCGGCTCGATGGAGTTCGACGAGGGCGGCAAGGACATCTACGGCCATGAGCGCTTCGCGGGGATCGCGCGGCAGCTGTCGGTCGAGCTGGAGCAGCGGCTCGGCAAGGAGGCTCGGCCGGTGATTCTCGGGCATGTGCAGCGGGGTGGGACGCCGACCGCCTACGACCGGGTCCTCGCCACTCGGTTCGGTTGGCACGCGGTGGAGGCCGTGCACCGCGGGGAGTTCGGGCGGATGACCGCGCTGCGCGGGACCGACATCGTGATGGTGGCGCTCGCCGAGGCCGTGGAGACGCTCAAGACGGTTCCCGCCGAGCGGTACGACGAGGCGGAGTGCGTCCTGTAGTCCAGCTGGGAACAACGCGCCCCCGGTCGCAGCCGTGACCGGGGGCGGTTCTACTCTTGGGGGCGGACAGACGCGTACAACCCCCACGAATCAGGAGCCGGCGGATGGATCACAGCGGGCACGGCATGACGATGGATCTGCCGCCGTTCACGCTGGGAAGGGGGCTCCAGTGGTCGCCGGATCCGTTCTTTCTCGTCGCCTGTCTGCTCGGACTCGGCCTGTACGGCTGGGGTGTGGTGCGGCTGCGCCGGCGCGGGGACCGCTGGCCCGTGTCCCGTACGGTGTCGTACGTCCTCGGCGTGCTGACCATCGCGCTGGTGATGTGCACCAAGCTGAACGACTACGGCATGGTCATGTTCAGCGTGCACATGGTGCAGCACATGGTGATCAGCATGCTGTCACCGATCCTGATCCTGCTCGGCGCCCCGGTGACGCTGGCGCTGCGCGCGCTGCCGGTGGCCGGCAAGGGCCGCAAGGGGCCGCGTGAACTGCTGCTGGCGCTGCTGCACAGCCGCTACATGCAGATCATCACCCACCCGGTGTTCACGATCCCGCTGTTCATCGCGAGCCTGTACGCGCTGTACTTCACGCCGCTGTTCGACTTCCTGATGGGGTCGAGGACCGGGCACGTCGCGATGATGGTGCACTTCCTGGCCGTGGGTGTCGTGTTCTTCTGGCCGATCATCGGCGTGGACCCCGGGCCGCACCGGCCCGGTCATCTGATGCGGATGCTGGAGCTGTTCGCGGGCATGCCCTTCCACGCGTTCTTCGGCATCGCGCTGATGATGGCGTCGACGCCGATGGTGGAGACGTTCCAGAACCCGCCCGGCTCGCTCGGCATCGACGCGCTCTCCGACCAGAACGCGGCCGGCGGCATCGCCTGGGCGTTCAGCGAGATCCCGTCCGTGCTGGTGCTGATCGCCCTGCTGTTCCAGTGGTACGGCTCCGAGCAGCGGCAGGCCAAGCGCAAGGACCGGGCCGCCGACCGGGACGGCGACAAGGAGCTGGAGGCGTACAACGCCTATCTGGCCTCGCTCCACGCGCGCGAGGGCTGAGTACGCGGTATCCCGTCCGGGCGGAAATCGAGGCACCATGGTCAAGGACGGACCATGAGGAGGGTGTCGCGATGCCCGGTTCCACGAACGGTTCCACCAAGGCGATGGGGGCGATGACCGTCGGCGGGCTCGTCGTCGTGACGGCCTACACGGTCGCCCTCGGCAGCAACGGCTGGCTGTGGTTCGGATGGGTGGTGCTGGGGCTGCTGACACTCGCCATGGTCGTCACCCAGTCCTAGGTTCCCGCTGGGCGGGCATGGCTGATTACAGTGCCCGCATGAACAGCAGGACCGCGTCCTTCGACGACCTCGACCGGAAGATCATCACGGCGCTGATGGCGAACGCCAGGACCAGCTTCGCCGAGATCGGCGGGGCGATCGGGCTGTCGTCCACCGCGGTCAAGCGGCGCGTGGACCGGCTGCGGGAGACCGGTGTGATCACCGGGTTCACGGCGACCGTGCAGCCTTCCGCGCTCGGCTGGCGCACCGAGGCGTACGTCGAGGTGTACTGCGAGGGAGCGGCCCCGCCGCGGCGCCTGGCCGAGGTGGTGCGCAACCACCCGGAGATCACGGCGGCCATGACCGTGACCGGCGGCGCGGACGCGCTGCTGCACGTACGCGCGCGGGATGTGGAGCACTTCGAGGAGGTACTGGAGCGCATCCGCGCCGAACCGTTCATCCGGAAGACGATCAGCGTGATGGTGCTGTCCCACCTCCTCCCGGAAAGCCCGGAAGCAGGCGCCACCCACGCCGCACCCGAATGATCGCGGCACAAACCTCGGCGGGCGCACGTCTCATGCGTTTTCCCCGTTGAGAACGCAGCGATCCTGCGCATGCGCGCAGCTTTCGTTGCTTGTCGTTCCTCTCCGTCACTTCTTACCGTGGTGTCACCCCTCAGTGACACACAGGAAAGCGGAGGAAACCCTCTGTGCCCGAAAGCCGTGTGCCGCGCCCTCGGCGCTTCCTCGTCTGCGAACCCAGACACTTCGCCGTGCACTACGCGATCAATCCCTGGATGCATCCCGACACAGCCGTCGACGTCGATCTGGCCCAGGAGCAGTGGCAGGCGCTGATGCATGCCTACCGCGCCCACGGCCACACCGTCGAGGCGGTCGAGCCGGTCCCGGGTCTGCCCGACATGGTCTTCGCCGCGAACGCGGCGTTCGTGGTCGGCGGCCGGGTCTTCGGCTCTCTGTTCCACGCCGCGCAGCGGCGCCCCGAGTCGGACCACTACGACACCTGGTTCAAGGCGGCGGGCTACGACGTCTACCGCCCCGAGGCGGTGACCGAGGGCGAGGGAGACCTGGTGTGGACGGGCCGTTATGTGCTGGCCGGCACCGGATTCCGCACCACCCGCGAGGCCCACCGCGAGGCGCAGGAGTTCCTGGGCCATCCGGTGATCGGCCTGACCCTGGTGGACCCGTACTTCTACCACCTGGACACGGCGCTGTTCGTCCTCGACGAGGACAACATCGCCTACTACCCCGAGGCCTTCTCCCCGGGCAGCCGGGAAGTGCTCAAGCGCCTGTACCCCGACGCCGTGCTCGCCACCCGCGACGACGCGATGGCCTTCGGCCTGAACTCCGTGTCCGACGGCCGGCACGTCTTCATCGCCCCGAAGGCCGAGGCACTGGCCGAACGCCTGACCGACCACGGCTACACCCCCGTCCCCGTCGACCTGTCGGAGTTCCACAAGGCCGGCGGCGGCATCAAATGCTGCACCCAGGAGATCCGCTGATGACCGCACCCGCGCACGCCCGTACGTCCGCCGACCTGATCAAGGCGGAGGAGCCGGTCCTCGCGCACAACTACCACCCTCTGCCCGTGGTCGTCGCCCGGGCCGAGGGCACCTGGGTGGAGGACGTCGGGGGCCGCCGCTACCTCGACATGCTGGCCGGCTACTCGGCCCTCAACTTCGGCCACCGGCACCCGGCTCTGATCGAGGCCGCGCACCGCCAGCTCGACCGGCTCACCCTCACCTCCCGCGCCTTCCACAACGACCGGCTCGCCGAGTTCGCCGAGCGGCTCGCGGCGCTGACCGGGCTCGACATGGTGCTGCCGATGAACACCGGCGCCGAGGCGGTGGAGAGCGGCATCAAGGTGGCGCGCAAGTGGGCGTACGACGTGAAGGGCGTCCCGGCCGACCGGGCCACGATCGTGGTGGCGGCGGAGAACTTCCACGGCCGTACGACGACGATCGTCAGCTTCTCCACCGACGAGACGGCCCGGGCGGGCTTCGGCCCCTTCACGCCCGGATTCCGGGTCGTGCCGTACAACGACCTGGCCGCACTGGAGGCGGCGGTCGACGAGACGACGGCGGCGGTCCTGCTCGAGCCCATCCAGGGCGAGGCCGGTGTCGTCATCCCGGACGACGGCTATCTGGCCGGCGTCCGTGAGCTGACGCGCCGCAAGGGCTGCCTGTTCATCGCGGACGAGATCCAGTCGGGCCTCGGCCGCACCGGCCGCACGCTCGCCGTGGAGCACGAGGCCGTCGTCCCGGACGTGCTGCTGCTCGGCAAGGCGCTCGGCGGCGGCATCGTGCCCGTGTCGGCGGTGGTGGCCCGGCGCGAGGTGCTGGGTGTACTGCACCCGGGCGAGCACGGCTCCACGTTCGGCGGCAACCCGCTGGCCGCGGCGGTCGGCACGGCAGTGGTCGAGCTGCTGGAGACCGGCGACTTCCAGCGCCGGGCGGCCGCGTCGGGCCAGATCCTGCACGATGGCCTGACCGAGCTGGTCGGCCGGGGCGTGACCGGTTTCCGCGCGCGTGGACTGTGGGCGGGCGTCGACGTCGACCCGGCCATCGGTACCGGCCGGGAGATCAGTGAGCGTCTGATGCACGAGGGCATCCTGGTCAAGGACACGCACGGCTCCACGATCCGGCTGGCGCCGCCGCTGACCATCACGGCGGAGGAACTGCGCTCCGCGCTGGGCGCACTGGAGAAGGTGCTCGGCGAGGCCGGCTGAGGCAGGGGCGAGGGGGGCCGTCGGCGTTCGGCCGGCGGCCCCTGCTCGCTCGGTCAGCTGTCGGTCTTGCCGCTCTCGCCGAGGAGCTTGTTCATCTCCTCGATCTCGGCGGTCTGCGCGCCGACGATGTCGTCGGCCATGCCCTTGGCGGGACCGTAGCGGCCCTTGGTCTTCTCCGTGGTGGCCGTCTCGACGGCGCCCCGGTGGTGCTGGACCATCAGGGACAGGAACTTCGTGTCGAAGTCCTTGCCGGTGGCCTTCTCCAGGGCTGTCATGTCGCCGTCGCTCATCATCCCGGCCTTGCCGGACATCCCGGCGTGGCCGGAGTGGTCCATGCCGGCCATGGGCACCTGCTCGCCCCAGGCCTTCAGCCAGCCGGTCATGGTGCGGATCTCCGGGTCCTGTCCCTTCTCGATGCGGGCGGCGAGGTCCTTCACCCGGGCCGAGATGGCCCGGCCGTCGGCGAGCCGGGCCATCTCCAGGGCCTGCTGGTGGTGCGGGATCATGCCCTGGGCGAAGGCGACGTCCTGTGCGTTGTGGGCGGTGGAGTCGGCGGTGGCGGGCGTGCTCGGGCTCGCCTGGGTGCCGTGGGCCGGGTGAGCACCGCTGCCGCCGCAGGCGGCGAGGACGACGGAGGCGAAGCCGGTCGCCGCGACGAGGGCGGCACGGCGCGTCAGGGTACGGGTGGTCATGCGGGAACTCCTGCTGTTCGAAAGATGTCTTCGGGCACGCGTGTGAGCACGACCGCGGTGCGTACGCGGTCGTCGCGGCCTCTAGATCCGCAGGAGTTGGAGTTCCGCCAGGGAGGGTGGTGCGCGGGCTCCGTCCGGCGGCCTGACGGCACCCGGGCGGAGGGCCGCGGCCGGCGCCGGGGCGGTCACGGGGCAAGGAACCAGAGCGGACAGCTCGGGACCGCCGTTGACCGCACCGGACGCGCAGGTGGGATCGGCGTGGTGCGTCCGATGGCCACCGCAGTGACCGTCGCCGCCGGGACAGTCGTCCGCGGCGGTGACCATGACGGTCATGTGCGCGCCCCGGACATGCTCCGCATGCCCCGTCCCGCCGCCGGGCGCAAGAGCGTGCATGCCCAGCAGCCCGGCCAGCACCGCCAGCACGAACAGCGCGCGAAACCGCCGCCGGGGCGGTTGCTCGGGGTGCTGTCCGGTGCTGCGCATCGGGGACATCGTATGGGGCTCGGCCGCTGATCGAGCGGGGGCCCGCCGATGGGGGGCGCGCGGGCCGGCCGAGAACCCGGGCCCTTGACGCGGACCCAGTGAATCGATATGTACATGCCATCCCTTTGGTATGGACCAATCCTGTGCAGCCTCGCGCGTCGACCCGGCGCTCTCCCCCCTTGTGGAGGCAGCAACATGCGAAGACCACCGGCACTCCTGGCTCTGCTCCTCGCCGCTCTGCTCCTGGTCCTGGCCCCACCGTCCGCGACCGCCGCGGGCTCGGCCACGGCCTCCTTCTCGAAGACCTCGGCCTGGGACGGCGGCTACCAGGGCGCGTACACCGTCACCAACGGCGGCAGCACGACCCTGTCCGGCTGGACCGTCGAGTTCGACCTGCCCTCAGGCACCACGGTCGGCTCGTACTGGGACGCGCTGCTCACCCGGAACGGCAGCCACTACACGTTCAAGAACCGCGAGTACAACGGCTCGCTGGCGCCCGGAGCCGGCGCCACCTTCGGATGGGTGTCGAGCGGCACCGGCACACCGGCGAACTGCCGGCTCGACGGGGCCTCCTGCACCGGTGGTTCCGGCGGCGGCGACACGACACCGCCCGGTGTGCCGGGCGGTGTGACCGTGGGCTCCGCGTCCGGCTCCTCGCTGACCGTGCGGTGGACGGCCGCCACCGACGACTCCGGATCCGTCGCGGGCTACGAGGTCTCGCGCGACGGCGGCACGCCCGTCACCGTGACCGGCACCTCGTACACCGCCACAGGACTGCAGTCGAGCACGAGTTACTCGTTCCGCGTGCGGGCCCGGGACGCCGCGGGCAACGTCTCCGCCTACGGCACGGCCGTCAGTGGTACGACCTCCTCCGGAGGCACCCCGCCGAGCAGCGGCGTGCGCACCGCTCCGTACCTCGACATGGGCGCGTGGCCCACCCCGAGCATGCCCGACATGGCCTCCGCGAGCGGGCTCAAGAGCTACACCATGGCCTTTGTCACCGCCTCCGGCTGCAAGGCGATGTGGTTCAACGCCTATGACCCGCGGAACGGTTGGGCCAAGGACCAGATCGATGCGATCCGGGCGAACGGCGGGGACGTGAAGGTCTCCTTCGGCGGAGCGTCCGGCATCGAACTGGCCCAGGCCTGCGGCTCGGTGGACTCCTTGTACGCCGAGTACGACGCGGTCGTGAAGGCGTACGACCTGACCTACGTCGACTTCGACATCGAGGGCGCGGCCGTCGCCGACCCGGCCTCGATCAGCCGCCGGTCCCAGGCCCTCACGCGCCTGCAACAGGCCCACCCGGGGCTGCGGATCTCCCTCACGCTCCCGGTGCTCCCGGAGGGCCTGACCTCGGACGGCCTGAACGTGGTCAAGGCGGCGCGGGACGCCGGCGTCGATCTCGACCTCGTGAACATCATGGCCATGGACTACTACAGAAGCGTCGACTACGGCGACGCGGCCCTCCAGGCCGCGCAGAGCACCTTCACCCAGCTGCAGTCGCTCTACCCGGGCAGGACCGACGCCCAGATCTGGGCGATGACCGGTGTGACACCGATGCTCGGCCAGAACGACGACGGCCACGTGTACGACCAGTCCGACGCCCGGCAACTGGTCGCCTTCGCGCAGGGCAGACATCTCGGGGAGCTGGCGTTCTGGGAGGCGACCCGGGACCGCAACGCCTGCACCGGCGCCCTGTACCAGTGCACGAACATCCCTCAGTCCCCCTACGAGTTCGCGAAGATCTTCGCGGCTTACACGGGCTGACACGCGCCAGCTGTCGGCTGCGTCCGCTCGCCCGTGCCATGCGCTTGCGGCCCGGGCGAGCCGGCCGGGCCGGGGCGGGTCGGGCCGCACCGGTCGTCCACCACGGCACTGCCCATCAGTTGGTCCTGGACGGAGGCACTGCCAGCCCTCCGACTACGAGAACGGATGGTTCGATCACCCTGTGTGGTGATCCTGCCGCCTGGCGGCGCACGACGCCGGCCGAGCCTGCGAACCCAGGCCGAAGATCCTGACACCGCTGACCGATCGAGGCCGGATCCCGATACCCTCGCGTCAGTCCCGCCCCTGATCAAGCGATGCGCCCAGGAGAATGCTCGGTGGCAGCAGACGATGCATACGCAAGACCGGCCGGAACCCTGGAGCGCATCCCCCGTGCCTCCGGACGCTCCGAGTTGTTCGACGTGCTCGACACCGTCAGCGGGCCATGGCCGTCACCCGGCCCGGCAACCCCGGCACGGACAGCGGCGGCCCGGGCCAAGTGGGGCGTGTGCCGTGATCTCTGAGCCTGCCGCGGCCCTGTGCCCTGCGCACTCCGCCGCGTTATTCGCCGCCCTTCGGAATCCTGCTGCAGCCTGCGCTTCGACGCCGTCCCCGAGCCGCAAGGACGGACGATGACTCCTCTGACCCGGCTTCGCCAGTGGCAGAGGTTGCGCAAGCGCGACAGGGAGATGCGTCAGTTCGCCGAGACGCTCATCGGTCCTGTCCGGGAGCGGCTGAGCGATGCCGGCATGGACGACGCGTCAGCCACACAGGCCCTGTCGGATCCCGAGGCCCTGTTCGAAGCCTTGATCGAGTCCGCCAGACAGTGGCGCGGCGAGCGCAGGCTCGAAGTGCACAGAGTGCACATCCCACGCGAGTTCAAAGCCACGGGGATGTGGCTGGAGCGAGCGAACCAGGACGACGTGATCATCGAGCAGGACGCCGAGAGCTGGCATCAGGCGCAGATCCTCGGCCACGAGCTGTGGCACATGCGGCAGAACGACGGCTTCACACCAGAGCAGTTGGCGGCGGGGGCCTGCGACGCTCTGGGGTCGGGGCATGTGCACGGCGGCCAGCCGGCCGCCGCCCGTTCTCGTTTCGACGAGGACCCCGAGAAGGAAGCCGAGCTGTTCGGGATACGGATCGGACAGGAGATGCGGGCGCTGATGGAGCGGGACGTGATCACCGGCGAGACGGCCCGCCGCATCGCAGATGCTCTCAACTATCGGGGGAACCGGAAATGAGCGGGGCGATCAACTACACAAGCTGCGGCCTGCTGTGGCTCGGGCTCCTGGTGAAGCTGCCGGACCTGATCCGGCACCGGAGCGAGCCCTCCGTCCGCGCCATCAACGCGGTGCTGGCGTTTGCGTCACTGTGCTTCCTCTTCGGTGCCCCGAGTTCGGTCGGGGTGATCAACCGGGTCGGCGGCGTGGCCAACCTGGCAGCCCCGTTGACCTACGCTTCGATCACCGCCTACAGCGCGGCACTGTTGATCCTCATCGCCTGCTGGCGGGGCGGCCCCTCTGCGCGCCGGACGACACGGAGCTGGATCTACGGGTACACAGCTGTTCTGGCCGGAATCGCAGCCCTGTTCGCTCTGGGGGACGCCGCAAAGGAGCGGCGCACCGACTTCGACACGTACTACGCGACGACGCCCTGGATCGCCGAGATGGTGGTTCTGTATCTGGTCGCGCATTTGACGGCCGTGACGGTCAGTGCCGTCTGGTCGCTGCGCTGGGGCTTCGAGACGGAGGTGCGCAAGCGCCCCTGGCTGCGGGCCAGTCTGCTGACGATCGGTGCCGGCACGGTCATCAGCTCCGGGTACAGCATCTCCAAGCTGGTCGCCGTCGTCGCGCGCTGGTCCGGGCGGAACTGGGACGTCCTCGGGACCTCCGTGCCGCCCCTGTGCGCCGGACTGGGTGCGCTGCTGACCGCGGTAGGGGTCCTGCTCCCCATGGCGGGCCACCACTTTGCCGCGTGGCGTGACTTCTTCCGCCTGGAGCCCCTCGACGCCGTGCTGGATCCGGTGCTCAAGAACCGTGCTCTGCGTGTCGAGCGGCCGCGCTCCCCGTTCCTGTGGGGCACCTGGCGCCGGAGCACCATCCTCAACGGCCTGCACGCGATCGAGACGCTCTTCGACGAGAGACTCTTCGACGAAGTCCGCGAGCAGGAAGTGGCGAGGACGGGCGACCGGGAGAGAGCCACGTGTGCCGCATGGGCCGCCACCATCACGGCAGCCGTGCAGCGAAGCACCCGGCCCGTGCTCGAGCCGGCCGGCGCGTCGGCCCGGCTGTCACACCCGCGGGACTCCGAGACCTTGGTCCTGATCGCCGATGCGGTCAGGAGATCCGAGCGTGAGGCACGAGCCACCGCACCCAGCCCGGCCAGGGCTGGATCGGTGTGACCGCGGATCCTGCTGCACCACTCCCCCCACAGCCAGCGGACCTGAACGGAGTCCCCGACAGATGAGTCTTGTCGTGTATATGGCAGCTTTTCTCCTGGCCCTGGCCGCCATACTGCTCCGCCGACCACGCACGACTCCTCGTTCACCGCTGACCGTCGCCACCCGGGCCACCGCGTTCATCGCCGCCGTGTGCTTCTTCTGGTCCGCTCCGGTGACGCTCGCCGCGGTCAACCACGCCACCGGCATCCCCAACGTGGGCGCGCCGCTGACCTACAGCTCGATCTCGGCCTTCAGCTGCTCCCTGATCATCCTGCTGATCCAGTGGAGAGGCGGCCCCAAGGAGCGGATACGGCGCATGGTCCGGATGACCGTTGTGGTCTACGGGACGCTCATCATCGCCATCGTCGCGCTGTTCAGCCTCGCGGACGCCCGCACGGAGCGACTCACCGACCTGGACACGTATTACGCAAACACCCCGTACATGCGGGAGATGATCGCTCTTTACCTGATGGGGCATCTGACGAGCACCATCATCCTGAGCGCTGTCTGTCTGAAGTGGGCACGCGACGAAGTCACGGGCCTCCTCCGCGTCGGCCTCCGGCTGATCCTCGCCGGTCTCCTGCTCGATGCCCTCGGATTCACCCTCACCAAGGTCACCGCGGTCGTCGCACGCTGGCTCGGATACGACCTGGACGTCCTGTCGACCACCGTCGCACCGCCCGCCGCCGCCCTCGGCGGCCTGATCTACTCCGCCGGATTCGTCCTCCCACGTCTCGGATCGGCCGCCGCCGCAGAGCGGCAGAGCCTGGCCGCCTACCGCGCGCTGCAGCCCCTGTGGTCGGCGGTGAAGGACGTGGCGACGGCACCGAAGGCGGAACCGACCTGGTGGCAGCTCTGGTGGCAGCTGCCGAGCAGTCGTCTCTATCTGCTCGAAGCCAACATCCGCGACGCCCTGCTGCAGCTGACGGCGCACTGCGACCAACGGGTCGGCCACTCGACGTACGCGGCCGCGGTGGAGCGTGGCGAGCGCCACGAGAGGGCGCGCATCGCCTCGGAGGAGGCGATGATCATTGACGGCATCCGGCGTGCGTCGGGCAAGGGCGACGGCCCTGCCGATCCGCCGGAGAAGTTCCGCATCACCATCGATCTGGTCGAGCTGGCGAACACCGTGCACCGCCTCCACTAGGCGGCACCGGAGCAGGTGAGCACCCAGTCAAGTCATCGCATGACCGCTACAAGGAGAGCCAGTTGTCGCAAAGAGCTGTCGTGATCGGAGCCGGTACGGCCGGGCTGCTGGCCGCAGCGGCGTTGTCCCTCGCCGAACCCACGGTGCAGGTCCTCCTTCTGGAGAAGGACGAGCTTGCGGAGGGACCCGAGAACCGGCGTGGCGTTCCCCAAGGCCGGCATGCCCACCTGCTCATGGCAGGCGGTCTGGGCGCCATGGAGACTCTGTTCCCGGTGAGTGTGCGCGACCGTCTCCTGGAGGCCGGGGCACACGAGATCGCACTCGGCCACGGAATGCTGGCCCTCACTCCGGAGAGCGGCTGGTTCCACCGCTGGCGGTGGAACGGCCCGCACATGATCACCTGCACACGTGCCCTGCTGGACTGGGTGCTCCGTCAGGCCTTGCTGGACTCCTGTTCCCGCGTCTCGGTCCATCAGGCCACGGTGGAGGGGCTTCTCGGCACCGCTCAGCGTGTCCGCGGTGTCCGCATCGGCGGAGCCGACCACCCTCTGGGTCCCGAGCTGGAAGCGGACCTCGTCGTCGACGCGAGCGGTCGGGGTTCGGGCAGCCTGAAGTGGCTCGACAGCATAGGCATCACCGGCGTCGAAGAGAGGAAGATCGATCCCGGCCTCACCAATGCCACCCGGATCTACCGCATGCCGGCGGGTGCCGAATCGTTCCCGCTGACCTTGGTGCAGTCGAATCCCTACAACGGCCGGCCCGGCCGGAGCGCCATGGTGCTCCCGATCGAGGGCAACCGGTGGATGGTCAGCGCAGCCGGCACCCGAGGCGCGGAACCTCCCCAGGATCCACAGGGATTCCTCGAGTACGCCCTCAACCTGCCGCACCCGATCGTCGGCCACCTCATCTCCGGCGCGGAACCTCTCAGCGATGTGGTGGTCAACCGTGGCCGCAGCACCAGCAACGCTCGCCGGTACTTCGAGAAGTCGACGCAGTGGCCCGAGCGGCTCATCGCGCTCGGCGACGCGTTGGCGACCTTCAACCCCGCCTATGGGCAGGGCATGTCGGTGGCAGCCCTCGGCGCCCAGGTGCTGGCCCGAGAGCTGCGGCAGAGCGGCCTCGCCGGCCCCGGCCTGTCCCGGCGCGTTCTTCGCGGTGCGGCCCGCCACGTCGACACGGCGTGGGCCACCGCCGTCGGAATGGACGTCCTGTACCCGGGCGTACGCGGTGGCGAGCCGAGGTTCGCCGACCGGCTCGCCGCCTGGTACACGCGTCGGCTGACCAACGCGGCGACCGGCTCCTTCGATGCGGCGGCATCGCTGTGGGACGTCACGAGCCTCACGGCACCTCCGACGCGAGTGCTGCGGCCGAAGGCCCTGCTGGCGACCCTGACCGGGCCTCTCCTCCCCCGCACGTCCGAGCCTCCCCTGGAGCCGTCGGAGCGGGAGGTCCTCGACCGGCTCAGGAAGGCATCCGACGAGTCGGGCACGTCCCGGGCCCGCCCGTAGCCGTCCGTCCGCCTACGCGCGTCTCCAGGGGCGCCTGCGCGCCCGCCGGGCGCGCGCATCCGGGACGGGCGCCGGACACGGCCTGCGGCGCCGGACCCAGGACCGGCGGCGTCACCCTCGGAGACACGGATCGCACAAGGCCGTCACACCGGGCGGACGCGTGCGGTGACCGGGAAGCGGACAGTGGCCACCGAAAGGCGGCAAAGTCTACGACGTGTCAGCACTAGCCCGACCGATCACGGTTGCAGATGATGGCAGATGCATGTGCGTCGACAACCCGACGCATGCCCTTGGCTTGGGGAAACGCCAGTTCGAAGCCGACCTGACGGAGTGAGGAACGAGCCGTGTTCTACTACCTGCTCAAGTATGTGCTGCTGGGCCCCCTGCTCAGGCTGGTCTTCCGCCCCCGGATCGAGGGGCTGGAGAACGTGCCGGCGTCGGGGCCGGCGATCGTCGCCGGGAACCATCTGTCCTTCTCGGACCACTTCCTGATGCCGGCGATCCTGAAGCGGCGCATCACCTTCCTCGCCAAGGCGGAGTACTTCACCGGGCCCGGCCTCAAGGGGCGTCTCACCGCGTTCTTCTTCCGCAGCGCGGGGCAGATCCCGGTGGACCGCTCCGGCAAGGACGCGGGACAGGCCGCGATCCGCGAGGGGCTCGGAGTGCTGAGCAAGGACGAGCTGCTGGGCATCTACCCGGAGGGGACCCGCTCGCACGACGGCCGGCTCTACAAGGGCAAGGTGGGCGTCGCCGTCATGGCGCTGAAGGCGGGGGTGCCGGTGGTGCCCTGCGCGATGATCGGCACCTTCGAGGCGCAGCCGCCCGGCAAGGTCATTCCGAACATCCACCCGGTCGTCATCCGTTTCGGCAAGCCGCTCGACTTCTCCCGCTACGCCGGCATGGAGAACGAGAAGGCCATCCTGCGGGCCATCACCGACGAGATCATGTACGCGATCCTCTCACTGTCCGAACAGGAGTACGTCGACCAGTACGCGGCCGTCGTCAAGGCGGAGCAGGCTGCCGAGAAGAAGGAACGCAAGTTCCCCCGGGCACCCCTCGGGTGACCTCTGCCCTCGGCAGAACGGCTTCGGAACGGAAGGGCCGCGCACCTAGGCTCGCCGCATGAAACGGGCTGTGGTGATCGGGGCGAGTGGGCAGATCGGCCGTCCGGCGGTGCGGGCGCTGGCACGGGACGGCTGGGAGGTGACGGCCGCCTCGCGAGGCGGCGGCCGGGACGAGTCGTGGGGCGAGGAGGTGCGGGCGGTCCGGCTGGACCGTTCCGACGACGCAGCGCTCGCGGCCGTGGTGGGCGACGGCTGTGACCTGGTGGTCGACATGGTCGCGTACGACGCCGGACACGCACGCCAGTTGACGGCGCTCTCCGGCCGGATCGGCTCCGCGGTGGTCGTCTCCAGCGTGTCGGTGTACGAGGACGGCAAGGGGCGGGGCTTCGACACCCAGCACGAGCCCGACGGCTTCCCCGCGTACCCGGTGCCGGTCGCGGAGGCCCAGCCGACGGTCGCGCCGGGCGAGGCCACCTACAGCACCCGCAAGGCAGCCCTGGAGCGTGAACTGATCGCGGCGGGAGGGACGTTGCCGACGACCGTGTTGCGGGCGGGCGCGGTGCACGGCCCGCACAGTCCGCTCCCGCGCGAGCTGTACTTCGTGAAGCGGCATCTGGACGGGCGAGGCGGGCGGGTGCTCGCGTACCGCGGGGAGAGCCGGTTCCATCCGGCGAGCGCCCTGAACATCGCCGAACTGATCCGGCTGGCGGCCGCCCGGCCCGGATGCCGGGTGCTCAACGCCTGTGATCCACAGGCGCCGACGGTGGCCGGGATCGGGGCGGCGATCGACACGGTCATGGGCATGGAGACGGAGACGACGCTCCTGGACGGGCCGCCCGCCGGTTCCGTGGGCCTGACCCCCTGGTCGGTGCCGCTGCCATCCGTCTTCGACATGTCGGCCGCCGGGCGGGAGCTGGGCTACCGGCCGGTGGTCTCGTACGCGGACAGCCTGCCTCGCACGGTGGAGTGGCTGACGGACAGGCTCCACGGCCGGGACTGGCGGGAGTGCTTTCCGCTGCTGGCGCGGGCCTATCCCGACCTCTTCGACTACGCGGCCGAGGACGCCTGGCGAACGGGCGCATGACGAAGGGGCGGCCGGAGACTCCGGCCGCCCCTCGTCGCCCTACCGCAGTGCTTACGGCTTGGGCGTCGCGTGCGGCGCGCAGGTCACGTCGGACCCGTCCAGCTTGCCCGTGAGCAGGTAGGAGTCGACCCGCTCGTTGATGCACGGGTTGACCAGGCCGGTCACACCGTGCGAGCCCGCGCCCTTCTCGGTGATCAGGCGGGAGCCCTTGAAACGCTTGTGCAGTTCGACGGCGCCCGGGTACGGGGTCGCCGCGTCACGCGTGGACTGCACGATCAGCACCGGCGGCAGGCCGCGGTGCGTCTTGACGTCCAGCGGGGTCACCTGCTTCGTCGGCCAGGTGGCGCAAGGCAGGTTCATCCAGGCGTTGGCCCAGGTCATGAACGGGTAGTCCTTGTTGAGCCGGGTGTTGTCCCGGTCCCACTTCCGCCAGCTGGTGGGCCACTTGGCGTCGGCGCACTCGACGGCGGTGTAGACGGCGTTGCCGTTCTCCGCGCTGATGTTGCCGGCCGTGTCCGACAGGTCGGGGGCGGCCGCGTCGACGAGCGCCTTGGTGTCACCGGCGACGTACTTGCTGAACACCGAGGCGACCGGCACCCACGAGGAGTCGTAGTACGGGGCGCTCTGGAAGAAGGAGATCAGCTCGGCCGGGCCGACGATTCCGCCGATGGGGTTCTTCTTGGCGGTGGCGCGCAGCTCGAGCCACTTGGCCTGGACGGCGGCGCGGGTGGTGCCGAGGTGGAAGGCGGCGTCGTTCGCGGCGACCCAGTCCTCCCAGTCCTTCCAGCGGCCCTCGAAGGCGATGTCCTGGTTCAGGTTGGCCTGGTACCAGATGTTCTCGCGCGCCGGGTCGACCACGCTGTCCACGATCATGCGGCGCAGGTGGCCCGGGAAGAGGGTGCCGTAGACGGCGCCGAGGTAGGTGCCGTAGGAGACGCCCAGGTAGTTGAGCTTCTTCTCGCCCAGCGCGGCACGGATGACGTCCAGGTCGCGCGCGGTGTTCGGCGTGGTCATGTGGGGCAGCATGGCGCCGCTGCGTTCGGCGCAGCCCTCCGCGTACTCGCGGGCGAGCTTGCGCTGCGCGGTCTTGTCGGCCTCGCTGCCCGGCACCGGGTCGGCCTTGGGCGCCTTGACGAACTCCTGCGGGTCGATGCAGGAGATCGGCGCCGAGTGGCCGACGCCGCGCGGGTCGAAGCCCACGAAGTCGTAGGACTTGGCGACGTTGGCCCAGATGGCGTTCTTGTTGGTGATCCGGGTCGGGAAGCGCAGGCCGGAGCCGCCGGGGCCGCCCGGGTTGTAGACGAGGGCGCCCTGACGCTCCTTCTTCGTCCCGGTGTTGCCGATGCGGTCGACGGCGAGCTTGATCTGCTTGCCGTACGGCTTGGCGTAGTCGCGCGGCACGGAGACCCAGCCGCACTGGATGGGCTTCGCCAGTCCCCAGTCGGCCGGGCAGTCCTGCCAGTCGATGCCGGCCTTGGCGGCGCGCGCGGCGGCGATCTCGGCGCCCCGGGCCTCGCGGTCCCGTCCGTGGCGGCTGTCGGCGCTGGCCGCGGGAGCCGACACCGCGCCGGCGATCAGGGTCGCGGTGACGAGCGCGCCGGCGGAACCGAACGCCAGCAGGCGGCTCTTCGGTCTGATGTCCCTCAAGTGGGCCCCTCCCCCTACACATCTCTACAAGTGGTCAGGCGGGGATCCTCTCGGCTGTGAGCCGTCTGAGAACAGGGGGCACAGACCTTTCTTTACCAATCCGATAAACGGATGATTACGTCCCGCTGAGCGGAGCAGCCCGATCGAGGAGGGCCAGCGCGTCGTCCAACAGCCGTCGCAGCGCCAGCGCATCGGGGGCCACGGCACTGACGAGTGCCGCGGGACCGACGAGCGGCACCAGTGCGGCGCACTCCCCCAGCATCCGGGCGGCGGGCGGCTGCTGGACGAATTCGGGCCGTATGACGACCAGTTGGCCCACCGACCGGTGCCCGGCGAGCACGGCGGGCCCGTCCCAGCCGCCCGGCGCGCCGGTCCCGCAGGACAGCTCCTGGTCCAGCACGGTCCGGCCCGCGACCCGCACCGTGAGCCGGCTGGTGAGCCGCCCGGGTTCCTCGCCGGCCCGGCCGAGCACCTGCTCCTCGCGCAGCACGAGCCGTGCTGCGGCGCCGAGTTCCGCCCGGGTGGTGACATGCAGGTCGCTGCCGCGGGCCGAGATCAACTGCTCGGGCAGCCAGCGTAGTTCGCCGCCGTCGGCCACGTCGAGCCGTACGTCGTAACGGGCCTCGCCCTTGGCCTGCCCCGGCAGCGCGATGGTGGCGGCGGCCGACCCGACGTGCAGCCGGGCACCCTCCTCCACCCGCGCGTCCACCGCGAAGCGGTCACCGCCGAGCGGGCCGCTCATCGCGCCGACGAGCATCACACGCGCCTCGCCGCCGCTCGCCCGGGTGCGGCGCAGCGCCAGCGGGCCGTCGCCGTCCAGCACGGGCAGGGCCGTCCCGCCGCGTCCGTCGGCGCGGGCGACGATGCGCGCGTTCGCCCGGACTCCGGTCGCCGTCATGCCGCCCACGCGGCGAGCCGCCCCCGCACCCAGGCGGCCACGTCCGCGACGCCGCTCTCGGCGCGCAACGACTGGAGGACGACGGGGAGTTCGGCCCGCTGCTCCTTGGCGTCGGCGGCCATCCGGGCGAGGTCGGAGCCGACGTACGGCGCGAGGTCGGTCTTGTTGACGACGAGCAGGTCGGCGGTGGTGACGCCGGGCCCGCCCTTGCGCGGGATGTCGTCGCCGCCGGCGACGTCGATCACGAAGATCTGCGCGTCCACGAGCCCCCTGGAGAAGGTGGCGGTGAGGTTGTCCCCGCCGGACTCGACGAGGATCAGGTCCAGCGGACCGACCCCGTCCTCCAGGTCCTCCACGGCTTCGAGGTTGGCGGAGATGTCGTCGCGGATCGCGGTGTGCGGGCAGGCGCCGGTCTCCACGGCCGTGATCCGCTCGGGCGGCAGCACGGCCTCCCGGAGCAGGAACTCGGCGTCCTCACGGGTGTAGATGTCGTTGGTGACGACGGCCAGGGACAGCTCGTCGCGCAGCGCCCGGCAGAGCGCGGCGACGGTAGCGGTCTTCCCGGACCCGACGGGCCCGCCGAGCCCGATGCGCAGCGCACGCCGGGTTCCGTCGGGGCGGTGGGCGTCGGCACTGACGGCGGAGGGGCCGTGGTGGGTGTGGTCGAGGTGCATGTACGACTCCAGTTCCTATGATGCGAACAGGCGCACGGGCCAGGCCGCGTGCCACTCCGCGCCGACCTCCAACAGCGGCCCTGACGCGGCGGGCAAGGCATCGACACCCTCGTCGAGCACCCTCCGCGCGGCCTCCACGGCCGCGTCCGCGACACGGTCCAGCTCGGGTGCCAGCCGTGCCAGCACCCCCGTCGCGTCGAACGGGTCAAGGCTCAGCAGACGCACCGTGGCGGTCGCCGGCCCGCTCACGTTCTCGTACACCGAGCAGTACGCCGCGTCCACGGGGCCCAGCCCGGCCGCACGGGCGGCGAGGCCGAGCACCACCGGCTGGTGCGCTCCCTTGGGGAACTCTCGTGCCAGGGCGTCCAGTTCGGCCGATGGCCAGCTCGCCCGCGCGGCCCGCATCAGCTGCCTGCCGAGCCTGCGCGCGGCGGCCCGCAGGGCGGGCGAAGGGGTACGGGCGTCTGCCGCCGCGTCCAGTTCGCGGGGTTCGGCGCCCAGTGCGGCGGCGGCCGCCAGCGCCCCCGCGACCAGCCCGGCGGTGTGCAGCCGCCCCCGGCAGAAGTCCTCCAGGCCCGCGGCGCAGGTGATCCGTCCGGCCTTGACGGCGGCCTCCGCCCCGCCGGAGTGCGCGTGCCCTCCGGCGGGGAATCGGCCGTCGGCCAGGACGAGCAGTGCTCCCCTGGCCATCAGAAGAGGAAGTAGCGCTGGGCCATGGGCAGTTCGGCGGCCGGGGCCGCCTCGACCAGCTCGCCGTCGATGTGCACGGCGAAGCTGTCCGGGTCGACCCGTACCCGGGGACGGGCGTCGTTCTCCCGCATGTCCGCCTTGGTCACCCCGCGCGTCGACTCGATGGCGACGAAACGCTTGCCCAGCTGCAGCCGCTCGGGCAGCCCGTCCTCGATGGCCAGCGGTGCCACGAAGTTGACCGAGTTGGCCGCCGGCGCCCGACCGATCGCCCCGTACATCGGCCGGGGCAGGATCGGCTGCGGAGTCGGGATGGAGGCGTTGGCGTCACCCATCTGTGCGTACGCGATCTGGCCGCCCTTGATGACGAGGTGCGGTTTCACCCCGAAGAACGCGGGCTCCCACAGCACCAGGTCGGCGAGCTTGCCGGTCTCGACGGAGCCGATCTCGCGGGCGAGGCCCTGGGCGAGCGCCGGGTTGATCGTGTACTTGGCGACGTAGCGACGTACCCGCCGGTTGTCGGCCCGCCCGTCGCCGGGCAGCGCACCCCGGCGCCGCTTCATCACGTGCGCGGTCTGCCAGGTACGCAGGACGACCTCGCCCACGCGGCCCATGGCCTGGGAGTCGGAGGAGATGATCGAGATCGCGCCGAGGTCGTGGAGGACGTCCTCCGCGCCGATGGTGGACGGCCGGATCCGGGACTCGGCGAAGGCCAGATCCTCCGGGACCGCCGGGTTCAGGTGGTGGCACACCATCAGCATGTCGAGGTGTTCCTCGGCGGTGTTGACGGTGTACGGCCGGGTCGGATTGGTCGAGCTGGGCAGCACGTGCGGCTCGGAGACCACGGTCATGATGTCCGGCGCATGCCCGCCGCCGGCACCCTCGGTGTGGTACGCGTGAATGCCGCGGCCGCCGATCGCGGCGAGGGTGTCGCCGACGAAACCGGCCTCGTTGAGGGTGTCCGTATGGATGGCGACCTGGATGCCGGTGCGTTCGGCGACGGTCAGGGACGCGTCGATGACGGCAGGGGTGGAACCCCAGTCCTCGTGCAGCTTCAGACCCAGGGCGCCGCCGCGGATCTGGGAGAGCATCGCCTCGTGCGACACGGTGTTGCCCTTGCCGAGGAAGCCGATGTTGAGGGGGTACTGCTCCATCGCCTCCAGCATCCGGGCCAGGTGCCAGGGGCCGGGCGTCACGGTGGTCGCCTTGGAGCCCTCGGCGGGTCCGGTGCCGCCGCCGACCAGCGTGGTGATGCCGGCGGAGAGCGCCTCGTCGGCGATCTGCGGGCAGATGAAGTGGACGTGCGCGTCGACGGCGCCGGCCGTGAGGATCCGTCCGTTGCCGGCGATGACCTCGGTCTCGGGGCCGATCACCAGGTCGGGGTGGACGCCGTCCATGGTGTCGGGGTTGCCCGCCTTGCCGATGCCGGTGATCCGTCCGTCGCGGATGCCGACGTCGGCCTTGACGATGCCCCAGTGGTCGACGATGACCGCACCGGTGACGACGGTGTCGGGGGTTCCTTGGGCACGCGTGGCACGCGACTGGCCCATGGACTCACGGATGACCTTGCCACCGCCGAAAACCGCCTCGTCGCCGGCGAGTCCGGGGCCGCCGGACCGGTCCTCCTCGATCTCGATCAGCAGGTCGGTGTCGGCGAGCCGGATGCGGTCGCCGGTGGTGGGGCCGAACAGGTCGGCGTAGGCGGCGCGGGAGATCTCAGGCATCGAGGGCACCGCCGGTCTCCCCGCGCAGTCCGGGCACGATCCGGGCGCCGGTGAGGGGCACGAGTTCGACGGCGACGGGGATTCCGGGCTCGAAGCGTACGGCGGTACCGGCGGCGACGTTCAGCCGCTTGCCGTGTGCCGCTGCCCGGTCGAACTCCAGGCCGGGGTTGGCCTCGGCGAAGTGGTAGTGGGAGCCGACCTGGACAGGCCGGTCGGCGGCGTTGAGCACGGTCAGCCGAGTGACCTCACGGCCCTCGTTGCAGACGATCGGGCCCTCCGCGAGAAGAACCTCTCCGGGAATCATCGCGGGCGCCCTCAGACGATCGGCTCGTGGACGGTGACGAGCTTGGTGCCGTCCGGGAAGGTGGCCTCGACCTGGACGTCGTGGATCATCTCGGAGATCCCGTCCATGACATCGTCCCTGGTGAGGAGCTTGCGGCCGGAGGACATCAGTTCGGCGACGGTACGGCCGTCACGCGCGCCCTCCAGGATGTGCGACGTGATGAGGGCGACCGCTTCCGGGTGGTTGAGCCTGAGCCCACGGGCCCTGCGCTTCTCGGCCACGTCGGCCGCCACATGGATCAGCAGCCTCTCTTGCTCGTGCGGGGTCAGTTGCACGTCCCACCTCACAGTCCTTGCTCCGGACCGTGCGGGGTCCGGTTGCCGCAGCCACCACGACGGGATAGGTGTAACACACAGACAAAATTGCCCCGATGGTGATCAATCCGAGCAGAAGAACCCCTGATGGCGTGGATCGGCAGGCTAGTTCGCCGGAGTTTCAGCGACGTTAACCAGCCCTTGATCAACGTATGACTGCGCGGTGGGCCCGCTCATACCCGACTACGAGGCGCCGGGCGCCCGATGCTCCGCCGCGATGCCGAAGCGCTGCCGGTCCCGGGCCGCGGGCGTGACCTCACGAACCCCGGACACCGAGCTGACCACCTGCTCCTCGGCCGGCTCGTCCAGAGCGTCGAGCCGCTCCAGGTCGGCGGCCGAGACCAGCGCGACCAGCGGCTTGCCGTGCCGCGTCACAACGACGCGCTCACCGCCGTACACCACCCGGTTGATCAGGTCCGCGAGCTCAGCCCTGGCTTGGGTCACCGGAATCTCATAGGCCATGCACCCATCATAACGTGACGTACGTCCTGTACATTTTTTACAGAAGAGGCCGCCGTAGGCCCTGTCGCGAGGAGGGGTATGCCCATGACCCGATCGTCCGCCCGCCACGTCCTGCCCGAGTTCACCGAGCGCACCGGCACGGGCCATCGCACGCTCGACCCCTACTCGAAGCTGTTCGAGAACCGGATCGTCTTCCTGGGGACACCGCTCGACGACACGGCGGCGACCGACGTGATCACTCAGTTCATGCACCTCGAACACGCAGCCCCGGACCGGGACATCACGCTGTACCTCAACTGCCCGGGCGGCTCGTTCGGCGCGATGACGGCGGTCTACGACACGATGCGCTACGTCAGCTGCGACGTGGAGACCTACTGCCTGGGCCAGGCCGCCTCGACCGCCGCGGTGCTGCTCACGGCCGGTACACCGGGCAAGCGGTTCACCCTGCCCGGCGCGCGTATGGTGCTGACGCAGCCCGCACTGCCCGAGCCGGTCCAGGGACAGCCGAGCGATCTCGCCATCCAGGCGGAGGAGTTGGCCCGGACGAGCACCCTGATGGAGGACATGCTCGCCCGGCACACCGGGCGCACCGCGGAGCAGGTCCACCAGGACCTGGAGCGGGACCTGGTGCTGGACGCGCCGGGCGCACTGGCCTACGGCCTGGTGGATGCCGTCGTCCCGAGCCGCAGGACCGCCCACGGCACCGGGCACGCGGGCTGAGCCGCAGATGCTGCCACCGGAGCTGCCGCCGCTGCCCGCACTGACGCGCGCCGAGGGCGAGTTGATCGATCGCTATCTGGAGACGGTCGACCTGCTGGGCCGGATCAACCCGGCGCAGTACGGGGACACCTATCGCGGGCTGCGCGCGGCGCAGGCCCTGGTGCGCAAGGCGGCCGAACTGCGCGACGCGCTCGCTCTGATGCACCAGCGGGGCGAGACGGAGCTGCACGGGGACACGCTCGCACAGGCTCTGCGGGTGCTGGACGGCGAGCGCCGTACCGCTCGCGTCGCGCTCCCGCCGGACTGCGTCGGCTGACCCGGACGCGCGTCCGGCCCGGCGGGAGCCAGGTGTCGACACCCCGTCCGGGCCGGAGTTGAAACGGCCCGAACGGTGTACCCCCGGCCGGCGTATCTTCGGATTTTTTTCCGGGCTTCCCGACTTGCGCAGCGTGCGGGTTCCGGGCCCGCGCGGAAGTGCTCCGCCCCAGGTCCGGGGCTACGTACGGGATCTGACGGCAACTCGAACAGAGCAGTGTCCACCCGAACGGGTGAGTGGTGAGTAACACCACAAACTCCCGATTCCGTTGGGATTTTCCGACTGCTGTGAGTGAAGATCCCTGACTGACGACAAGCCCCCGCCACAGCGGCGGGGCGATCCGGGCGGACGCCGAGTCCTGCCGCCGCCCGGATGACCGGTCGACAGGAGTGGATCGGCAGGAGTGGAGGACCCGAGCAAGACGGGTCGCCGGGACGAACGTTCGTCGCAGACGGACGGTCGTGCCGAGCAGCCCTTGGGGTGAAGCCGCGGCAACGCGGCCGGGCAACTTCGCCAGCCCGAATCCGACAGGTCATCCTTCACAGGCGGCTGACGAAGGGTTGCGCATGACTGCGCTCAATCGTGTCCCGTCGATGATGGCCCGGGCCGGTACGGCCTCGGCACTCACCCTCGCCGCCGTGGGCGGCTCGATCGCGGTCCCGGGCCTTGCCACCGAGGCCTCGGCCGCCACCATAGGGACCAAGGCACTCCAGATCGCGGCCTCCAAGAAGGGCGCCCCGTACGCGTGGGGAGCCACCGGGCCGCGCAGGTTCGACTGCTCGGGGCTGACGCTCTACTCGTTCAAGAAGGCGGGCAAGAAGCTGCCGCGTACGGCAGCCCAGCAGTACAACAAGACGCACCACATCTCGGCCAGGAGCCGCAAGGCCGGCGACCTGGTGTTCTTCCACTCGGGTTCCAGCGTCTACCACGTCGGCATCTACGCCGGTAAGGGAAAGATCTGGCACGCCCCGCGGACCGGAGCCGTGGTGCGGCTGGAGAAGATCTGGACCAGGACCGTCTGGTACGGCCGGGTCAGCTGATCCGGAGTCAGCTCAGGAGCGGCTCCAGCAGCAGAGCCGCTCCGAGAGCCGTCAGCGCCACCCCGGTGCCGGCCTGCAGCATGCGGGCGGCCCGGGGACGGCGCAGCCACCTGCCGAGCCGGTCCACCAACAGGGCCACCGCCTGGAACCACACCAGCGCCAGCACACAGACGATCAGCGCGAGCAGCAGCGTCCTGGGCAGGGCGGAGCCGCCCGCCGGCACGAACTGGGGCAGCAGGCTCAGGAACGTCAGCGAGGCCTTCGGGTTGAGGACGTTGGTGACGAAGCCCTGCCGGAGCGGGTGCGCGGCCGACCGCACCGTCTCGGCGGAGCCGGTTGCGGGCTGCCGCAGCGACCAGAGGGTCCGCACACCGAGCTGCAACACATAGGCACCGCCCAGCAACTGCAGCGCGCGGAAGAGCGCCGGGACGGCGACCAGCACGGCCGCGACTCCGGCCACCGCCAGTGTGGTGTGCACCAGGAGGCCGCCCGCGATCCCGAGCCCGCAGACCGCGCCGGCCCGGCGGGAGACCAGGGCGTTGCGTACGACCACCGTGAAGTCGGCGCCCGGCATGGCGACCAGACCGGCGGCGATCGCGGTGAAGGCGATGAGCTGTCCGTCCATACGGCCAGCGTGCACGGAGACTGCCTTCAACAGGTATTTCGAATGGGCATGGTCTGCCTTAAGCAGTGCTTTAGGCTGCCACCATGTACGACCCCACCAGGCTGGCCGCACTCGTCGCCGTGGCGGAGGCGGGCTCCATCACCCGGGCCGCCGACCGGCTCGGCTACACACCGCCCGCCCTCTCCCAGCAACTGGCCAAGCTGGAGCGGGAGGCGGGCACGGCGCTGCTGGTACGGCATCACCGCGGGGCCCGGCTGACCGAGGCGGGCGAACTGCTGGTGGCGCGGGCCCGCCGGGTGCTGGACGAGCTGGAGCAGGCCCGGCACGAACTGGCTCGGCTGACGGGCCTGTCGGGCGGGGTGCTGCGGCTCGGCACGTTCCCGACCGCGGGCGTCCATCTGCTGCCGCCGGCGCTGAGCGCGTTCCGCCGGGCGCATCCCGATGTCCGGCTGTCGGTCGCCGACTACGACCCGCCTGCCGGGGTCGCGGCGGTGGCGGCCGGTGAGGTGGACCTGGCGCTGACCCACGCCTACCACCCGGGTGAGGCCGCTCCCGTGCCGGCCTCGGTGGGTCTGGAGCCGGTCCTCGTGGAGGAGCTGGTGCTGGTGACGGCCCCGGGCCATGCGCTGAGCAGCGTCCCGTCCCGGCTGTCGTTGGAGCAGCTGGCCGGGCAGCCGCTGATCAGCATGGCCCCGCATCATCCGGCCCGGCGGGAGGTGGAGGCGCTGCTCGCCGCGGCGGGTGCCACCGCGGCGCTGCTGGTGCCGACCCCGGGGTACGCCGTCGTGTGCGCACTGGTCAGTGCCGGGCTGGGGGTGGCCGTCGTACCGGAGATGGTGGCGCGGACCGCGGTCACTCCGGTCGGGGTACGGCCGATGGAGGCGGGACGGCTGAGCCGCACGATCTCGGTCGCGTTCCGGGCCGACGAGGTCGCTCCTGCGGCGGAGGCGTTCCGGGCCCTGCTGCACGGGGCGTTCGGCCGGGCGCGGCAGGCTCAGGTGCAGCAGCACCCCTCCTTGTGAACCGGCGTCGGCCGGGCGGGGGTTGACTACGCTGTCACCATGGCGACGACGACGGACACCGAGCTGGTGGTCGGCCTGCGGGCCGGTCGATGGCGACGCCGGACGACTTCTGGGACGCCGTCATGGAGCCCTGCGGGCCGCGAAGTGGTTCGGCAGGAATACGGAGGCCTGGCGGGACACCATCAGGACCCGGGGCATCTCCGAGGTCGTCGACAGCTACGACATGCTCGGCGTCCATGTGGACAAGCCGGCAGTCTTCGCCGCGCGGAACCGCGAGGCGCGGGCGCTGAGAAGCGCGTTCGCGGGCCCGCAGTCACGCCTGGTCGTGCATGTGCGGGACGGCGACCCGGCGTCGTCGCACGGCAGGCGGGAGTCCGACGACAGAGCCTAGAGTTCCGGCTGTCCCGCTACGACCGGCTCGGCCGGGATGCTCCAGGGCAGTTCGATGGAGACCGTCTTGCCGCCCTCGCGCGTGGGGCGGACACGGAGTTTGCCACCGCACTCGGCGGTGAGCCAGCGGATGATGACCATGCCGCGCCCGTTGTCCTGCTGGACGGCGGCGGGCAGTCTCTTCGGAAAGCGCGGATGACTGTCCGTGACACCGATGCGCAGATGTTCGTCACGGTGCAGCGCGATGTCGACCGTGAAGGTGGGTGACTGACCGAAGGTGTGCTGCACGGCGTTGGTGGCGAGTTCGGAGACGATGAGCCGGACGGTGTCGGCCACCTCGGTGTCCGACGGCAGGCCCCATTCCACGAGGGTGCCCACCACGTAGGACCGGGCCGCGGAGACCGAGGCGGGATCGCTCGGCAGAGTGACGGATGCTTCCAGATGGTCTGCCATGGCGACGTCGTCCCTTTCCCACGGGACCGCAGTCCGACGAGGAGCGGATGGTTCGAGTACGGTCCCGGACTGGTGCTTCTTCGCCAGACTGCCATCACCGGGCCGGTCAGGGGAGCGATCCACCAGGATATGCATATATCTGTCGCTCAAAGCGGTGAACTCTGCGACGAGAGACCGTATTTGGGCGGCCCGGAAGGAGTAAGGAGTTCCCCATGCAGAACGGTCCCGCGGTGCGGCGCCGCAAACTGGGCGCCGAACTGCGCGCGCTGCGTACCGGGGCGGGGCTCACCAGCGGTGAGGCGGCCCGTCTCGTGGGCTGGCACCAGTCGAAGGTGAGCCGCATCGAGACCGGCGCCAGCGGGGTGAAACCGGCCGATGTGCGGTTACTCCTCGACGCCTACGGGGTGCGGAACGGCCAACTGCGTGAGTTGCTGCTGATGTTGGCGGGGTCCGAGGAGGCGGGCGGCCGCAGCCGGTGGTGGCACGCCTACCGCGGGATCCTGCCGTCCACCTACCGCGATTTCATCAGCCTGGAGTCGCAGGCGAGCGGGATGCGCACCCTGGAGACCACGGTCGTGCCCGGCCTTCTGCAGACGCCCGAGTACGCCCGCGCGGTGACCCGGGCGGCCCTGGAGGGAGTGGACGAGGAGCGGCTGGACGCGCTGGTGGAGGTGCGGCTGGCCAGGCAGGACGTACTGCGCTCCGATCCGCCGCTGGAGCTGAGCGCCGTACTGGACGAGGCGGTGCTCAGGCGCGAGATCGGCGGGCCGGAGGTGATGACGCGGCAGCTGGAACGGCTGGTCGAGGCCGGCCGCCTGCCCCAAGTGCGGCTCCAGGTACTGCCGTTCGCCGCGGGAGCGCATGTCGGCCTCACGGGGCCTTTCGTTATCTTCTCATTTCCGAGCACTTCTGATCTGGATGTGGTTGTTCTCGACCAGTTGACGAGTAGCCTCTATCTGGAACGGAAAGAAGACCTCAAGGCCTACCTGGAGGCCTTCAACACCCTTCGGATCCACGCCCTTTCACCCGAGGACTCGTTGGATTACATCGCCGGAATAGGTGACGGCGCGTAAGGAGGCACCATGTCAGCACTGCCTCGGAACGTCCCTGCCAGTACCGATCTGCACGATGCGCGATGGCTGCGCAGCAGCTACAGCACGGGAGCGAACAACTGCGTGGAGACGGCCCGGCCGCGCTGCGGCCCCTGGGCCGGGCTGCTCGCCGTGCGCGACTCCAAGAAGCCGGCCGGACCCGCGCTGCTCTTCTCCCCCGGGAGCTGGGCGGGTTTCGTGACCGCGCTCCGATGATCCCCGCGCAACCTCAACCCACCGACTCCTACTGATCAGATCCGATCACTTTCGAGCGAAGTCCGGCCGTGTCACGCCGACTCATGGTCGCGCCTCGCCGATCACACGTACAGCGCGTTCGATCTCGGCCCCGGAGAGGTCCGCGCGGGCGGTCAGCCTCAGCCGTGAGATGCCGTCGGGCACGGAAGGAGGACGGAAACAGCCCACGGCCAGGCCTGCCGTACGGCAGTCGGCCGCCCAGCGCACGGCCTGCTCCGGGGACGGGGCCCGTACCGAGACCACCGCGGCGTCCGGACGTACCGCTTCCAGACCCGCGGCGGTCAGGCGTGCGTGCAGTTCGGCGGCGACCGCTCGGGCCCGTGCCGCCCGCTCCGGCTCGCGGCGCAACAGCCGCAGCGCCGCCAGCGCCGCGCCCGCGGCCGCGGGTGCCAGACCCGTGTCGAAGATGAACGTCCGGGCCGCGTTGACCAGGTGGTCGATCACCCGCGCCGAGCCCAGCACCACCCCGCCCTGGCTGCCCAGCGACTTGGACAGGGTGGCCGTGACGACCACGTCCTCGGCGCCCGCCAGCCCGGCCGCGTGCGGAGCGCCGCGGCCGCCGTCGCCCAGCACGCCGAGGCCATGGGCGTCGTCCACGACCAGCCCGGCGCCGTGCGCCCGGCACGCCTCGGCCAGTGCGGCCAGCGGCGCCGCGTCACCGTCGACGGAGAACACGGTGTCCGAGACGACGATCGCCTCTCCCGCGTGCGTGCCGAGCGCCTTGTCCACGGACTCCGGGTCGGCGTGCCCGACCACCTGCGTGGCGCCCCGGGCGAGCCGGCAGCCGTCGATGAGCGAGGCGTGGTTGCCCGCGTCGGACACGATCAGGGAACCGTGCGGGCCCAGCGCGGTGACCGCGGCCAGGTTGGCGGCGTAACCGGAGGAGAAGACCAGGGCCGCCTCGAAGCCGCAGAAGTCCGCCAGCTCCCGCTCCAGTTCGGTGTGCAGCTCGGTGGTACCGGTGACCAGCCGGGAGCCGGTGGAGCCACCGCCCCAGGTCCGGGCCGCCCCGGCCGCCCCCTCGGTGACCTCGGGGTGGTGGGCCAGGCCCAGGTAGTCGTTGCTCGCCAGGTCCAGCAGCGGCGAGTCGGCGGGGCGCGGGCGCAGGATCCGTACGAGTCCTGCGCCGCGGCGTGCCTCGGCCTGCTCGTCGATCCAGCCGAACGCCATGGGTCCTCCGAGGCTTTTGTAGGTAGCGGACAGACACTAGCGGCACGACCAGCCACCCAGGGTGTGGCAATACCCACACGGTGATCCGCCTTCGTTGTCCAAACTCTCCTTGGCCCGGAGCGGTCCCGTAAGACAGGATCGGACCTCATGGACCTGCTGAACACGCTGGTGGACAAGGGGCTGCGGCGCGAGCTGCCGACCCGCGAGGAAGCACTCGCCGTGCTGGCCACCTCCGACGACGACCTGCTCGATGTGGTGGCCGCGGCCGGCAAGGTGCGCCGGCGCTGGTTCGGCCGGCGCGTGAAACTCAACTACCTGGTCAACCTGAAGTCCGGCCTGTGCCCGGAGGACTGCTCCTACTGCTCCCAGCGGCTCGGCTCCAAGGCCGAGATCCTGAAGTACACCTGGCTCAAGCCCGACCAGGCCTCCCAGGCGGCCGCGGCCGGCCTGGCCGGAGGGGCCAAGCGGGTCTGTCTGGTGGCCAGCGGGCGCGGCCCGACGGACCGGGACGTGGACCGGGTCTCCGAGACCATCAAGGCGATCAAGGACCAGAACGAGGGCGTCGAGGTCTGTGCCTGCCTCGGTCTGCTCTCCGACGGCCAGGCCGAGCGGCTGCGCGAGGCGGGCGCCGACGCCTACAACCACAACCTGAACACCTCCGAGGCCACCTACGGGGACATCACCACCACCCACACGTACGCCGACCGGGTGGACACGGTGCACAAGGCGCACGCGGCCGGACTGTCCGCCTGCTCGGGTCTGATCGCCGGCATGGGCGAGACCGACGAGGACCTGGTGGACGTCGTGTTCTCGCTGCGCGAGCTCGACCCTGACTCCGTTCCGGTGAACTTCCTGATCCCGATGGAGGGCACTCCGCTCGCCAAGGAGTGGCACCTCACCCCGCAGCGCTGCCTGCGCATCCTCGCGATGGTCCGTTTCGTCTGCCCGGACGTGGAGGTCCGCATCGCGGGCGGCCGCGAGGTCCACCTGCGCACGCTGCAGCCCCTCGCCCTGAACCTGGCCAACTCGATCTTCCTCGGCGACTACCTGACCAGCGAGGGCCAGGCGGGCACGGCCGACCTGGAGATGATCGCGGACGCCGGGTTCGAGGTGGAGGGCTCCGACCAGGTGACACTGCCGGAGCACCGGGCGGCGGGCGTCGAGGGCGGGTGCGGATCGCACGAGAGCGCCGGATGCGGGTCGAACGCGACTGCCGGATGCGGGTCGCACGCGGAGGCGGGCTGCGGTTCGCACGCCGAGGCCGGCTGCGGTTCCCACGCGGGCGGTGATGTGTGCGGTACGGAGTCCGCGCCGGCCACGAACGAGCCGCGCACCGACCTCGTGGCCGTCCGCCGCCGGGGCGCCGGAACGGATCTCGCACCCAATGCCTGATCCGTCCGGCCTCAGCGTGCCCGAGTTGCTGGACCTGGACCGGCGGCACGTGTGGCATCCGTACGGTCCGATGCCCGGGCAGGTCGAACCGCTCGTCGTGGAGTCGGCGAGCGGAGTCCGGCTGCGGCTCGCGGACGGCTCGGGCGAACTCGTCGACGGCATGTCCTCGTGGTGGTCGGCGATCCACGGCTACCACCACCCGGTCCTCAACGAGGCGGTGCGCGACCAGCTGGGGCGGATGAGCCATGTGATGTTCGGCGGGCTCACGCACGAGCCCGCCGTACGGCTGGCGAAGCTCCTTGTCGACATGTCACCCGATGGTCTGGAGCATGTGTTCCTGGCCGACTCGGGGTCGGTGTCGGTCGAGGTCGCGGTGAAGATGTGCCTCCAGCACTGGCGCTCGCTCGGCCGGCCAGGCAAGCAGCGGCTGCTGACCTGGCGGGGCGGCTACCACGGCGACACCTGGCAGCCGATGTCGGTGTGCGACCCCGAGGGCGGGATGCACGAGCTGTGGACCGGCGTGCTCCAGCGCCAGGTGTTCGCCGAGGCGCCGCCGGCGGAGTACGAGGAGTCGTACGCCGACCACCTGCGCGAGCTGGTCGCGCGGCATGCCGACGAGCTGGCCGCGGTGATCGTGGAGCCGGTGGTGCAGGGCGCGGGCGGGATGCGATTCCACTCCCCCGCGTATCTGCGGGTGCTGCGCGAGGCCTGCGACGCGCACGACGTACTACTGGTGTTCGACGAGATCGCCACCGGCTTCGGACGCACCGGTGCGCTGTTCGCGGCGGATCACGCGGGCGTCACTCCGGATGTGATGTGCGTGGGCAAGGCGCTGACCGGCGGCTATGTGACGATGGCGGCCACGCTCTGCACCGCGCGGGTGGCCGACGGCATCTCGCGGGGCGAGGTACCGGTACTCGCCCACGGACCGACGTTCATGGGCAATCCGCTCGCTGCGGCCGTGGCCTGTTCCTCCATCGAACTGCTCCTCGGGCAGGACTGGTTGTCGGAGGTCCGGCGGATCGAGGCGGGCCTGCGCGAGGGGCTCGCTCCGGCGGCGGACCTGCCGGGTGTCAAGGACGTCCGCGTCCTGGGGGCCATCGGAGTGGTGCAGCTCGACCACGAGGTGGACATGGCCGCGGCCACCCGGGCCGCCGTGCGGGAGGGTGTGTGGCTGCGCCCGTTCCGCGACCTGGTCTACACGATGCCGCCGTACGTCACCTCGGACGCGGACGTGGCACGGATCGCGCGCGCGGTGTGCGCCGCGGCGCGGGAGGGTTGAGATGGCGGTACTGATCATCACGGGGACGGGCACGGAGGTCGGCAAGACCGTCACGACCGCGGCCGTCGCCGCCACGGCCCTCGCGGCAGGGCGTTCGGTGGCCGTGCTGAAGGCCGCCCAGACGGGGGTACGGCCGGACGAGCGCGGGGACGCCGACGAGGTGGCCCGGCTCGCCGGTCCGGTGACGGCCACCGAACTGGCCCGCTTCCCGGAGCCGTTGGCACCGGGGACGGCGGCCCGGCGGGCCGGCATGGCACCGGTGCATCCGCACGAGGTGGCCGAGGCCGCCGCCAAGCTGGCCACGGACCACGATCTGGTGCTGGTCGAGGGAGCGGGCGGGCTGCTCGTCCGGTTCGACGCGGCGGGCGGGACGCTGGCGGACGCGGCCCGGCTGCTGAACGCGCCGGTGCTGGTCGTCGCGTCCGCCGGCCTCGGCACGCTGAACACCACGGAGCTGACGGCCCGTGAACTGGACTGGCGGAACCTGGAGTTGGCGGGTGTGGTGATCGGCAGCTGGCCCGACGCCCCCGATCTCGCCTCCCGCTGCAACGTCATGGACCTGCCGGAGGTCGCCGCGGCCCCGCTGCTCGGCGCACTTCCCGCCGGGGCGGCCGCGCTCCCACCCGCCGACTTCCGCACGGCGGCACCGGGCTGGCTGGCGCCCCGCCTGGACGGGTCGTGGGACGCGGAGGCGTTCCGGATCCGGCACACGCCCTGACACCCTTCCGACCTGGGACGGCAGGGCCTGCCCAAGGCCTCTGCCGCCCCAGGAGGAAGGCAGCCTCCGCGCTCTCCCTGAACCTCTGCCCACGGCACCTCGGCGGAGCCGAGCGGGGCGGCCGATGTCGACGCCGGCTGCCTCTCGCACCCCGCCATGGACAACGGCCACGGCATCGACGAACAGATGCACGACTCCGTCGGGTGGCAGATGAGTAGTCACGCGTCCGGCCGGGGGTGCGACGGGCCTTCCCGGGGGACAATCACCGTAGGCCCGACCTGTCCGGGAGGTTGCCATGCGGTTGTCGTCGGCCGGTTCCGCCACGATGGCGCGGAGCCCCGTCCACCACCCGCTCTTCGCCCGTTACTACGCGAGGATCAGCGTGGGCGCCGAGAACCGGCTCGGGATGGCCGGGATGCGCGAGCGGCTGCTCGCGGGGCTGTCCGGGCGAGTGATCGAGATCGGCGCCGGCAACGGGCTGAACTTCGGACACTATCCGCAGACCGTCGCCGAGGTCGTCGCGATCGAACCTGAGCCGCTGCTCAGGGGCTTGGCCCTGCAGGCGGCCCGGCGAGTCCAGGTGCCGGTCGACGTGGTGCCGGGGGCCGCTGAGGCGCTGCCGGTCAAGAGCGAGGCCTTCGACGCGGCCGTGCTGTCACTGGTGCTGTGCAGCGTGCGGGAGGTGGCACGGGCGCTGGGCGAAGTACGGCGGGTGCTCAAACCGGGCGGCGAGGTGCGCTTCTTCGAGCACGGCCGGGGCGGCGGCCGGGTGATGACGCTGACCCAGCGCACTCTGGACCGGCCGCTCTGGCCCGCGCTGAACGGCGGCTGTCACCTCGCCCGGGACCCGGTCGCCGCACTGCGCGCGGCAGGCTTCGAACTCGGCCCGTACCGGCAGGTGCTGCTGCCGGAAAAGGGTCCAAAACTGCCCACCTCGTTCTGTGTGCTGGGGACCGCGTGGCGGCCCGACGAGCCGGCCCGGCGCTGATCACAGGCTCCAGCGGCGCAGCTCCCTGGCGAGGTCGTCGACGCTCGCCTCGCCGTCCTTCACCAGCCGCGCGAGATCGCGGACCTGCTCGGGCGTGGTGACGACCTTCTGGCCGCTGGCGACCAGATAGGCGTAGGCGACGGCCGAGGCGAAGAGCGCGTTGGAGCGCTCCAGCGCGGGCACGTGGATGAGCAGCTGGAGCAGTGCGGCGGCACGGGCTTGCGGGGTGTCGTAGACGGGCACGCCGAATATCTCGGCGCGGTGCCGGGCGACGGCGGCGACCAGCGCGCCCCAGTCGGTGACCTGCGGGTCCCCGGGCGTCTTCTGTTCGGCGAGCATGAGCAGCCAGGCGAGGTCGATACTGAGATCGCTCAAGGGATCAGCTGCGACCCTCACCGGATTCGGTGCCGCGCACCTCGGTGAACTCCTCGGCGAACACGGACTCGTACTGCTTCATGAAGTCGGCGGCGGCGTCGACGAACGTGCGGCCGGCCTCGCCCGCGTCCTGTCTGACCAGCTCTTCGATGTAGCGGTTGACGCTCATGCCGCGGGCCAGGGCGCGCTCGCGGGCCGCGCGGGCGGTGTCCTCGTCCACGCGCACGTTCAGCTGGGTCTTCGCCATACCTCGACGCTAGCGCCAAGGCGCTAGCAACGGCAAGGGTGCCGGGTCCTTGCCGACCGCGCGCCGCGCACGGAAGGTGCCCCTTACACGGTGTCCGTGTCCTCGGCCGCAAGAGGGATTCCGGCTGTGGGGCCGGTCACACTAGGCTCGGCCTCGATCAGGAGTCGGGACGTCGAGGCGACCGGAGGCGGTTTTGTCCACACCTGCTGCGGAGTACGCGCCGGGCCGGGCGCCGGACGGCGGGGTCGCGGCCCGCGCCCGCGGGCTGACCAAGGCGTACGGCTCGGGCGAGACGGCCGTGCTCGCACTGGACTCGGTGGACGTGGACATCGCGCGCGGCCGGTTCACCGCCGTGATGGGTCCCTCGGGCTCGGGGAAGTCCACGCTGATGCACTGCCTGGCCGGCCTGGACAGTGTGTCGGCCGGTCAGGTCTGGCTCGGCGACACCGAGATCACCGGCTTGCGGGACCGGGAGCTGACCCGGCTGCGACGGGACCGGATCGGGTTCATGTTCCAGTCGTTCAACCTCATCCCGACGCTGAACGCGGCCGAGAACATCACCCTGCCGATGAACATCGCGGGCCGCAAGCCCGACGAGAAGTGGCTGGACCAGGTCATCGACACGCTCGGGCTGCGGGGGCGCCTGAACCACCGCCCGGCGCAGCTCTCGGGCGGTCAGCAGCAGCGGGTCGCCTGCGCGCGGGCGCTGGCCTCCCGGCCCGAGCTGATCTTCGCCGACGAGCCGACCGGCAACCTGGACTCGCGGGCGGGTCTCGAGGTGCTGGGCTTCCTGCGCAGCGCCGTGGACGACCTGGGGCAGACCGTCGTCATGGTCACCCACGACCCGGGCGCAGCCGCCCACTCCGACCTGGTGCTCTTCCTCGCCGACGGGCGAATAGTCGACCAGATGGAGCGGCCGACGGCGGACGCCGTGCTGGAGCGCATGAAGGCGTTCGACGTGGTGCGCGGCCGGCTCGGCGACGACAGCACCGCTCAGGAGGACTGAACCGGTGCTCAAGGCGACTTTGAGGAGCTTCCTCGCGCACAAGGGCCGGCTGGCACTGTCCGCGCTGGCCGTCGTCCTGTCCGTGGCGTTCGTCGCGGGCAGCCTGATCTTCTCCGACACCGTCACCCGCACCTTCGACCGGCTGTTCGCCTCGACCTCCGCCGATGTGACGATCGAGGCGAAGCAGGACCTGAAGTCCCCCGTGCCGAGCGGTGCGGTCGAGACCGTGCCCGCGGCCCTGAAGGAGCGGGTGACGAAGGTCGACGGAGTCGCGGCGGCCCACGCGGACGTGTCGGTGCAGAACGTGGTGGTGGTCGACAGCCACAACAAGTCCGTCGGCCCGACCACCGGCGCCCCGACCATCGCCACGTCCTGGTACGTCACCCACCGCAGCCCGGTGAAGCTGACCTCCGGTCATGCGCCGCACGGGGCGGGCGAGGCGCTGCTCGACGCGGACACCGCCGACAAGAAGCACGTAGGGATGGGCGACACCCTCACGGTGCAGGCGCAGCCGGGCACGTTCCGGGTGCGGGTCGTCGGCATCGCCACCTTCACCACCACCAACCCGGGTGCGGCCCTGGTCTTCCTGGACCCGGCGGTGGCCGGCCGCCGACTGCTCGGCTCCGCCGACCGGGCCACCAGCATCTCGGTGGACGCCGCCAAGGGTGTGACCGACCCGGAACTCAAGCGCCGTGTCGGCGAGGCCGTCGGCACCGGCACCTACGACCTGAAGACGGCCGACGAGCAGGCCAAGTCGGCCGCGGCCGACCTCGGCGGGTTCCTGGACGTCATCAAATACGTGATGCTGGGATTCGCCGGCATCGCCGTGCTCGTGGGCGTCTTCCTGATCGTCAACACCTTCTCCATGCTGATCGCCCAGCGCACCCGCGAACTGGGTCTGCTGCGGGCGCTGGGCGCCGATCGGAGGCAGGTGCGGAGGTCGGTGCTCACCGAGGCGGTACTGCTCGGTGTCGTCGGCTCCACGCTGGGTCTCGCGGCCGGGATCGGACTCGCGTTCGGCCTGATCCGGCTGATGAGCGCGTTCGGGATGAACCTCAAGGCCACGGAGATGGTGATCGGCTGGGGGACACCGGTCGCGGCCTATGCCGTCGGCGTCGGCGTCACCTTCGTCGCCGCGTACCTGCCCGCGCGGCGCGCGGCGGCCGTCTCGCCGATGGCTGCGCTCGCGGACGCCGAAGTCGCCGGCGTGGGCAAGCCGTTGAAGACACGGGCGATCGTCGGATCCCTGGTCGGGGCGGCCGGTGCGGCCGCGCTGGCCGGGTGCGCGACGGCCACGCAGACCTCCTCGTCGGCCTCCCTGCTGGGCCTCGGCGTGCCCCTGACACTGATCGCGACCGTGATCGCGGGGCCGCTGCTGGTACGGCCGGTGATCCGTGTCCTGGGCGGTGCCTTCCCCGCGCTGTTCGGATCGGTCGGCCGGATGAGCCAGCGCAACGCCCTGCGCAATCCGCGCCGCACCGGCGCCACCGCGGCCGCGCTGATGGTGGGCCTCGCGCTGGTCGGCGGGATGTCGGTGGCGAGCGCCTCCATGTCCGCGTCGTTCGACCGGCAGATCGACAAGACGCTCGGGGCCGACTTCACGGTCCAGAACGCCAACTTCACGCCGTTCACGAAGGAGGTCACGGACACCGTGGCCGCCACGCCCGGCGTCGGGCTCGTCGTACGGCAGCGGATCGCCCCGATCGCCGTGCGGCTCCCGGACGGCAGACGCGTGAAGACCGCGGCCGCCGGATACGACCCCCGGCTCGACGCCGTCGCCCACCTCGCCTACGCCAAGGGCGGCTCGGCCGCGGCACTGGCGGACGGGCACCTCGCCATGGACGCCGGCTTCGCCGAGGACCACCACGTGCGGGTCGGCACCGTGCTCCCGGTCGAGTTCCAGGGCGGTCGCCGGGCGGAGCTGACGGTGGGAGCCCTCACCGACCAGGAGGGGTCCCAGGCATTCGGCACCCAGGGCGGCATCTTCCTGGGCCTCGCGACCCTGAAGACGTACGTGCCCGGCGGCCAGGACTCCGCCGTCTACGTCAATGCGGCCCCCGGCGCCGGGGCCAAGGAACTGCGTTCCCGTCTGGAGCGGGCGCTGGAGCCGTTCCCGCAGGTCCAGGTGCGCGACCAGGCCGACTACAAGAAACTGGTCCACGACCAGATCGCCGTGCTGCTCTACCTGGTGTACGCGCTGCTCGGGCTCGCGATCGTCATCGCCGTGCTGGGTGTGGTCAACACCCTCGCCCTGTCGGTGGTGGAGCGCACCCGGGAGATCGGTCTGCTGCGCGCGATCGGACTGGGCCGGCGTCAGTTGCGGCGGATGATCCGGCTGGAGTCGGTGGTGATCGCGGTGTTCGGCGCGGTCCTGGGGCTGGGTCTCGGGCTCGTGTGGGGGCTGTGCACACAGCAGGTGCTGGCCCTGCAGGGCATGACCGCGCTCGCGATCCCATGGGGCACGATCGTCGCTGTCGTGATCGGCTCGGCGGTGGTCGGCGTCGTGGCGGCGCTGCTGCCCGCTCTGCGGGCGTCCCGGATGAACGTGCTGGCGGCGATCGCGCACGAGTGACGGACCGGCGCGGGCGTGATGGAATCGCGGGCACCGACTCAAGTCACGCACTGCTGAGGAGAGTTCATGGCACGCCGGTTCCGCTTCGGGGTCAACCTGCTCACGCCCTCGCCCACCGCCGAGTGGCGGGCCAGGTGCCGCCGTGCCGAGGAGCTGGGGTACGACGTGATCCTGGTCCCCGACCATCTCGGCATGGTCGCGCCGTTCCCGGCACTGGTGGCGGCCGCCGGGGCGACCGAGCGGCCGCGGCTCGGCACCTTCGTGCTCAACGCAGGCTTCTGGAATCCGACCCTGCTGGCCCGGGAGGTCGCGACCACTCACGCGCTGACCGGCGGCCGTCTCGAACTGGGCCTGGGGACCGGCTACGTCCGGTCCGAGCACGAGGCGGCGGGGCTGCCGTACGGGTCCCCGCGCGAACGGGTGGACCACCTGCGGCGCACGGTCGAGGAGTTGGAGCGCCTCCTGGGCGCCGACGAGCACCGGCCCCGCACCGCCGCCCGGAGCCGCGTACCGCTGCTGCTCGGCGGCAGCGGCGACCGGATGCTGCGGCTGACCGCCGAGCACGCGGACATCGTCGGCTTCACCGGGACACGGCTGGTGCCGGGCAGCACCACGGGGAAGCTGGAGCCCGTCGGCGCCGACGCGGTGGACGAGCGGGTGGCCCGCTACCGGGAGCTGGCGGCGGGCCGGGCGGAACCCGCCGAGCTGAACCTGCTCATCCAGCTCGTGGCCGTCACCGACGACCCGGAGCCCGCGCTCGAACCGCTCCTGGAACGCCAGCCCGGGCTGACCCTGGACCAGGCACTGGCCCTGCCCATCGTGCTGGCCGGCCCCCTGGAGGACGTCGTGCGGCGGGTGCGGGCACAGCGGGAGCGGTTCGGGTTCTCCTATCTGACCGTCCTGGAGCCGTACATGGAGGCGTTCGCGCCGGTGATGGCCCGGCTGCGGGAGGAGTCCGCATGATGGAATTTCCGGGCGGGAGCACTCCCCCGTGATGGAGTGATCACATGATCGAACCGCGCATACGTCCCGCCCTGCCCGCCGACCTGGACGCCGTCCTGGCCTTCTGGAAGACGGCCGCCGAGGGCACCAGCATCAGCGACGACCGCGCCGGAGTGGAGCGGCTGGTCGCCCGCGATCCCGAGGCACTGATCCTCGCCGAGCAGGAAGGCGAGCTCGTCGGCACGGTGATCGCGGGCTTCGACGGCTGGCGCTGCCATCTGTACCGGCTCGCGGTGCACCCGCAGCGTCGGCGGCAGGGCATCGGCTCGGCGCTGCTGGCCGCCGCCGAGGAACGGTTCGTACGGCTCGGGGGGCGGCGCGGGGACGCGATGGTGCTGGTCCGCAACGAGACCGCACAGCACGCGTGGCGGGCGGCCGGGTACGCGCCTGAGGAGCGGTGGCGGCGCTGGGTGAAGCCGCTCGCGGACTGAACTCCGGGTACCCGGCGGACTCGATCCCGAGGACTCTTTACTCATCCTTTACCATTGAGGGAGCACTCGGCCCTCCTCGAAAGGTTGTGAGCGTCCGCCCATGGACGACCCTCCCGGTCCGCGACACCGCGCGTTCCGCCCTGCCCTGTCCGATCCTGGGACAGGGGTGACCCGATGACCGAAGTGCTGCTGCTTCTGGTGGCGATCCTGCTCTCGCTCGCCTGCGGTGCCTTCGTGGCGGCGGAGTTCTCGCTGACCACGGTCGAACGCGGCGAGCTGGAGCGAGCCGCCGCACGCGGCGAGCACGGCGCCTCGGGCGCCCTGAAGGCCGTACGGAACCTGACCTTCCAGCTCTCCGGCGCACAGCTCGGCATCACCGTCACCAACCTGGTGGTCGGCATGCTCGCCGAGCCGTCGATCGCCCAGCTGCTCTCCGGGCCCTTCCGGGCGATGGGCCTCACGCCCACCACAGCGACCTCGGTGGGGCTGGTGCTGGGCACGGCGCTCTCGACGGTGTTCCTGATGGTCGTCGGCGAGCTGGTGCCCAAGAACTGGGCGATCTCCTCGCCGCTCGCCGTGGCCAAGCGGGTGGGCAACCCGCAGCGCTGGTTCAGCGCCGCCTTCCGCCCCTTCATCACCCACCTCAACAACGCCGCCAACCGTGTGGTGCGCCGGTTCGGCCTGGAGCCCGCCGAGGAGCTGGCCTCCGCGCGCGGCCCCCAGGAGCTGGCGGCCCTCGCCCGGCACTCCGCCCTCCAGGGCGCCCTGGAGGCGGACACCGCCGAGCTGTTCGTCCGGACGCTGAACCTGGCCGACCTCACCGCGGAGAACGTGATGACCCCGCGCGTCCAGGTCATCGCCCTCGATGCGCAGGCGACCTGCGAGGACGTGGCGAACGCGACCCGGGCGACGGGCCTGTCCCGGTTCCCGGTCCACCGCGGCAGCCTCGACTCGGTCGTCGGCGTCGCCCACATCAAGGACGTCCTGGCCCTGCCGGCCGAGGAGCGGATGCGGCGCTCCGTCACCCAGGTGATGCGCGAGCCCCTGCTGGTGCCCGAGTCCCTCACCGTCGACCGGCTGATGGACCGTCTGTCCGGCAAGCGCACCATGGCCGTCGTCATCGACGAGTACGGCGGTACGGCGGGCGTGGCGACGCTGGAGGACATCGTCGAGGAGGTCGTCGGCGAGGTGCGGGACGAACATGATCCGCACGAGACGCCCGACCTCGCACCCGCCGGCTCCGACACCGAGGGCCGGGCCCTGTACTCGGCGGACGGCGCCGCCCGCACCGACCAGCTCGCGCGCGTGGGCCTGCGCGCGCCCGAGGGGCCGTACGAGACGCTGGCCGGCCTCGTCGCCACCGAGCTGGGCCGCATACCCGCCGTGGGGGACACCGTCGAGGTGGCCGGCTGGCGGCTGGACGTCGTGGACGCCTCGGGGCGCCGGGCGGCCCGGGTCCTGCTGCACGCACCGCCGGACGAGGAGAAGGACACCGAACGGAGCCGCGGGAAGACGGAGGGGGCGCGATGACCGCCGTACAGCTGCTGATCGGTCTGGCGACCCTGGTCGTCAACGCCTTCTTCGTGGGCGCCGAGTTCGCGCTGATCTCCGTGCGCCGTTCCCAGATCGAGCCGCTCGCACAGGAGGGCGACCGGCGCGCGAAGAGCGTGCTGTGGGGCCTGGAGCACGTGTCGGCGCTGCTGGCCGCCGCCCAGCTGGGCATCACGCTGTGCACGCTGGTCCTGGGTGTGGTCGCCGAGCCGGCGATCGCGCATCTGCTGGAGCCGGTGTTCCACGCGGTCGGCGTGTCCAAGAGCGCGGGTCACGCCGTGTCCTTCGTGATCGCGCTGGCCCTGGCGACCTACCTGCACATGCTGCTGGGCGAGATGGTGCCCAAGAACATCGCACTCGCCGAGCCCGTGCGCAGCGCGCTGCTGCTCGGCCCTCCCCTGGTCACGCTGTCCCGGGCCCTGCGCCCGGTGATCTTCGCGATCAACGCCTTCGCGAACGGACTGCTGAAACTGCTCAGGGTGGAGACGAAGGACGAGGTCGCGGCGACCTTCACGGACACCCAACTCGCCGAGATCGTCAAGAACGCCAGCGAGGCGGGTCTGATCGACAACCGGGCGCAGGAGCGGCTGCACGACGCCCTGGAGCTGGGCCGCCGGCCGGTGCGGGACGTGGTCGTGCCCCTGGAGCGTGTCGTGTACGCGCGGGTGGGCGTCACACCGGAGCAGCTGGAGGGACTGTCGGCCGAGTCGGGCTTCTCCCGGTTCCCGGTGGTCGACGAGGGCCGGCGGATCGTGGGCTATCTGCACGTCAAGGACGCGCTGGACGCCTCGCCCCGGGACATGCCGTTCCGGCTGCGCGACATGCGGCCCATCGCACGCGTGCGCGAGAACACCCCGCTGGACGACGTGCTCACCGCGATGCGCGGCAGCCGTACGCACCTCGCGGGCGTGCTCGGCGACGACGGGCGGCTGGCCGGCCTGGTGACCATGGAGGACGTGCTGCGCGAGCTGTTCGGGCAGCCCGCCTGAGCCGTCCCGGACCACCCGGGGGTGACCGACCGGCGGGTATGGAGCCGGGATACCATCGCTGTCGCCATGCAGAAGATTCCCGCATCTCCCACACCTCCCACGCACTCCAGCCTGGTCACGGTCGGCGACTCCTTCACCGAGGGCATGTCGGACCTGCTGCCCGACGGCTCCTACCGCGGCTGGGCCGACCTCCTCGCCACCCGGATGGCCGCCCGCACCCCCGGGTTCCGGTACGCCAACCTCGCCGTGCGCGGGAAGCTGATCGGGCAGATCGTCGACGAGCAGGTGGACGTGGCGGCCTCGATGAACGCCGATGTCATCACGCTCGTCGGCGGGCTCAACGACACACTGCGGCCCAAGTGCGACATGGGCCAGGTGAAGGGGCTGCTGACCGAGGCGGTCGAACGGCTGGCCCCCAGCTGCAAGCAGCTGGTGCTGATGCGCAGCCCCGGCCGGCAGGGCCCGGTGCTGGAGCGGTTCCGGCCGCGCATGGAAGAGCTGTTCGCCTGCGTGGACGACCTGGCCGAGAGGCACGGCGCCGTGGTGGTCGACCTGTACGGGGCATCGTCGCTGGCCGACCCGCGGCTGTGGGACGTGGACCGGCTGCACCTGTCGGCCGAGGGACACCGCCGGGTCGCGGAGGCGGTGTGGCAGACGCTCGGCTACGCACCCGAGGACACCGAGTGGCGTACGCCGATGCAGGCCACGCCGCCGCCCGGGTGGGCGACACGGCGGGCCGCGGACGCACGGTTCGCCCGGCAGTACCTGCTGCCGTGGATAGGGCGGCGGCTGACCGGCCGCTCCTCCGGCGACGGCCGCCCGCCGAAGCGGCCGGAGCTGCTCCCCTTCGAGGGCCAGGCATAGCGTCCCTGCCATGACCACCCGGGTGATCAACGTCAGGGGCCGGATCCACGAGTTCGGCCCCCGGCTGGAACACGCCCCCGCGGACGTGGTCTACGTGGGCCGCCGCTGGACCATGGGCGGCTGGGACCTCCCCCGGCACCTCCTGTACAACCCGTTCGCCTACGACACCCCGAAGCGGAAGCGGCACGGCACCCGGGCCGAGGTCATGGCGATGTACCGGGCCTACCTCCTGGAGCGCCCTCAGCTGCTCGACCTGGTCCCCGACCTGCGCGGAAGGACACTGGCCTGCTGGTGCGCGCCCGACCTGTGCCATGCCGACGTACTCGCGGAACTGGCCGACACGGACGACGTGACACAGCTCTCGTAGCATCCGCCGAACAGACCCATGGCGCTGGCCTGCACAAATCGCCAGTAGAATCCGTCTACGTGACTTCAGCGCCCGCCAAGCCCCGCATCCCGAACGTCCTCGCCGGACGCTACGCCTCCGCCGAGCTCGCCACGCTCTGGTCGCCCGAGCAGAAGGTGAAGCTGGAGCGGCAGCTCTGGCTCGCCGTGCTGCGGGCCCAGAAGGACCTCGGCATCGAGGTGCCGGACGAGGCGATCGCCGACTACGAGCGCGTCCTCGACACCGTCGACCTGGCCTCGATCGCCGAGCGCGAGAAGGTCACCCGGCACGACGTGAAGGCCCGCATCGAGGAGTTCAACGACCTCGCCGGGCACGAGCACGTGCACAAGGGCATGACCTCCCGCGACCTCACCGAGAACGTGGAGCAGCTGCAGATCCGGCTGTCGCTGGAGCTGATGCGCGACCGCACGGTGGCCGTGCTGGCCCGTCTGGGCAAGCTGGCGGGCGAGTACGCCGAGCTGGTCATGGCCGGCCGCTCGCACAACGTGGCCGCGCAGGCCACGACCCTCGGCAAGCGTTTCGCGACCGCCGCCGACGAGCTGCTCGTGGCGTACGGAAGGGCCGAGGAGCTGCTTGCCCGCTACCCGCTGCGTGGCATCAAGGGCCCGGTCGGCACCGCGCAGGACATGCTGGACCTGCTGGGCGGGGACGCCGGCAAGCTCGCCGAGCTGGAGGACCGGATCGCGCGGCACCTCGGCTTCTCGCAGGCGTTCACCTCGGTCGGCCAGGTCTACCCGCGCTCCCTGGACTACGAGGTCGTGACCGCGCTGGTGCAGGTGGCGGCGGCGCCGTCCTCCCTGGCGAAGACGATCCGGCTGATGGCCGGGCACGAGCTGGTGACCGAGGGCTTCAAGCCGGGCCAGGTCGGCTCGTCCGCGATGCCGCACAAGATGAACACCCGCTCCTGCGAGCGCGTCAACGGTCTGATGGTGATTCTGCGTGGCTACGCCTCGATGACGGGTGAGCTGGCGGGTGACCAGTGGAACGAGGGTGACGTCTCGTGCTCGGTGGTGCGCCGGGTCGCGCTGCCGGACGCGTTCTTCGCGCTGGACGGCCTGCTGGAGACCTTCCTGACCGTCCTCGACGAGTTCGGCGCCTTCCCGGCGGTGGTCGCCCGCGAACTGGACCGCTACCTGCCGTTCCTCGCCACCACCAAGGTGCTCATGGGCGCCGTGCGCTCCGGGGTCGGTCGCGAGGTCGCGCACGAGGCGATCAAGGAGAACGCCGTCGCCACCGCGCTCGCGATGCGCGAGCAGGGCGCCGAGCGCAACGACCTGCTCGACAAGCTCGCCGCCGACGAGCGGCTGCCGCTCGACCGCGAGCAGCTGGCGGCGCTGATGGCCGACAAGCTGTCCTTCACCGGCGCGGCGGCCGACCAGGTCGGCATGGTCGTCGGCCGGATCGAGGAGATCGTCAAGCAGCACCCGGAGGCCGCCGGCTACACCCCCGGAGCGATCCTCTGACCCGCTTCACCCAGGCCGAACTGGAGGCCGCCCGCGACCGACTCGTCCCTGACGTGATCGCGGACGGTCTCCATGTGCTGTTCTGCGGGATCAACCCGGGCCTGATGACGGCCGCCACGGGCCATCACTTCGCCCGCCCCGGCAACCGCTTCTGGCCGGTGCTGCACCTGTCCGGCTTCACGCCGAGGCTGCTGAAGCCCGCCGAGCAGCGCGAACTGCTGTCGTACGGGCTCGGCATCACCAACGTGGTGGCGCGGGCGACCGCTCGGGCCGACGAGTTGACCGCCGGGGAGTACGTCGAGGGCGGGCGGCTGCTGACGGCCAAGGTGACGCGGCTGCGGCCGAGGTGGCTGGCCGTGGTCGGAGTGACCGCGTACCGGGCCGCCTTCGGGGACCGCGGGGCTCGAGTGGGGCCGCAGGAAGCGACCGTCGGGGACACGCGGGTGTGGGTGCTGCCCAATCCCAGCGGGCTGAACGCGCACTGGACGGCGGCGACGATGGCGGAGGAGTTCGCACGGCTGCGAGACGCCGCGCAGGCCTGACGGCTCGGGTCGGGTCAGGGCGGGTCTGTCTCTGCGCCTCGGCCATCAGGTACCCGGGCCCGCCCGTGCGGACGTCCGTCCCGCCGTGCTCCCGCGGGGAACTCCCGGGCGCACAGCAGGTCGATCACGGCACGGTGGTTCACGATGTCCATGTGATCCAGTAAACCGGTCCCCACTGACAACCGGCGCGCCGTCAGGCGTCCCGGCGGTGCAGGCTCCAGGCCCCCGCGCCCAGCGCCGCCGCCGTCCACAGCGCGGTCACCGCGAGCCCCGTCCAGGGGCCGAGGGGGCCGTCCCAGGTGCTGTGCAGGGCGATTTGGCCGGCCCGGTCGGGCAGGAAGTCGGCGAGGCCCGCGGACAGACCACCGATGACGAAGGACACGACCAGCAGGAACGGGATCAGGACGGAGAGAGTCGCGACGCCGCTGCGCAGCACGGCCGCGAGTCCGGTGGCGAACAGCGCCATCAGCGTGAGGTGGAGGCCGCAGCCGACGGCGGCGCGCAGCCCCTCGGCCCAGGCCGGTCCGGAGGCACCGAGCACGCTCTTGGCCACCAGCAGGGTCACCAGCCCCGTGAACAGGCCGACGGCGAGCACGGGCAGCGCGGTCGCCACGGCCTTCGCGGCGAACCAGCACCGCCTGTCGGGCACGGCCGCCAGCGTCAGCCGCAGCGCGCCGCCCCGGAACTCCGAGGACAGCGCGGTCGTGCCGAAGGCGACGGCGGCGATCTGTCCGAAGCCGACGCCGAAGAACGCCGAGAACAACGGGTCCGCGTCGCCGGCGTCGGCGGCGGCGAGCGCGGAGAACGCGGCGGTGGCGACGAAGATCGCGGCCAGGCTGCCGAGGAGCGAGCGCAGCGTCCGGATCTTGATCAACTCGGCGTGCAGGACGGGGGCGAACGGCATGGTCAGGCCTCCTGGGGCTGGGTGGTGAACTCGGCCTCCGCCGCGGTCAGATCGAGATAGGCCTGCTCCAGGGTGGCCTCCTGGGCGGCCAGTTCCAGTACGGGTAGGCCCGCCTCGGACATGAGACGGCCGAGGTCGTCCACGCGCGCGTGCCGCACGGTCCACGTCCCGTCCTCGCCCCGGGAAGCGTCGTGGCCGTGGCGGGCGAGGAGATCGTCGAGGGCGGCACCGTCGGTGGTGCGGATCCTGACCCGGGGCTGCACGCGCGCGTGGATGAACTCCTGGACGGGGGTGTCGGCGAGGAGCCGGCCGCGGCCGAGGATCACCAGGTGGTCGGCGAAGGCGGCGGTCTCGTTCATCAGATGGCTGGAGACCAGGACGGTACGGCCGTCCGTGGCCAGTCCGCGCAGCAGGGTGCGGATCCAGACGATGCCCTCGGGGTCCAGACCGTTGGCGGGCTCGTCCAGCAGGATCACCTCGGGGTCACCGAGCAGGGCGGTGGCGATGCCGAGCCGTTGACGCATGCCCAGGGAGTACGTCTTCACCCGGCGCCGGGCCACCGCGGCCAGTCCGGTCTTCTCCAGGACGGCGTCGACCCGGTGGTGCGGGATACGGTTGCTCGCCGCCAGGGCGCGCAGATGGTCGTGCGCGGTCCGGGAGCCGTGCGCCGCCCGCGCGTCCAGCAGGGCGCCGACCCGGCGCAGGGGTTCGCGGAGTTCGCCGTAGGCGCGGCCGCCGATCGTGGCGGTGCCGGAGGTCGGCCGGTCGAGGCCGAGGACGAGGCGCATGGTGGTGGACTTTCCGGCGCCGTTGGGGCCGAGGAAGCCGGTGACGCGGCCGGGGCGGACGCTGAAGGTGAGGTGGTCCACGGCCCGCCGTCCGCCGTACTCCTTGGTGAGGTGTCGTACGTCGATGCTGGTCATGGCTCCAGCCTGGCCGGGCGAGCGCGGCGGTTCCTCCCCCGCCGGTGGAGATCGTCTCCCCCGTGCGGGGGAGGCTCGTTGTCGGTGCCGCCTGCGACGATGTCCGCATGGCCCGCTTCCTGCGCCCGCTGCTGCGCGGGACGACGTACACGCGCCTGCTGCATCTGTGGGTGCCCATGCTCATCGTCAGTGTGTGGCTCTTCATCAATATGTCGACTCCTTGGGTGCCCGCGCTCGTCCTCGTCCCGCTCGGTCTGGTGCCCGCCGTGCGCATGGGCGAGGGCGTGCAGGCCCGGCTGCTGCTGACGCCGGGTGACGAGGAGCCCGGCATCTCGGTGACGCCGTCGGCGAACTGGCGGGACCGGCTGCGCACGGTGCTGTGGCTCCAGGTGCGCATGCTCCTGGGTGCGGCGGCCGTGTTCGCCACGGTGTGGCTGATGATCCTCGCCTGCGAACTGGCCGGTTTCGCCTGGGGACAGGCACCCTCGGCCGTTCCGCTGCTCGACCAGGTGTCCCCGGACCGGGCGTACGCCCTGCTGGTTCCGCTCCCGCTGCTCGCCCTGTACGGGGCGGTGGTCGGGCTCGGCGAGCTGATCACGTTCTGCGCACTCCGGCTCCTCGGGCCGTCCGCCGCGGAACGGCTGGCCGCCCTCGAGGAGCGCACCGAGCAGCTGCTCGAACGCACGCGGATCGCACGGGAGTTGCACGACTCCATCGGGCACTCCCTGACGGTGGCGGTGGTCCAGGCGGGTGCGGCGCGGGCGGCGGGTGATCCGGAGTTCACCGACCGGGCGCTCGGAGCCATCGAGGAGACCGGCCGGGCCGCCCTCGCCGACCTGGAGCGGGTCCTCGGGGTGCTGCGCGAGTCGGAACGGCCCGCGACTGCCCGGCCCACGCTGGCCGACGCCGGCCGCCTCCTGGACTCGGCGCGCGCCTCCGGCGCCGAGGTCGACGCGGAGGTGACCGGACCCGTGGCGGCGGTGCCGGGGCCGGTCTCGCGCGAGGGCTACCGCATCCTCCAGGAGGCGCTCACCAATGTGCTGCGGCACGCGGGGGCCGTCCCCGTGCGGGTCCGGGTGTCCGTCGCCGAGGACACACTCGCGCTGGAGGTGCGCAATGCGCTCCCGGCCGCGATACCGGGGCCGGGGCGGGGCAGCGGGCTGCGCGGCATACGGGAGCGTGCCGCTCTGCTCGGGGGCAGCGCCCGTACCGGGCCGGCCGAGGGCGACTGGCAGGTGCACGCGGAGCTGCCGCTCGGCTGATCCAGTGCCGCGGCAGGCAGCGTTCGCCCGTCGAGGAGGGGCGTCCGGTGCGTGCTCCGGGGGTCCCCCGGCCGGAGGCTGGTGGAGTGCCGGCCGGAAGCCGTCGTACGGGACGTACACGGGCTTTCGGCCGGTACGGCGAGTGGGGGTACGCCCTCCGGGGGAGCGTGCCGGGCGTCGCGACGGGGCGAACGTCGCCTGACGCGGCACTAGGCTTGCCGGATGCCGGTCACCGTCCTTCTCGTCGACGACGAACCCCTGGTGCGCGCGGGTCTGCGGGCCGTTCTGGGGGCACAGCCCGACATCGAGGTGGTGGGCGAGGCGGCCGACGGTGCGGCGGTGATCCCGCTCGTGCGTCAACTGCGGCCGGACGTGGTCGCGATGGACGTGCGCATGCCGCTGATGGACGGGATCGAGGCCACGCGCGCGGTGCTGCGTACCGTCGACGCGCCACCCAAGATCCTTGTGGTGACCACCTTCGAGGACGACGAGTACGTGTACGAGGCGCTGCGCGCGGGTGCCGACGGGTTCCTGCTCAAGCGGGCCAGGCCGGCCGAGATCGTCCACGCGGTGCGGCTGGTGGCGGAGGGCGAGTCGCTGCTGTTCCCCGCGTCCGTACGGCAGCTCGCCGCCCGGTACGGCGGCAACCACGCGACCGGTGCGCCGCTTTCGGGGGCCGGGCTGACGGAGCGTGAGGGAGAGGTGCTGCGGCTCATGGCGCGGGGCCTGTCGAACGCGGAGATCGCCGCCCATCTGGTCGTCGGGGCCGAGACGGTGAAGTCGCATGTGAGCGCCGTACTGGCGAAGCTCGGTGCGCGCGACCGCACCCAGGCCGTGATCGCCGCCTACGAGTCGGGGTTCGTCGCGCCGGGCTGATCCATGGCTGCCGCCGACCGGGAGGCGGCCCGGCACTCGCCGGGGTGGACCGGGCCGAGTACGATCCGCCCAACACGCCCGCGAGCTGGGAGGACGGACGGTGGGGCAGCTGACCGGCGGCGATCCGTCGCTGCTGCGAAGGATCAATTCCGCGGTGGTGCTGCACGCGCTGCGTGCAACGGACTGCGCGACGCTCACCGAGATCACCCGGGTCACCGGACTGTCCCGGCCCACCGTCGAGGGGGTCGTGGAAGGGCTCATCGAGGCGGGGCTGGTGGTCGAGCAGGCGGCCGAGGAGGGCACCGCACGACGTCAGGGACGGCCCGCCCGCCGGTTCCGGTTCCGGGCCGAGGCCGGGCATCTGCTGGGCCTGGAGATCGGCGCCCACCGGGTCACCGCGCTCCTGTCCGACCTGGACGGACGGGTGCTCGGCACCCAGGCCAAAGAGGTGGACGAGACGGCTCCCGCCGACGAGCGGCTGGAGCGGCTGCGCGGCGCGGTCGCCGAGCTGCTGCGCCGGGCCGGGGTCGCGCGCGGTTCGCTGCGGGCGGTCGGCGTGGGCACACCGGGCATCGTGGAGGCCGACGGAAGGGTACGGCTGGGCACGGCCCTGCCGCAGTGGACGGGCCTCAGACTCGGCGAGCGGCTCAGCCGCTCCTTCAAGTGCCCGGTGCTGGTGGAGAACGACGCCAACGCGGCGGCCGTGGCCGAGCATTGGAAGGGCGCGGCCACGGAGACGGACGACGTGGTGTTCGTGCTCGCCGGGCTCAGCCCGGGTGCGGGTTCGCTGATCGGCGGACGGCTGCACCGGGGGTACGGCGGGGCGGCCGGGGAGATCGGCGCGCTGCACCTGCTGGGCCGGGAGGTGACCCCCGAGACGCTGCTGTCCACCACCGACGAGCCGTTGCACCCGCTGGACGAACAGGCGGTCGCCGAGGTGTTCGCGCTGGCCCGGGAGGGCGACCAGCGGGCGCGGGCGGCCGTGGAGCGGTTCATCCAGCGGCTCGTCCACGACGTGGCCGCGCTGGCGCTGGCCCTCGACCCGGAACTGGTCGTGATCGGCGGCTGGGCGGCCGGCCTGGACGGCGTGCTCGATCCCCTGCGCCGCGAACTCGCGCGCTACTGCCTGCGCCCGCCCCGGGTGACGCTGTCGCTGCTCGGCGAGGCGGCCGTGGCCACAGGTGCGCTGCGGCTGGCTCTCGACCACGTGGAGGAGCAGCTGTTCGCGGTGGAGGGCACGGTGACTGCGCGCCGCTGAGGCGGTACGGATCGGGGGCCGGCGGCCGACGGCCGGCTCCCAGCGTCGGAACGCCGTGCGCCCCGGTGGGGTTCCGGGGCGCGCCTTGGAGATCGTGGAGGCTCAGGAAGCCCGCTGCTCGGGATCGTGGTGTATCTCCACATCGGGCGAGTCGCCGAAGGTCAGCCGGCAGGTGTCGGCGCGGTAGGTCGCCACGGAGACCGCCGCGGTGCGGCCCTCGACGAAGAAGCGGGTGGTGACGACCAGGACGGGTGCGCCGGGCAGCCGGTCGAGGTCCTTGGCGTCGTCCGCGCGGGCCGAGCCCAGCTCGACGGCACGGTCCTGGCCCTCGAGCTCCAGGCGCTGCAGCTCGCGCAGCACCGCACGCGCGCGGGCCGATCCGGACGGGGCGTCGATCGCGGTCAGGTCGGGAACCGAGGCCGCCGGGATGTGGAGCAGCTCGGTGGCGACGCGCTGGCCGTGCGACATCCGGGAGCGGCGCACGATGTGCACGGACTCGCCGGACTCGATCTCCAGTGCGGAGGCGACGGCCGCGGGCGGCACGGACTGGACGCAGTCGACGGGCTGCCAGGCGTCGTCGGCGGCCCCCGGCCAGGCGTGCTGCTCGGTGCCGACGGCCACACCGACGCGCGGGGGCGCGACCGTCGTGCCGACTCCGCGTCGGCGCTGCAGCCGGCCTTCCAGCTCCAGCTGTTCGAGGGCCTGGCGGAGCGTGGCACGGGCCACGCCGAAGCGGGCGGCGAGATCGCGCTCGTTGGGCAGGATCTCACCGACCGAGAACTCGGAGTCCAGTGCCTCACTGAGCACGGTCTTGAGATGCCAGTACTTCGGTTCCGGCACCGATTCCAGCTGCGTGGTCCCCACCCTGTCCTCCGCAAGAGCCGTGGTCCGGCGGTTTTTAGCGCCCTTGTTTATTAAAGGTTGTTGCACTTATCTGCGACCATAGGGCGGCCGTCACCCTTGGTCAAGACCAATCCTCGTTCCCTGGGGCAATACACAGGGGTCGCGCCGTGGAGCGTTCACGAGGCGTTCGTGAGGGTCCGCATGTGTGACATCGCGGCAAAACCCCCGCCGTACGACGGGTGCCTTCGGGGTACGGGTCAGTGGCCGGCCAGGGACCGCAGCTTGTCGGGGTTGCGGACGATGTACACCGTGGTGACAAGCCCGTCGGCGACGTCCACCTGGAACACGCTGTCCGGCTTGTCCCCCGACAGGACCAGCACCGCGCGACCTCCGTTGACCTCGATGAGGCGGAAGGACAGGTCGGGCACGTTCTTGGCGCCGACGCCGACGAGGAAGCGGCCCACCTTGTCGGCGGAGTGCAGGATCCGCACCGGCGCCTTCGCCTTGCCGCCGCTGTCGGCGACCAGCCGGGCGTCGGGGGCGAGCAGGGACACCAGCCCCTCGAGGTCCCCCTCGACCGCGGCCGCGAGGAATCGTTCGGTCAGGTCCCGGCGCTGGGCGGGGTCGACCTCGTAGCGCGGCCGCCGCTCCTCGACGTGCCGGCGGGCCCGCCCGGCGAGCTGCCGTACCGCCGCCTCGCCTCGGTCGAGCAGGGCGGCGATCTCGCCGTACGGGTAGCCGAAGGCCTCCCGGAGGACGAAGACCGCGCGCTCCAGCGGGGACAGCGACTCCAGGACGACCAGCACGGCGAAGGAGACGGAGTCGGCGAGCAGGGCGCGGTCCGCGGTGTCGGGGACGCTGTCGGCGAACTCGGTGACATACGGCTCGGGCAGCCACGGGCCGACGTAGGACTCGCTGCGCGCCTGCGCCTGGCGCAGCCGGTCGATGGCCAGCCGGGTGGTGATGCGCACGAGGTAGGCGCGCGGTTCGCGGACCTGTTCCCGGTCGGCGCGGGACCAGCGCAGCCAGGCGTCCTGCACCACGTCCTCGGCGTCGGCGACACGGCCGAGCATGCGGTAGGCGACTCCCGTGAGGAGGGGCCGGTGTTCTTCGAAGACGTCGGTCGTGGTGTCGGCGCTCACCGTCCCATCCCATCCGACACGCCTGCCGGTGTCCAGGCGGAATCGGCCTCTCCCGGACCGGTCCGGATCACAATGTCCGCGGACCGCCGGTGGCCGGCGGCCGGGGTCCGGGAGGTGACCGATGCGCTACGCGGTGCTGGGCACGGGCGAGGTGGGCCGCACTCTGGGCGGCAGGCTGGTGGAGCTGGGCTACGACGTGACCCTCGGGTCACGCACGAGGGACAACCCGATCGCGGCGGAATGGGCCACGGCCGCGGGCGGCCGCGCGCACGCGGGTGCGTTCTCGGACGCGGCCGCTGCGGCCGACATGGTGCTGACCGCGGTGGGCGGCCGGGTGGCGCTCGACGCCCTCCGGGCGGCAGGAGCGGAGCATCTGGCGGGCAAGGTCGTGGTGGACGTCTGCAACCCCCTGTCGTTCGAGGACGGGCAGCTGCGGCTGGACCCGGTGGAGTCGGACAGCGTGGCCGAACAGATCCAGCGGGCCTTCCCGGACGCGCGCGTGGTGAAGGCGATGAACACCGTCAACTGCCAGGTGATGGTGGATCCGGGGCGGGTACCGGGCGAACACAACCTGTTCGTGTGCGGTGACGACGCCGGCGCCAAGCAGCAGGTGACGGAGCTGCTCGGGGAGATCGGCTGGCCGGCCGGGCGGGTCCTGGACCTGGGCGGGATCCGGTCGGCGCGGGCCATGGAGATGCTGCTGCCGCTGTGGTTCGGTCTGTTCCAGAAGTTCGGGCACGCGGATTTCAACTTCGAGGTGCGCCGGGCGCATTGACGGCCGTAGGGGCGCGGCATGCCCCGCAACTGGGGGCTACCCGCTGGTAGCAATTGCTGACAAGCTGTCTACGGCGTCCGTCAGCAGCCCAGACGAGGAGCACCCCATGTCCGCCACCGTCTCCTTCACGGTCCCGAGTCCGCACGGCCCGAAGGACGTGACCGTCTCCTACGCGCGTGTGGGACGCGGAGAACCGCTGGTCCTGCTGCACGGCATCGGCCACCACCGGCAGGCCTGGGACCCGGTGGTGGACATCCTCGCGACCGAGCGTGACGTGATCGCCGTGGACCTGCCGGGCTTCGGCGCGTCCCCGGGCCTGCCGGGCGGTCTGGCCTACGACCTGCCCTCGACCAACTCCGTGCTCGGCGCCCTGTTCGAGGCGCTGGATCTGGACCGCCCGCACGTGGCAGGCAACTCGCTGGGCGGCCTGCTGGCCCTGGAGCTGGGGCGCGAGAAGCTCGCCCGGTCCGTCACGGCCCTCTCGCCGGCGGGCTTCTGGACGGAGGCCGAGCGGCGCTACGCGTTCACGCTGCTGCTCACGATGCGGGGCATCGCCCAGCGGCTCCCGCTGCCCCTGGTGGAACGGCTGTCGCGGACCGCGGCCGGGCGCACCGCACTGACCAGCACCATCTACGGCCGTCCCGCCCGCCGGCCACCCGAGGCCGTGGTCGCGGAGACGCTCGCGCTGGCCGGGGCCGCCGGCTTCGACGCGACCTTGCGGGCCGGGACCACCGTCCAGTTCACCGACGACCTGCCGGGCCTGCCGGTCACCGTGGCCTGGGGCACCCGGGACCGGCTCCTCGTGCGCCGCCAGGGCGTCCGCGCCAAGACGATCATCCCCCACGCCCGGCTGGTGCGGCTGCCCGGCTGCGGGCACTGCCCGATGAACGACGACCCGGCCCTGGTCTCGCGGGTGATCCTCGACGGCAGCCGCTGAACGGCACGCGCCGGGACTCCCGGGGGCTCCTGTCGTCGCGCTCCTGCCGTGCGCCTGGACGGGGCCGTGCGGCCTCAGGTGCGTGCTCTCGGCGTGCCGGGCCCTGACCCTCGTGCGAAGGCACCTGAATCGGGGCCCGGTGCGGAGCCTGGGGAGCCCTCGCACAGCACCTTGGGCAGTGGGGGCGTCTGTGAGGCCGAGGAGGCGCCTGGCCGGCGTCGCGCCGCCGACGGGAGCGCGACCACAGGCCCCAGCGCACCGGAGCCGAGGGCGACCCCGACGCCCACCAGGGCGCTGCCCACGGCCTGCGCGAGCCCGTAGGAGCCGGTGCCGGCCAGCGGGGCGGTGCAGACGGCGGCCACCGGAATGAGCCCGGAGAAGAGCGTGGCCCGCTCCGCACCGAGGCGCTGCATCCCCATGTACCAGCACACGAAGCCGACGACGGTGACCACCGCCGCCTGCCACAGCAGCGCGGCGGCCTCCGTGGCGTCGGGACGGCGCAGCCACGCTCCGCCGTCCAGGAGCGCACCGGTGATCGCGGCCTCGACGGCGGCCACGGCGCACACCGTCGCGGACAGCAGCCGTGGCCCGAGCGGCCGCAGCACCGGCACGGCGAGGACCGCGAACCCCACCTCGCCACCCAGCGCACACGCCGAGAAGGCGATCCCTGGCCCGTCCGTGCGGCCCCAGCCCTGCACGGTGAACGCCCCGGCGGCGACGAGCAGCGCGCCGTGGAGCACCGCACGCTGCGGGCGGCGCCCGTCGAGGAGCGGGACGAGGACGGCCACCACGACCGGTGCACAGCCGACGAAGACGCCGGGAACCGCGGGTTCGGCGCTGCGTTCGGCGGCGATGACGGCCAGATTGAAGCCGACCATGCCGACGGCCGCCAGCAGGGCCAGACGCGTCCACTGGCGGGCCCCGAGCGCGCGCAGCCGCACCGCTCCGTCCCGTCCCGCGAGCGGGGCGAGCAGCAGACACGCGAGGGCGTAGCGCAGGAACTGGCCGCCCGCGTACGGATAGTGGCCGAGGACGCTGTTCGCGGTGAAGGACCCGCCGACGAGCACACAGGCGAGGGCGGCGAGGAGGGCGCCGCGGGTCGTGGTGGCCGTCATGCGGGTGGAGGCGGTGTGCGTGCGGTCGGCGGTGGTCTTCTTGCGGACGGTGGCGGCTCCCATGTTGCGGACGGCGGTGGCTTTCATGTTGCGGACGGTGGTGGCTTTCATGACGGTGACGCTAGGAAGCGGAGCGGTCCGGTTTAAGGTCCACTTCCATGACCTCTTCGGGGACCAATGACGGCAGTCTCACGGGCTCCGCCGCATGGGAGTTGCTGTTGCCCGCGGCCTCGGCACCGGCACGCGCGCGTGGCCGTGCTCTGCAGGCGGCGCTGCGCGAAGCGATCCGCTCGGGCCGGCTCGCGCCCGGCACGCGCCTGCCGTCCAGCCGGGACCTCGCCACCGACCTCGGCGTGTCGCGGGGCCTGGTCACGGAGGCGTACGAGCAGCTGACGGCCGAGGGATATCTGCGCAGCGGCCGGGGCGCGGGGACCTGGGTGAGCGAGGCGGTACGAGCGGCCCGGCCCCGCGCGCGCGACCTGGCTCCTCGTTCCCCCGGCACCCGGGCCGATTTCGTCCCGGGAACACCGGACCTGTCCCTGTTCCCACGGGCCGCCTGGTCCGCCGCACACCGCGCCGAGTTGGCCGAACTGCCGCACCACGACCTCGGCTACCCGGACCCGCGCGGGCTGCCCCGGCTGCGCACCGCGCTCGCCGGCCTGCTCGCCCGCCGCCGGGGTGTGGTGGCCGACCCGGAGCGGATCGTGGTCGTCTCCGGTGTCGCCCAGGCGAGCACCCTGGTCGGATCCGTGCTCCACGCGCGCGGGATGCGCACGATCGGGGTCGAGGACCCGGGCAGCCCGCAGCACGACGGCCTGTACACAGCGGCAGGGCTGGGCACCGTACCGCTGCCGCTGGACGAGGACGGCCTGGCCCTCGAACCGCTGCGCGCATCCGGGGTGCGGGCCGTGGTGACGACGCCCGCCCACCAGTACCCCACCGGAATCGCGTACTCGGCAGGGCGCCGCGCCGAACTGCTGGACTGGGCACGGTCGGTGGACGGCCTGGTGCTGGAGGACGACTACGACGGGGACTTCCGTTACGACCGGGCACCCGTGGGAGCCCTCCAGGGCCTCGATCCCGAACACGTCGCCTACATGGGCTCGGTGAGCAAGTCCCTGGCCCCCGGGCTCCGGCTGGGCTGGCTGCTGGTACCCGCCGCTCTGGCCAACGAGGTCGTGGAACGTAAGCGGACCATGGACCTCGGCCATCCCTCGCTCGACCAGGCGCTGTTCGCACGCTTTCTGGAGCGCGGTGACTACGACCGGCAGCTGCGCCGCTGCCAGCGCGCCTACCGGGAGCGCCGGGACGCCCTGATTGCCGCGCTGGCCGAACACTTTCCCGAAGCGCGGGTGTCCGGGATCGCGGCGGGCCTGCACGCCATCGCGGAACTCCCCGAACGGTACGGCCCGGAGGACGACTTCCTGAAACGGGTCACCGACGCCGGGATCGCCGTACGCCCGCTCAGTGCCTGCACGCACGCGCGTACCGGTGCGGGCGGCGTGCGGCTGGTGCTCGGGTACGCGCATCTGCCGCCGTCCCGGATCCGGGCGGGCGTGGGCCTGATGGCCGAAGCGCTCGCCGGCTGACCGGCGGCCCGACGGCCGGCTGTTCACTTGTGGTTTGCGTGCGCGCCGCAGCACACCAGTAGGTGTGGCTCTGCACACCGGCCCGAACCCGTCACTGGAGGCGCAGCCATGTCCCACCGTCCGCTCCCCGGCCGCCGCAGCGTGCTGCGCGGTTCCCTCGCCGCGTCGGCGGCCCTGACCCTGCCCGTGGGCCTCGGCGCGGCGCCCGCGTTCGCCCGCTCCGGGCGCCCCCAGGCAGGCTGGGGTGTGCAGACGGGCGATGTGACCACCGATTCGGGCCTGGTGTGGGTGCGTTCGGACCGGCCGGCCCGGATGATCGTGGAGACCTCGGCCACCGAGTCGTTCCGCAACCCGCGCAGATGGCGCGGCCCGCTGCTGGGTGCCGACACGGACTTCACGGGCACCACCCGGCTGCACGGCCTGCCCTCCGGCGAGCAGATCCACTACCGCGTGCGGCTCGCGGACCCGGACGACCCGCGCCGCACCGGCGAGCCCGTGACCGGCACCTTCCGTACCGTCTCCCGGCACCGCCGCGACGGCGTGCGCTTCCTGTGGTCGGGCGACCTGGCGGGCCAGGGCTGGGGCATCAACCCCGACCTCGGCGGCTACCGGATCTACGACGCGATGGGGAAGCTGGACCCGGACTTCTTCCTGTGCAGCGGCGACAACATCTACGCCGACGGCCCGATCACCGCCACCCAGGCCCTGCCCGACGGCAGCACCTGGCGGAACATCACCACCGAGGAGAAGGCGAAGGTCGCCGAGACCCTCGCCGAGTACCGGGGCAACTTCCGCTACAACCTGCTCGACGAGAACCTCAGGCGGTTCAACGCCCAGGTGCCGTCCGTCATCCAGTGGGACGACCACGAGGTCCGCAACAACTGGTACCCGGGCGAGGTGATCGCCGCCACCGACACCCGGTACACGGAGAAGAGCATCGACGTGCTGGCGGCGCGCGCCCGCCGTGCGTTCAGCGAGTACTTCCCGATCTCCACCCTGCGGCCGGGCCCGAAGGAGGGCCGCGTCCACCGCGTCCTGCGCCAGGGCCCGCTGCTGGACGTGTTCGTGCTGGACATGCGGACCTACCGCAACGCCAACTCGGCCGACGACCAGACCGTGGACCCCCAGGGCATCCTCGGGCGTGAGCAGCTGGAGTGGCTCAAGCGGGAGCTGTCCCGGTCGCATGCGGTGTGGAAGGTGATCGCCGCCGACATGCCGCTCGGCCTGGTGGTGCCCGACCCGATGGAGAACAAGCCGAACATCGAGGCGGTGGCACAGGGCGACCCGGGCGCCCCGCTGGGCCGGGAGCTGCAGATCGCCGAGCTGCTGCGCTTCATCAAACACCGGCGGATCACCGGCACGCTGTGGCTGACGGCGGACGTGCACCACACCTCGGCCCAGCACTACCAGCCGTCGCGGGCCGCCTTCACCGACTTCGAGCCGTTCTGGGAGTTCGTCTCCGGACCGCTCAACGCCGGTGCGTTCCCGGCCAGCGCGCTGGACAACACGTTCGGTCCGGAGCGGGTGTTCGTGAAGGCGCCGACCGCCTCGAACGTCTCCCCCGCCGGCGGCTACCAGTTCTTCGGCGAGGTCGACATCGACGGCGACAGCGGCGAACTGACGGTACGGCTGCGTGAGCAGGACGGCAGCGTGCTGTTCACGCAGACGCTGCAGCCGGGCCGCGTCGGCCAGTAGGACACCGCGGGCCGCCGGGTCCCCTACCCTCGAAGCCGTGCCGCGCACCGGCGTCATCCCCCGGAGCGCGGCACGGCACACCGCACCCGCCAACTTCCCTGTCGGGCGGGTGTTTTCGCAGGTCAGACCGATTGTCAGTGGGCGCCTCTACGGTTTTTCCCATGACGCGATCACTGCAGGCCGTGGCCTATCGGCGACCCTCCGCGCTCGAGTCCGCGGCGGACGGGCGGCGCCTCGGGCTGGAAACGTCCCGGGGGGCGACACCCACGGGTGTCGAGGACCATCCGCGGTTCTTCGCGGGCTTTCTGACCTCGCCCCAGGTCGCCGCCGCGGCACTGCTGGCGGTGGCCGACGTGGCGGCCGCGCGCTACTACCAGCCGCAGCTGCGGGCCTCGCTGGACCCGGTGGTGACGGGCAACGGCGACCGGCTGCGCCTTGAATCCTTCTCCGGTTGCGGCGGGGTGTACGCACGGCTGGACGTCCTCACCCCGGGTCTCGACGGCGGCGAGGTGGGGCACGGAACGACGAACGTCGACATCAACAACCCGCTGCGCGAGGCCCTGTCCCGGATCGGCACGGACGATCCGCTCCATCTGCGGGTCGGCCCGGACGAGCTGGCGGTCACGACGCTGGACGGTCCGGTGGTGGAGAAGAAGGTCCCGCTGCCCGACCGGTGGCTGCGCGGCTTCGCCGAGGCCCAGGTGATCGCCGCCGGGTTCGACCTGCGGGCGGAGCTGCCGGCGGACGAGGCACTGCGGTTCCTGCGCGGGCTGCCGAGGGCGGGCGGGGCACGACGGGCCTTGGACGGACCGCGCTGGGTGGTACCGGTGGGCCGGGGGCTGCGGCCGACGACCCGAGCGGTGCCGGGCTCGGTCTGCCTGCCCGGTCCGGAGCGGCTGGCCGCACTGCAGCGGGTGCTGCGGCATGCGAAGGCCCTGCGGGTGTACGGCCCCGCAGTCGGCGGCGCGGCCACGACGGCCGCCACAGCCGCTGCCTGGGAGGTCGTCCTGCCCGGTATGCGGCTCACACTCACCCTGTCGCCGGACGCCTCGCGCGGCTTCTCCGGCGAGGGCGGCGTGCTGGACGCGCTGGCCACCGAGGAGGCCGCCGGGGACGCCGAGCTGATCGCCGTGCTGCTGGCGTGGGAACCCCGCATCGACGTGGCCGACCTCGCGGCCGCCTCCGGTCTCGCTCCCGAGCGGGTGCGTGCCGCTCTGGTCCGCCTCGGCACCTCGGGCCGCGTCGGCTACGACACGGCGGAGGCGGCCTACTTCCACCGGGAGCTGCCCTACGACGCCGGGCGTGTGGAGAAGCACAACCCCCGGCTGCGGGCGGCCGGAGCGCTGCTGGCGGCGGGCGCGGTGTCCCTGGACGGAGCCCTGGCCACGGTGACCGCCGAGGACGGACACCTGCATCGGGTGCGGGACGAGGCAGGGGTGCTCACCTGCAGCTGTCTGTGGTGGGCGAAGTACCGGGGCGGACGGGGGCCGTGCAAGCACGCGCTGGCGGTGCGGATGGTGCGGCGGGGAGCCGCGGTGGGGCAGGACATGGCGGAAATCGACGGGGGTGCGCGATGAGTGCGCTGATGAAGGCGGTACGGGCCGGAAGCACGGCGGAGACGCTGCGGCTGGTGACGGGGATGACGACGGCGGAACGGCGTGCGTCCCTGGGCGAGTTGAAGGAGCTGCGCACGGAGCTGCGGGCCGTCCCGCCGTGGCAGAGCCGGTCGGAGCGGATCCTCCCGGCGCTGCACCTGGCGGGCGCCGCGTGCCACACGGGAGCGGCCGCGGCCAGCGCCTGGCTGGCGGCGAGCGACCTGCGCTGGAGCCGGGCCCCCGCCGACTCCCTGCTGCGCGCGCTGGAGGCCCGGGACACGGGCTGGCTGGCCGATGTGGCGCACCGGCTGGCACAGCGACCGGTGTCCGCGCGCGTGCCGTACGACCTGATGGCGGGGCTGGTGAGCCGCTCGGGGTGCGAGGTCCCGGTGACGGACGCCTATGTGATCGGCTGGGTCCGGCACATCAGCACCGGCGGCCGGCGCCGGGACACTGTGTGCGACCTGCTGCGCCGCGAGCCCCACCTCGCCCGGCTGGTCGGCGGGCTCTTCGCCCTGACGGATCTCGCCGAGGTGCGATGGCTGCTCGGCGAGGGGCCGGGCTCGTGGACGAGCGCCCTGGCGGCACTGGCCCGAGAAGGCTTCCTGGACCGTACGTTCCTGGTGGACGCCTGTGTCGCCCGGCTGCTGCGCGGCGGCGGACCCACCGACCACCGGGTCTTCCTGCCACTGCTGACGGAACTGGCGCCGACGCGCGGGGAGGAGCGCGCGCGGATCCCGGACTGGACGGCGCTCGCGCGGGACGCGGTCTCTCCCGTCGCCTCCCGGGCACAGGCGGTGCTCACCGGCCTGGCACTGGAGGGTGACCTCACCTCCCGGCAGCTGGCCGAGGCTTCAGAAGTGCTGCTGTTCCGCGGCGAGAAGAAGCTGGTGCGGGCCCAGCTCGTGCTGCTCGGCAAGGTGCTGTCCCGCGACGCCGGCACGGCGGCGGAGCTGCTGCCGGTCGTGTCCCAAGCGTTCGGGCACGAGGACACCCAGGTGCAGGAGCGGGCGCTCAGGCTGGTCGAACGACATGCGCACAAGCTCGACTCCGCCGACCTCCGGGACGAACTAGCGTATGCGGCACACCAGTTGATCCCGGCGTTGCGCACGCAGGCAGCCGCCGCACTGGGAGCCGCGGCGGCCGGCTCCGACGAGGTGTACGAGGAGGTGCTGCCGCCCGCCCCGGAGCCGGTCCGGCAGGCGCCCGCGCCGCGGACGGCGGAGGAGCTGGCCGAAGAGGTGGGCGCACTACTGGCCTCCGACGGTGATGTGGCCGCGTTCGAGCGCGCCTTGGACGGACTGGTGCGGCACACCTACCAGGATGCGGACGCACTGCGTGAGGCGCTGGTACCGGTGACCGCGAGCCGCTGGTGGGCATCGGTGGAGAACTCGCAGTGGCCGGGCCCGGACGCCCTGTTCGGCAACACCCGCCACGGCCTCCTCCAGCCCCAGGAAGGCCTGGATCTGCTCATCGCGACCCTGCACGGCAAAGTGCGCACGGAGACGCTCCTCGCGGCGGTACGGCGCGGGCCGCAGGAACACGAGTGCGCGCACAGCGGCCTCGCCCGGATCTTCGACGCCCGGCTCCGCGAAATCGCCTACCGTCTGCGCACGGAACCGCTGCCGCTGCTGCTCGCCACGCCCAGCTGGAGCACGGGCCTGCTGGAACCCGAGGAGCTGGTGGCCCGCCTCACCGAGTACCGGCGGCTGGACGCCCGGGTCTGCGCGTCCGACTTCGCCCAGGCCCTGCTGCGGGTGCGCAGGGACGAGCGTGCGGCGGCCGAGGAGGCGGCACGGCGGGCCAGAGCGCTCGGCACTCCTGAGGGGGCACGGCTGGCGCGCTGGCTGGGCGCCGAGAACACCCTCCCCACGGCCAGGCGGCGCACCAAGGGCGTACGGATCCTCCTGGAGCTGGCCGAACTCCCCGAGTTGCAGGACGGTTTCCCGCAGGACTTCCACCGGCTCGGCCGGCCGCTGTCCGTGTTCACCGACCGCCGGCACTGCAGCCACTGGAACCAGGCGATACACCGGCACTGGCTCGCCGTGCTCCCGGAGCGGCGGGAGCTGGTCGCGGCGCGGATGCTGCACGACCTGGCGGACACGGCCGTGGAGGACGAGCGGGGTGCCGCCGTGCTGCCGCTGCTCGCCGAGGCGGACGGTACGGCGGGTGAGGCGGTGCATCTGTGTCTGGCGTACGGGCTCGGTGCGCGGCACCAGGAGGACCGGCTCGCCGCCGTGGACGCCCTGCTGGTGCTCGCCGCCCGGGGACAGCTCGATACGGCCCGGCTGGGCGCCGATCTGGGCGAGCTGGTGGGGCGCGGTGCGGTGAAGCCGCAGCGGCTGGCCGAGTCCGCGCGAACGGCGGCGGCCACGGGAGCCAGTGCGACGACAGGCGAGATGCTCCGGCACGCCCTGCCCGTTCCCCTGGCCGGCCTCGCCACCGCTCGCCCGGAGGCGGCGGCCGTGGCGGCCCGGGGCCTCGGTGACCTGCTGGCAGTGGCGGCGGAGTGCGCCGAGCGGTCCGGGGCGCACGGGGAAGTGCCGTATCTGGCGGAGACCGCCGCCCGCGGCGGCTCCTCCCGCATGGTCACCCAGGCGCGGCGGCTGCGGGACGCCCTGGCCGAGCCGGCGGCCGCCTGAGTCCGACCGGACGAATCACACACCTCAACGGTAGAAAATCAAACAAAAGGGGCTGAAGCATGCTTTACCCATCGGTCACAAACCGTTCGTGATCACGCAACACCGTTCCTTCACAGTGGCTGCATGACTCCAGACATGTCTCAGGTGACCCGGACGAAGCACGGACGGCCCGTGCACCACTGGCGGCGGGATCTCGTCGAGCTCGCCGCCCTGTTCACCGCCGTTGCGGTGGCGGACGGAGTGGCGAACCTGATCGGTCACGGGCCGGACGGTCCGGCGCTGCTGGTGATCTCGGCGATCGTGCTGGCCGCGACGGCAGGCTTCCACACCTGGTGGGCTCGGCGCCACGGACACGCACCGCCGCTCGAGGATACCGGTGCCCGGCCGGCCGCGGAGCTGCGGTCGGCCGGGCCCTCGGCGGAATCGGGCGCGTCGCGGGACGTGGCCGAGGCGCGTGCCCTGTGGCGTATGCGGACGACCGTGCGGGACGAGCCCGGTTCGCTGGCCGCACTGTGCACGGCGCTGGCCGGGCGGCGCGTCGACATCCTGAGCCTGCAGGCGCACCCGCTGGCGGACGGCACGGTCGACGAGTTCCTGCTGCGGGCGCCCGAGGCGCTGACGGCGAACGAGATCATCCGGGCCGTCTCGCTGGCCGGCGGCGCGTCCACCTGGATCGAGCGGGCCGATGCCCACGATCTGGTGGACGCCCCCACCCGGGTCCTCGGTCTCGCGGCGCGCACCGCGCTGGACACGGCAGAACTGCCGCTGGCGCTGCGCCAGTTGCTGGGCCGGTGCACGATCCGCTCGCTGCCGGCCAGGCCGGTCGGCGGAGGCCGTGGCCCGGAGCCGGTGCCGGTCGAGGGGGTCCTTGAGGACACCGTCATGCGGCTGCGGGCGCCGGAGGGAGGTGTGCTCACCGTGGAGCGGCCGTATCTGCCGTTCACGCCGACCGAGTTCGCGCGGGCCAGGGCGCTGGTGGAGCTGGACAGCCGGCTCGGTCCGCGGATCCCGCGCGGCCAGGACGTACTGACCCTGCCCGAGGGCAACGACATCACCGTGCGCCGGGTGGACACCGGCGATCTCGCGGCGGCCAGGGCGATGCACGAGCGGTGCTCCCAGCGCACCCTCAGCCTGCGGTACCACGGGCCCGTCGGCGATGCGGACCGCTATCTGAACCACCTGCTCAGTCCCCGCTTCGGCCGGACGCTGGCCGCGCAGACCGGCTCCGGCCGCATCGTCGGCCTCGGGCATCTGCTGTGGGACGGCGACGAGACCGAGGTGGCGCTCCTGATCGAGGACGACTGGCAGCGGCGCGGCATCGGCGCCGAACTGCTCGGCCGCCTGGTGACGATGGCGGTGGAGGCGGGGTGCGAGAGCGTGTACGCCGTGACGCAGGCCTCCAACACCGGCATGGTCACGGCGATGCGCGGTCTGGGACTGCCCCTGGACTACCAGATCGAGGAGGGCACCCTGGTCATCACGGCCCGCCTGGATGCCGCCACCGTCGCCGCCCGGACGCCGCACGACGGCAGCGAGGAGCGGCTCGGCGGGGCGGCCCGCCGCGACTGAAAGGTCGCCGCACGACGGCGGCCCGGCCCCCACCGCCGGACCGCCGTCGTGCGGGTACGGGTCAGCCTGCGGTCTGCCGAAGCGCCACGGCATCGTGCAGCCGTACCGGCTTCGGGGTCCGCTCCCCCAGGGCCTCGTCCAGGTCCGCCCACAGGTCGTCGACGTCCTCCAGCCCCACCGACATCCGCAGCAGCCGGTCGCTCACCCCGGCGCCGCGCCGGTCGTCGGCGTCGACGATGCGGTGGCTGATGGAGGCGGGGTGCTGGATGAGGGTGTCCACGCTGCCCAGGCTCACCGCCGGGGTGATCAGCCGGACCCGGGAGATCACCTCGTGCGGGTCGCCGTGCACCTCGAAGGCGACCATCGCGCCGCCGAGGCGCGGATAGCGGACGCGGACCACCCGCGGGTCGGCGGCGAGCCGGCGGGCCAGCTCGGCGGCGTTCGCGGAGGCCGCACGGACCCGCACCGGCAGTGTGGACAGGCCCCTGAGCAGCAGGTAGCCGGCCAGCGGGTGCAGGACACCGCCCGTGGCGAACCGTATCTGCCGAAGTTGTCCGGCGAACTCCTCGTCGCAGGCCACCACGCCGGCCAGCACATCGCCGTGACCGCCGAGGTACTTGGTGGCGCTGTGCAGCACCAGCCGCGCGCCCTGTTCGACGGGGCGCTGCAGGACGGGTGTGGCGAAGGTGTTGTCGGCGAGCAGCGGGACCGAGCCGCAGGCGTGGGCGATGGCCCGCAGGTCGAGTTCGGCCAGCGTGGGGTTGGCCGGGGACTCGACCATCACCAGCCCGGTGTCGGGACGCAGTGCGTCGGTGATGCCGGCCGGTTCGGTCCAGGTCACCTCCGTACCGAGGAGCCCGGCGGTCAGCAGATGGTCGCTGCAGCCGTACAGAGGGCGTACCGCGACCACGTGGCGCAGGCCCATGGCGGAACGGGCGAGGAGGACCGCGCTGAGCGCGGCCATGCCGCTCGCGAACGCGACGGCCGACTCGGTGCCCTCCAGCCTGGCCAGGGCGGTTTCGAAGCGGGCGACGGTCGGATTGCCCAGGCGGCCGTAGATCGGGGGGCCGACCGGGTCGGCGCCGTCGGTGGCGAAGGCGTCGATGCGGGCGGCCTCGGCGCGGCTGTCGTAGGAGGGATAGGTGGTGGACAGGTCGATGGGCGGGGCGTGCAGCCCCTGGCGGGCGAGGTCGTCGCGGCCGGCGTGCACGGCCTCGGTGGCCAGTGCTCTCGAAGCGGTGCGTACGGCGTCGTAGGCACCTGTGCTCGCTGTGTCCATGTCGGGAAGGTTGAACACCGGACGGGACATGGGAATCGAACACCGTGCTACGTTCGGCCAATGGCTGAATCCGTCGTACTGGATCCGGTGGATCTTCATCTGCTGCGGCTGCTGCAGAACGACGCCCGGACCACCTATCGCGATCTCGCCGCCCAGGTGGGCGTGGCGCCATCGACCTGTCTGGACCGGGTGACCCGGCTGCGCCGCTCGGGCGTGATCCTCGGCCATCAGCTGCGGCTGGATCCCGCCAAGCTCGGACGCGGCCTGGAAGCCTTGCTGTCGGTGCAGGTCAGACCGCATCGGCGGGAGCTGGTCGGGCCGTTCGTGGAGCGGATCCGCGCGCTGCCGGAGTCACGGACCGTCTTCCATCTGACCGGGCCCGACGACTACCTGGTGCATGTGGCCGTGGCGGACATGGCCGATCTTCAGCGGCTGGTGCTGGACGAGTTCACGGCGCACCGCGAAGTGGCCCGGGTCGAGACCCGGTTGATCTTCCAGCAGTGGGACTGCGGGCCCCTGCTGCCCCGGTCCACGCCCAGAGCTGAATCGGGGATACCCGGGTGACGCAGGCAGACTCCCCGTACGAGGATGGGCGGCATGTCTGAGATCCAGAGCCTGCTGCCCCGCCAGGTCGCCGACGCATACGTGGACGACCTCATCGCCCTCGACCCCGTCACCGGTACCTATCTCGGTGTGAAGGAGAGTTCGAGCAGGCTGCCCGACTACTCGCCGCAGGGCCAGGAGGCCCTCGCCGAGCTGGCCCGGACCACCCTCGCCAAGCTCGACGAAGCCGAGCGGCAGCCCGGTGCGGGCAGTGACGTCGAGCGCCGCTGCGGACGGCTGCTGAGGGAGCGCCTGACGGCCGAGCTGGCCGTGCACGAGGCCGACGAGCAACTGCGCGCGGTCGGCAACATGAGCACGCCCGGCCACTCGGTGCGCGACGTCTTCACGGTGACGCCGTCGCAGACGGAGGAGGACTGGGCGGCGATCGCCGAGCGGCTGCGTGCCGTACCGGCCGCACTCGCGGGCTACCGGGAGTCCCTGGCCCTCGGCCTGGAGCGCAAGCTGTACGCGGCGCCGCGGCCGACCGCGACCTTCGTCGAGCAGCTCACCGAGTGGTCGGACACCGACGGCAAGGGCCGCGGCTGGTACGAGGACTTCGCCTCGGCCGGGCCGGACGCGCTGCGCACGGAGCTGGACGAGGCGGCCCGCGCGGCGACGGCCGCCGTGGTGGAGCTGCGCGACTGGATGCGGGACGTGTACGCGCCGACCATCGAGGGCACCCCGAACACGGTGGGCCGCGAGCGCTACGCCCGCTGGTCCCGCTACTTCAACGGCACCGACCTGGACCTGGACGAGGCGTACGCGTACGGCTGGTCCGAGTTCCACCGCATCCTCGGCGAGATGAAGCAGGAGGCGGAGAAGATCCTGCCCGGTGCGCAGACGCCCTGGGCGGCGCTCGCGCACCTGGACGAGCACGGCCGGCACATCGAGGGCGTCGACGAGGTCCGGGAGTGGCTGCAGGGCCTGATGGACCAGGCCATCGAGAACCTGGACGGCACACACTTCGAACTCGCCGAGCGGGTACGGAAGGTGGAGTCGCGCATCGCCCCGCCCGGCGGTGCCGCGGCCCCGTACTACACGCCCCCGTCGGAGGACTTCTCGCGTCCCGGCCGGACCTGGCTGCCGACCATGGGGCAGACCCGGTTCCCGGTCTACGACCTGGTGTCGACCTGGTATCACGAGGGCGTGCCCGGGCATCACCTCCAGCTCGCGCAGTGGGCGCACGTCGCCAAGGACCTCTCCCGCTACCAGGCCACGGTCGGCGGGGTCAGCGCCAATGCCGAGGGCTGGGCGCTGTACGCGGAGCGCCTGATGGACGAGCTGGGCTATCTCACGGACGCGGAGCACCGCCTCGGCTACCTGGACGCGCAGATGATGCGCGCGGCCCGCGTGATCGTCGACATCGGCATGCACCTGGAGCTGGACATCCCGGCGGACTCGCCCTTCCACCCGGGTGAGCGCTGGACGCCGGAGCTGGCCCAGGAGTTCTTCGGCGCGCACAGCAGCCGCCCGGCCGACTTCGTGGAGAGCGAGCTGACCCGGTACCTGACCATTCCGGGCCAGGCGATCGGCTACAAGCTCGGCGAGCGGGCGTGGCTGCTGGGCCGTGCGAACGCCCGCGAGCGGCACGGCGACGCCTTCGATCTGAAGGCCTGGCACATGGCGGCCCTGTCGCAGGGTTCGCTGGGCCTGGACGACCTGGTGGACGAGCTGTCCCGGCTCTGACCGTCCCGGCGTCTCAACGCCGGAAGCCGCCCTCGGAGTTGACGACCTCACCGGTGACCCAGCCCGCCTCGTCCGTGGCCAGCCACGCGATGAGCCGGGCCGGGTCGTCGGGCCGGCCCCAGCGTCCGGTGGGGAACCGGGCGGCCACGGCGGCGTGGTCCTCGCCGGTGGCGTAACCGGTGTCCACCGGACCGGGGTTGACGGTGTTCACGGTGATGCCCCGCTCGGCCAGGCCGGTGGCCAGGGAGCGGGTGATCGAGGCGAGGGCGCCCTTCTGCAGGGCATAGGCGATCTCGTCGGACATCCCGCCGGCGATGTCCTGTCCGGAGGTCATCATCACCACGCGTCCGCCCGTGGTGTTTTTCGGCAGCCGGGCGCGCGAGCGGGCGTACGCCTGGACGAGCAGCAGCACCGAGCGGGTGTCCACCGCCCAGTGGGCGTCCAGCATCGTGGCGTCGATCTCGTCCAGGGTGCCGTCGGATCCGCTGAGGGCGTGGTTGGCGACGAGGATGTCGAGCCGGCCGAACTCCCGCACGACGGCCTCGACCAGCCGGGACGGTCCCGCCGGGTCGGCCAGATCACCGGGTCCCGAGGCGACCCGCGCCCCGGGGTCAACGAGCACGTCGCGCACGGAGCGGGCGACGGCCTCGGGGCTGTCGGCACCCCAGGGCATCGCGGCGTCGTGCGGCACATGGTGATGCAGATACACACTCGCGCCGTACGCGGCCAGCCGCTGTGCCACCGCACACCCGATACCGGCACGCCTGCTCGCCCCGGTGACGAGCGCGGTACGGCCGCGAAGGGGGAGGGGATCGCGGCGCAGTTCGCCGGGGACGCGGGGTGCGGGTGCGGTCATGGACGACGATGCTACGGAGGGCGCCGGGCGACGCGCGAGCACTTTTGCCGCGCGGGGACGCCTCTCCCCGCGCCCCGTCCGACAACCGCCGGCCGATGGGCGCCGCGCGAGGCGCAGTGGCGGCGCGCTTCCGCATGCGGCAGCTCGGCCGTACGGCCGCCTTCCGGTGGCGCCGGCGGCAGGAAACGCGGCTTGCTGGTGCCGAAGGGCGAGTCGGAGGAGGCGGGCCGGGTATGCAGGGCAAGGGACCGGGGCAGGAGGCGATGGAGACCCCACGGGCCGCCGGGCTGGCCGGGGTCGTCTTCGCGCTGCTGCTCGCGGCGGCGATCGTGCTGATCCGGCTGGGCATCCCGGAAGGGGCCGACGCGGTCACCACCCAGGAGCTGACGGGCTCCTGGCGGGACAAAGCGGTGCGGACGGCCCTGGCGCTCGTGCCGTTCGCCGGCATCTTCTTCCTGTGGTTCATCGGTGCCGTACGGGCCCACGTCGGGGCGGTCGAGGACAAGTTCCTCGCGACCGTCCTGCTCGGCAGCGGACTGGTCTTCACCGCCACCATGTTCGGCGCGGCCGCGGCGGCCGCGGCCGTGCTGGCGCTCGGGCACACCTCCGCTTCCAGCCCCGCGGTGTCCACCTGGGACTTCGGCCGCTATTTCGCGTACCAGCTGATGACGGGATACGCGATGCGGATGGCCGCCGTCTTCGTCTGCTCCATGTCGGTGATCGGGCACCGCCTCGGCGTGCTGCCACGCTGGCTCTCGGCGCTGGGCTTCCTCGCCGCCCTGACGCTACTGCTCCTCTCCTCGAACATCCCCTGGACGGAGCTGGTCTTCCCCGCCTGGTCGCTGGTGCTGAGTGTCCACATCCTCGTGGTGGGCGGACGCGCCAGGGCGCGCACCACGGCGTCGACGTGAGAAGGGCCGGCGCACGGCGGAGGGGCCCCGCGGCCCTTCACCCGAACGGCGTGCCCCCGCGCGCGAGCGCCCCGTCGCGGCTCCCATGCTGACGAGCGGGACATGACCGCCGTCCGGAGATGCCCGCGCGAGACGTGGTGGCGCGCACCGGACCTGGCCACCGGAAGGGCGGAGCGTCGATGAGGCTCGTCGTCGATCTCAACAAGTGTCAGGGGTACGCGCAGTGCGCGTTCCTAGCGCCCGACGTCTTCGCCATGCACGGCGAGGAGTCGCTGGTGTACAACCCCCTGGCGGAAGAGGAGCAGCGAGAGCGTCTGGCACGCGCCGTCGCCGCCTGCCCGGTGCAGGCGATCACGGCCGACGGTCTGGACGGCACGGACGGGCAGACGGCCGGATCGGAGCGGGTGGCGTCCGATGGCCGCTGACTACGTGGACCGGCTCAGGCGCGAGGGCCGGATCGTGATCGTGGGCGCCTCGCTGGCCGGCCTGCGGGCCGCCGAGACCCTGCGCGCCGAGGGCTTCGCGGGTGAACTGACCCTGATCGGTGACGAGCCGTACGAGCCGTACGACCGGCCGCCGCTGTCCAAGGCGGTGCTGCTGGGCAAGGCGTCACCACGCCACACCGAGCTGCCCCATCGCCGGGAGATCGACGCGAAGTGGCGGCTCGGCGTCGCGGCGACGGGGCTCGACCTGTCGGCCAAGCGGGTCCGCCTCGCCGACGGCGACGAGGTGGAGTACGACCGGCTGCTCATCGCGACCGGTGTCCGCGCACGGCCCTGGCCGAAGGAGGGGGAGGCGCGGCTGGACGGCGTGTTCGTGCTGCGCACCCGCGACGACGCGACCGGGCTGCTCCACAGGCTCAAGGCCGGGCCCCACCGGGTGTTCATCATCGGCGCCGGGTTCGCCGGCTGCGAGGTCGCCTCGGCCTGCCGGGAGATGGGCATCCAGGTCACCATGGCCGAGCGCGCCGGCGCCCCGCTGGTGGGCGCCCTCGGCGGGGTCATCGGTGCGGTGGCCGCCGACCTGCAGACCGAGAACGGCGTGGATCTGCGCACCCGTGTCACGGTGACCTCGCTGGAGGGCGACTCGGTCGGCCGGGTCCGGGCGGTCCATCTGTCCGACGAGACTGTCGTCGAGGCGAACGTCGTGGTGGTCTCGCTGGGTTCACAGCGCAACACCGAGTGGCTGACCGGGTCGGGGCTCGGCGCGGGCCCGCGTGGCATCGCCTGCGACGCGGGCTGCCGGGCCTTCGACTTCCGCGGCATCGTCACCGACGACGTCTTCGTCGCGGGTGACGTCGCACGGTCGCCGCACGCGCTGTTCGGCTATCAGTTCCTCTCGCTCGAACACTGGGGCAATGCCGTCGCCCAGGCGGAGACCGCCGCGCACAACATGATCTGCCATGCCGCCGACCGCCGCCCGCACCTGTGGACGCCCGCCTTCTGGTCCTCACAGTTCGGGGTCAACATCAAGTCCGTCGGCGTGCCGCCCATGGGCGACCAGATCATGATCACGCAGGGATCCCTTGCCGAGCGCAGGTTCGTCGGTGTCTACGGCTACCAGGGCCGGATGATCGCCGCCGTCAGTTTCGACAACACCCGGTGGCTGGAGTTCTACCAGCGGCAGATCGAGCAGGGCGCACCCTTCCCGGTGGAGTTCCCGACGGTGGACCGGCGTCCCGAGGGCCGGCAGCCGGTCGCGGCCGACTTCCCCGACCCCGCCCTGCCGACCCACGGCCCCACCGTGACCCTGAGCGGCTACTCACCGGCCGACCAGCAACTGGTTTTCACCCCGGCCCACCACTGACGCCCGTCCGGCCCCGACGTTCCAAGGACCTGCCATGACGCAAGCCTCGCTTTTGCGCCAGATCACCGACTTCGCCAATCGCGCCAACCCGTATCCGCTGTACGAGGAGCTCCGCAAGACCCCGGTACTGCACGAGGAGGAGGACGGCCCGTACGTCATCAGCTCGTACTGGGACATCGAGAGCCTGCTCCACGACCCGCGGATCAGCTCCGACTTCACCAACCTCACGGTCGTGGGCGACGACGAGCTGTCCGGGCCGGAGGCGACGGGGCTGCCGCCGAGCTTCATCCGGCTCGACCCGCCGGAGCACGACCGGTTGCGGCGGATCGCCAACAGCTCCTTCGGCCCCCCGCACCAGCCCACCCGTATCGACTCCATGCGCGGCGAACTCGTCCGGATCGTCACCGACTTGATCGACGGGTTCGGGGACGCGCGGCAGATCGACGTGGTCGACCAGTTCGCATACCCCTTCCCGGTGACCGTGATCTGCCGGCTGCTCGGCGTGCCGCGCGAGGACGAGCCCCGCTTCCGAGCCTGGGTCGATCCGATCGTCGCCGGCCTGGACCCGGACACCCGTACGAGTGCCGACGCCGAGCGGACCGCGCAGGAGGCACGGCTGCAGCTCGGCATGTACCTGAACGGGCTGGTGGAGCAGCGCGCCAAGGAACCGCGCGCCGACATGCTGTCCGACCTGGTGAACAGTCACGGTCCGGACGGCGGCATGACCACGATGGAAGTGCTCAGCACCGCGGTGCTGCTGCTCATCGCCGGTCACGAGACGACCGTCAACCTGATCACCAACGGCATGCTCACCCTGCTGCGCCACCCGGAGTACCTCCAGCGGCTGCGCGACGACCCCGGCCTGTCCGTGAAGATCGTCGAGGAACTGCTGCGCTACGAGCCGCCGGTGCAGCTCGTTCCCCAGCGCACCTGCATCGCCGACATCGAGGTGCGCGGGGTGACCATCCCGAAGGGCTCCCGCATCTGGCTCGTGCTCGCCGCGGGCAACCGGGATCCGGAGCGGTTCCAGGACCCCGAGCGCTTCGACCCGGACCGGGGGGACATCCAGCACCTCGGCTTCGGCAGCGGCATCCACAGCTGCTTCGGCGCTCCGCTGGCCCGGCTGGAGGCGCAGATCGCGTTGACCGAACTGACCCGGCGGCTGGAGAATCCCCGCCTCGTCGACGATCCGCCGCCCTACCGCCCGAACGCCGTGCTCCGCGGCCCGCTCCATCTGAACATCGCCTTCGACGACCTGCGGTGACCTCCCCCGTCCGCGACCGGGTCAGTCCGCGAGCCGTCTGAGCTGGACCAGGCCGACCCAGGTCTCCGGCCCCGGCTGGGCGTAGGCGGCGCGCACCGCGTACGGGCCCGGTGCCAGCGGGACGCGCAGATGCTCCTCGCCCTCCGCCGCGCCGCCGGGCCAGGCCGAGTCGAACAGCACCACCGGGCCGGGCACGTTCCAGCGGATCTCGTGGTCCCACACGGCCGCGTCGAGCGCGGCGGGGATCCCGGCCAGCAGCTCGCTCTCGGAGTTCGCGGCGGACCAGCGCACAAAGGTGCCGTGGTCGGGCAGGTAGGAGGTGGAGGCGGGCTCGTCGCCGAACACGAGGGCCGCGCTGTCGCCGACCGGGAGCAGGCCGACGTAGCCGTCGACCTCGCAGGCGCGGTCGTAGTCCGTGGCGAGTTCCTCGCTGTCGGCACCCGCCCAGAACGGCAGCACCGTCTCCGGTACGGCAATCAGCGGGCCGCCGCCCGACTCCACCCACTCCAACGCGCCTGGATCCGCATATCGAGCCATGGGCAGAACCTACACGCACGGCAGCGGGCCTACGGGCGTGCCGGCGTCAGCAGCCGCACTCGCCCCCGACCGGCGCCGTCAGCGGATCGGCGTCGCGCCGCGCCGGGCCCTCCCAGGTGTCGTAGGCGAAGCCTTCCCGGGCCCAGTACTCGAAGCCGCCGAGCATCTCCTTGACCTGGTAGCCGAGTTCGGCCAGGGCGAGGGCGGCACGGGTGGCGCCGTTGCAGCCGGGACCCCAGCAGTACGTCACCACCGGGACGGACTTGTCGAGGAGCTGCTCGGCCTGCTCGGGGATCAGAGCGGTGGGCAGGTGGACGGCGCCGGGGACGTGCCCCTGGTCCCAGGACTCGGTGGAGCGGGAGTCGACCACGACGAAGCCGGGGTCACCGCCGGCCGTGACCGCGGTGGCCACGTCGGAGACGTCGGCGTGGAAGGCGAGGCTCGCCCGGAAGTAGGCGGCGGCCTCGGCCGGGGCGGCGGGGGCGACCCGCAGGACGGGGTTCGCGGTGTTGGTGATCATGACAGAAAATGTACGGCCGCCGGCCGGCGCCCTGAAGTGACGATCCCCGGGGTTCCTCTTGATGGGCCGGGGATTTCCCTGCTATCCCTCGGACATGACCGTGTATTCCCCGGACGCCACCGACTGGCGCATCCTCGAGGTCCTGCAGCGCGAGGGCCGGGCCAGCTACGCCGAGCTGGCCCGCGCCGTCTCCATGTCGCCGAGCGCGGTCACCGAACGGGTGCGGCGCCTGGAGGAGGCCGGCGTCATCCAGGGGTACGCGGCGGTCGTCGACCCCGAGCGCCTCGGCCTGCCGATCCTCGCGTTCGTCCGCCTGCGCTACCCGAACGGCAACTACAAGCCCTTCCACGACCTGGTGGCCACGACCCCCGAGATCCTCGAAGCCCACCACGTGACCGGCGACGACTGCTTTGTCATCAAGGTCGCCGCACGCTCGATGGCACATCTGGAGGAGATCTCCGGCAGGATCGGCGCACTCGGTTCGGTGACCACGAGCGTGGTCTACTCCTCCCCCCTGCCCCGACGCCCGCTCGGCCGCTGACCCTCAGCCGCCCCGCTGCCGCAGCGAAGACCCCGACCGCCCCTTCACGACCTCCAGCTGCGCATGGATCCGCCGCCGCAGGTCTGCGACATGGCTGACGATGCCGACGCTGCGGTCGCGTTCGCGCAGGGAGTCGAGGACGTCCAGGACCTCGTCGAGGGTCTGGTCGTCGAGGCTGCCGAAGCCCTCGTCGATGAAGAGGGTGTCCAGCCGGATGCCTCCGGCCTCGTCCGTGACGACATCCGCGAGGCCCAGGGCGAGGGCGAGGGAGGCGAAGAAGGTCTCGCCGCCGGACAGGGTGGCCGTGTCCCGTTCGCGGCCGGTCCAGGCGTCCACGACGTGCAGGCCGAGCCCGCTGCGGCCGCGTCCGGTGCGGTCGTCCGAGTGGACCAGGGTGTAGCGGCCCGACGACATGCGCTGCAGCCGGACGGTCGCGGCGGCCGCGACCTGCTCCAGGCGGGCCGCCAGGACGTACGACTCCAGGCGCATCCTGCGTTCGTTGTCGGCGGAGGTGCCCGCCGTGAGGGCGGCCAGCCGGGCCACCCGGTCGTACTCCTCGCGCAGCGGTCCGAGCCGTCGCACGCCCTCGGCGGCGCGGGCGGAGAGGCGGTCCAGCTCGGTGCGGCAGCGGGCCGCCGCGTCGCGTGCGGAGGCGGCCTCGCGAAGGCGCCGTTCCGCCTCGGCCGCCGCCCGCTCCGCCGCGGCCTGGTCGGCGGGCGGGCGCTGGGCGGCGGCAGCTGTGTCGGCCTCGGCCAGTACGGCGCGTACGGCCGACTCCTCCGACTGCCAGGCGTCCAGGCGGTGTTGGAGGTCGTAGTGGGCGGCGTCGTCCAGGAGTGCGGCGGCCGCGGCCTGCGGGGTGTCGAAGCCGGCGCGATAGGCGGCGTCGGCGAGGCGGGCGTCGGCGTCCTTGAGTCGCTGGGCGGCGTCCTCGGCGGTGCGCACGGCGTCGGCGGCGTCGGTGAGCAGGGCCGCCCGCCGCTCCAGCTGTGCGGCGCGCGCGGCGACGCTGGACGCGGACCCGCGCGCCTGCGTCAACTCCCCTTCCAGGGCGGCCTGTTCGCGCTCCAGGGTCTCTCGGCGGGTGAGCCGGGAGGCGGTCCGCACGGCGGCCTGCTGGCGGTCGGCCTGGCGTCGTTCGCGCTCGTGCTCGGCCCGCCGCAGCTCCTCGTGTGCGGTGTGCAGGGCGGAGGCGTCGCGGCGGGCGCGCGCGTACTCCCGTTCCAGCTCGTCGGACTCGGCGGCGAGCCGGTCGGTGGGTGTGTCGCCGGCCTCGGCGGTGGCGGCGGCCAGCGCCTCGCGTACGACGCCGAGGCGCCGCTCGTCCTCGGTGTGCTGTTCGTCGGCCCTCTGGTGGGCGGCGAGGGCATGTTCCTCGGCCTCGCGGTCGACGTGTCCCGCGGCCTTGCGGGCCGGAGCGGGGTGCTCGGTGGCTCCGCAGACGGCGCAGGGTTCGCCGTCGGTGAGGTGCGCGGCCAGCTCCGCGGCGATGCCGCTCAGGCGCTGTTCCTTGAGGTCCAGCCAGTGGGCGCGGGCCTCCACGGCGTCTTGTCCGGAAGCCAGGGCCCGGCGCTGCGCCTCATGCAGGTCCGCCGCCAGCTCGTCCCGGGTCCGTGCCGCGTCGAGGCGCCGCCGTGCGGGTTCGCGCTGGACGGCGAGCTGTTCGGCACGGGTGGCCGCCTCCTGGGCGGACTCGATGCGGGACTGCAGGTCCGCGCGCGTGGTGTCCCAGTCGGCGAGCCAGGCGTCGGCCTCGCGCAGGACGTCCTCGTCGGCACGCTCCTGCCGGTCCAACCCGGTCCGTTCCTCGACCAGTTCGGCGAGCCGTTGTTCCGCGCGCCGCGCCGACTCCAGCCCGCCCAGTTCCTCGGCGGCTCGGCGTGCGGCGGCCGCGAGGCCCGTCGGGCCGGCGTCGGCGTAGGAGTCGGGGAGCGCTCCGCGTGCGCGTGCCTCGGCCGCCGCGGCCCGGCGGTGCTCGGCCTCAGCGGCCTCCCGCAGTTCCAGCGCGGGTGCCACCGCCTCCGCCTTGCGGGCGCGCGCCATGCGCTCCTGCGCCTCGCGGTGGGCGCCGGCCCGTTCCTGAAGGCGTTCGGCCCGCTGCCGGGCCTCCCCGAACCGGCCCTGCAGCCGGGCGAGTTCGCGTACCTCGTCCAGGGTGTGCTGCGCCGCCGCGCGGCCGGACTCGGCGGCGGTGAGCCGGCAGTGGGCGACGGTGAGGCGCTCCCGCGCGGTGCTGCGGGCCACGGCGGCCGCGCCGAGGACGGCCTCGGCCAGGCCCGGATCACCCGGGCTCAGCTCGGGCAGCTCCATGGCCTCGCCCGCCTCCTGCTGCATGCGGTGCGCTTCGGCGAGGAGCGCGGCGTCGCCCTCCCGTACCCGGGCCTCGGTCGCGCGCCGGCGCTCCGCGAGGCGCTTCTCGACGTCGGCGAAGCGCTGGGTGTCGAAGAGGCGGCCCAGGAGACGGCCGCGGGCCTCGGCGTCGGCGCGCAGGAAGCGGGCGAAGTCGCCCTGGGGCAGCAGGACGACCTGGCAGAACTGTTCGCGGCTCATGCCGAGCAGTTGGGTGATCTCCTCGCCGATCTCCTGGTGGGAGCGGCTGAGGTCCTTCCAGGCGCGGGTCGCGGTGTCGTACTCGCGCAGCCAGGTCTGGGCCTTGTCGATCGTCAGGCCCTTTCCGCGCAGCTTGGGCCGTTCCCACGGCGGCTGCCGGGTGATCTCCAACCTGCGTCCCGCGACGGTCAGTTCGAGGCGGACCTCGGTGCGGGTGCCCGGCTCGGCGTGGTCGCTGCGCAGATTCATGCCCTGGCCGCTCTGCCGGGCGCCGGGCACGGAGCCGTAGAGCGCGTAGCAGACGGCGTCCAGGACGGAGGTCTTGCCCGCGCCGGTGGGACCGTGCAGCAGGAAGAGTCCGGCGGCGGACAGGGCGTCGAAGTCGACGCCCCGGGCGCCGCCGAAGGGGCCGAAGGCGGTGATGTCGAGCCGGTGCAGCCTCACCGCGCCACCTCCCGCAGCGCGTCGTCGGCCCGCGCCGCGTCGAAGGCCTCGCGCAGCACGGCCGTCTCCTGCTCGTCGGGGCCGGCGCCGCGCACATGGGTCACGAAGTCCTGGGCGATCTGCTGGTCGCTCCGGCCGGCCAGCCGCCGGGCGTAGGACACCTCGGGGTCGTCCGGGGCCCGTTCCGGGTCGAAGACCAGGCTGAGGGTGTGCGGGAAGCGCTCGGTGAGCCGGGCCATGGGGTCGGCCGGACGGACCTGGTCGGTGAGGGTGGCCTCGATCCAGGCGCCCTCGTGGCGGGCCAGCCCGGGGTCGGCCAGGAGGTCGTCGAGGGTGCCCCGGATGCGGGCCAGCGGGCGCGGCACCGGGCAGTCGACGCGCTCGGCGGTGACCGAGCCGTCGGCGTCCAGGTCGACGAGCCACATGCTCTTTCGGTGCTCGGCCTCGGAGAAGGAGTAGGCGAGCGGGGAGCCGGAGTAGCGCACGCGCCCGGTGAGGGTCTGGCAGCCGTGCAGATGCCCGAGCGCCACGTAGTCGACGCCGTCGAAGACCCCGGCCGGTACGGCGGCGACCCCGCCGACGGTGATGTCCCGTTCGCTGTCGCTGGCCTGGCCGCCGGTGACGAAGGCGTGGGCGAGGACGACGGAACGGGTGCCCGCTGCCCGCGTGGCGAGGTCGGCGCGGACGCGGTCCATGGCGGCCGCGAGCACACTCTCGTGACCGGCCTTCTCCACCGCGAACTCGCCCTTCACCAGGGCTGGTTCGAGGTACGGCAGTCCGTAGAAGGCCACGTCGCCGTGGGCGTCCGTGAGCACGACCGGGGTGCCGGCGGCGGACGGCTCGGTGCGCAGATGGATGCCGGCGCGGTCGATGAGTCCGGCGCCGACGCCGAGGCGGCGGGCCGAGTCGTGGTTGCCGGAGATCATCACGGTGGGCACGCCGAGGTCCGCGAGCCGGTGCAGGGCGTCGTCGAACAGTTCCACCGCGGCGAGCGGGGGCACCGCCCGGTCGTAGACGTCCCCGGACACGACAACGGCGTCCACTGCGTATCGGCGTACGGTGGTGACGAGGTGACCGATGAACTCGGCCTGGGCCCCGAGCATGTTCACCCGGTGGAAGGCCCGGCCGAGATGCCAGTCGGACGTGTGCAGCACTCTCAAGAAACCGCTCCGGCCAGCACGTGCACCCCATCCACACCTCAAGGACCAGCACGAACCCGGACAGGCTCGCGCACAGCACCCACCACGCTAGTGCCTCTGCGCACCTGATCCACCGGAGACCCCGATCCGCGCCACATATCGGCGCCCGGAGTGCTGAGAGATGTCTCTTATCCACCTGAATGCGATGTGCTGTACGGAACAGGGCCCCGAGCGGGGCCGGGCCCGGCATGCGTTGAGTGGCGTACGTGGGTGACCTGCAACGTCCGTCCACCGCGCACGTACGTCACCGCGTCCGCAAGGGTCCGTACACCCCGGACCTGCGTCACAGCGTCCGCAGAGGCCGGACCTCACGCATCCCCGTAGGCCTCGCCGCCCAGTGCGAACCCTGCCGTGCCGGCCGTCGCGTCGGCCAGCCAGGAACGGAAGGCGTCCACGTCGGCGTCCGGCAGTCCGATCTCGATGGTGACGGCCTCGCCGTAGTGGACGTCCCGGACCTCGCGGCCGGTGGACCGCAGATCGTTCTGGACCTTGCCCGCGCGCTGGTGGTCGACGGTCACCGTGGCCAGCCGGAAGCGGCGCCGGGTGAGCGTGCCGAGCGCGTCCAGCGCCTCGCCGACCGCACCGCCGTAGGCCCGGATGAGTCCGCCGGCGCCGAGCTTGACGCCGCCGTAGTAGCGCGTGACGACGGCGACGACGTACCTCATGTCGCGGCGCAGCAACATCTGGAGCATCGGGACGCCGGCCGTGCCGCCCGGTTCGCCGTCGTCGCTGGCCTTCTGCACGGAGGCGTCGGCACCGATGACGTACGCCCAGCAGTTGTGCGTGGCGTCGGCGTGCTCCTTGCGGACGGCCGCGATGAACTGCTGGGCCTCCTGCTCGGTGGCCGCCGGGGCGAGGGCGCACAGAAAGCGGGAGCGGTTGATCTCGATCTCGTGCACGCCCGCGCGGGCGACTGTGCGGTACTCGTCCTGCATCCCGTCAGCCTATGCGGACCGGCGCGGTCGCCCGTGCCGAGGCCGGGATCATGGTCGAGCGGGGCTACGCCTTCTCCTTCTTTCCACGGGGCACGGTGAACGAGGTCAGCAGGGCCGTGCCCGGGGCGAGGGCCGGCCAGCCGGTGCCGCGCCAGGCCAGCACGGCGATCGCGGAGGTCGGGAACTTCACACGCACCCGGTCGAGTGTGTCGTCGAGCCCGTCATCGGCCAGCTCCAGGACCAGCTCCTCCAACCCCGGATTGTGCCCGACCAGCAGCAGCGTCTCCACCTCGCGCGGCGCCTCACGCACGACCTCCAGCAGGTCCGAAACGTCCGCCGCGTACAGCCTGCGGTCATAGCGCACCGGGGGCGGGGTGCCCCACTGCGCGGAGGCCAGCTCCCAGGTGCGCCGGGCGCGTGCGGCGGTCGAGCACAGGGCGAGGTCCGGCAGGCAGTCGGCCTCGGCGAGCGCGTTTCCGGCGGCGGGGGCGTCCCGCAGGCCACGCCGCGCGAGGGGACGGCGGTGGTCCTCGACCCCCGCGGGCCAGGCGGACTTGGCGTGCCGAAGCACGACCAGGCGGCGCAGCGGGCCCGCGCCCGCCCGCTCGATCACGCGACGTTCCCGAGGTCACGGGCCAGATCGAGGGCGAGCAGTCGGTCCGCGTACACATACGTCTCGAACCGGGCCCCGTCGGGCAGCCCCGGCGCGCTCTCCACGTCTTTCAGCACACCCAGTACCCCGGGCAGGTCGAGATCGTCCTCCCACGCGGCCCGCAACCGCGCCCGCATCTCCTCGGGCACCGGCCGCGAGGGCCGCCGCGCCCACCCGGCGACGGCACGCCGCCAGTACGCGAGATTCTGCGCGGCCTCGTCGAGCCGGCCGGTGTCCAGCAGTGCCGCCGTGTCCCGTGGGACGGAGAGCAGAGCGAGGCGCAGGGCGGTGGGGTCGGACAGGAGCACGGAAAGACCGAGAGGCGGAGGGCCGCCCGGCGAGCGGGGTACGGGTGCCTCTCCGGGGGCGGCGGCGCCCGCGGGCCGGACCTCGGGCGCCGAGGTGTCGCGCGGCGCGGGGCCGGGGGCCGGGGCGGCGGCTGCGACGGGGGCAGGGTGGGGTGGCGCGCCTGCTGCCCTGCGCGAACCGCCGGATGCTCCCGCGTCCGGGCCCGCGCCCTCGGGGCGCGGCGGCTCCGCGCCCGGTCCCGGACCCGACTCGCCGGACAGCGCCACGACCGGTCCCGCGGCCGAAGGGCCGAGCCGCTCTCCGCCGCCCTGCCCCGCCACCCTCCATGCCACCGGCGCCACGGTCACCACCGGGCCCTCACCGAGCGTGACCGGGGTGTCCTCCCCCACCACATGGATCGCCTGCGCCTCCCCCAGTCCCGACGCGAGGTCCCGCCCGTCCTCGAAAGGGCGGATGGACAGGGTGGTCGCGGCCGTGCGGAGTTCGGCGTGCTGGTGGGGTGCGGTGAGGATGGTCCAGACGGGCGTGCCGCCCAGTTCCAGTGCGCGGACCAGGACGTCGGCCGTGAGCAGCACACGCAGGGCCGGCAGGTCGAGGCCGGAGGCATGGGCCTCGATGCGGGTCAGACCGCGCCGGGCGGGCGCGGCGGCGACGGGCTCACCGGTTCGGGCGTCCAGGATGCGCAGCACGGCCCGAGCGTAGGCGGGCCGGCGGCCGTATGCAGGTACCTTGCGCCGATTCAGGTCACCGTGGCGGGGTAGCGGGGGGAATCAGCACCCGGTGGGCGCTGTTGCCCCGACGACAGTTCCCCGCGCAGCCCGAGGAGGCGGCCGTGTACGGCGACGAAGCGACGATCCGCAGGATTCTGACCGAGCTGGGTGACACCTGGGCGGTGGTCGGCCTGTCCACGAACCGGCACCGGGCCGCGTACGGCGTGGCGCAGGTGCTGCAGCGGTTCGGCAAGCGGATCGTGCCGGTGCACCCCAAGGCGGAGACGGTGCACGGCGAGCGGGGTTACCCCTCTCTCGCGGACATTCCCTTCGAGGTCGACGTCGTCGACGTCTTCGTCAACAGCGAGCTGGCCGGTGCGGTCGCCGAGCAAGCCGTGGTGAAGGGGGCCGGCGCGGTCTGGTTCCAGCTCGATGTCGTGGACGAGGCCGCCTACGAGCGGACCCGGGCCGCGGGGCTGGACATGGTGATGGACCGCTGCCCGGCGATCGAAATTCCTCTCCTCGCCTGACCTGTCTCACCTTCTTCTCACAATTCTCCGCTGAATATTGACATTCGACTCAGGCCCTGACCTGTACGAAGGCTGTGTCCAAGAGCGGCAAGATCCGAGGTCAAGACTTCACCAACACTCTTCTGTCAACGCAGAAAGCGTCCCTACTGTGTGGCGCTGTTGTTCGTTAATTCTGCGTTTACGATCTGAGAGGCCACTTGACATGGTGAAAGTCGACCATGCCGCGCCGATAACCACGAAAGACCAGGGAGGCCTGCGCAGGGACGTCGGCCTGATCGGTCTGATGTGGGCCTCCGTGGGCTCCATCATCGGCTCCGGCTGGCTGTTCGGCGCCGAGAAGGCGGTCGTGGTGGCCGGCCCCGCGGCGATCATCTCGTGGGTGATCGGCGCGGTGGCCATCGTGCTGCTGGCGCTCGTGCACGCCGAACTCGGCGGTATGTTCCCGGTGGCCGGTGGCACGGCCCGCTACCCGCACTACGCCTTCGGCGGCCTGGCCGGCATGTCGTTCGGCTGGTTCTCCTGGCTCCAGGCGGCCACCGTGGCACCGATCGAGGTCGAGGCCATGATCGGCTACGCCAAGCACTGGCAGTGGGCCGACGGGCTGCAGCGCACCGACGGCACGCTCACGCTCAGCGGCATCATCGTCGCGGTCGCCCTGATGGCGGTCTTCGTCGCGGTCAACTTCCTCGGCGTCCGCGTCCTGGCACACACCAACAGCGCCGCCACCTGGTGGAAGATCGCCGTCCCGCTCGCGGCGATCTTCGTCATCGCCATCGGCAACTTCCACCCGGGCAACTTCACCTCCGAGGGCTTCGCGCCGTTCGGTGCCAAGGGCATCCTCGGTGCGATCAGCTCCAGCGGCATCATCTTCGCGCTGCTCGGCTTCGAGCAGGCGATCCAGCTGGCCGGCGAGAGCCGCAACCCGAAGCGTGACCTGCCCCGCGCGACCCTCGGTTCGGTCGCGATCGGCTCGGTGATCTACATCCTGCTGCAGGTCGTGTTCATCGTCGCGCTGCCGCACGCCTCCTTCGCGCACGGCTGGGCGAAGCTCGACTTCGCCGGCATCAGCGGCCCCTGGGCGGGTCTGGCCACGCTGGTGGGCCTCGGCTGGCTGAGCTTCGTCCTGTACGCCGACGCGATCATCTCCCCCGGCGGCACCGGCCTGATCTACACCACCGCCACCTCCCGCATCTCCTACGGCCTGGCCAAGAACGGCTACGCGCCGAAGGTGTTCGCCAAGACGGACTCGCGTGGTGTGCCGTGGTTCGGCCTCGTCGTCTCGTTCGTGACCGGCATCATCTGCTTCCTGCCGTTCCCCAGCTGGCAGGAGCTGGTCAGCTTCATCACCTCGGCGAGCGTCCTGATGTACGCGGGCGCGCCGCTGGCTTACGGCGTCTTCGCCGACCGGCTGCCGCACCACGAGCGTCCGTACCGCCTGCCCTTCGGCAAGTTCGTCTCGCCGCTGTCCTTCGTGGTCGCCAACCTGATCATCTTCTGGTCCGGCTGGGACACCCTGTGGCGGCTCGGCGCTGCGATCCTGATCGGCTACGTGCTGCTCGGCTCCTATGCCTGGTACGCGATCCGCAAGGACCTGCCCGACGCGCCCCGGCTGGACTTCAAGGCCGCGCAGTGGCTGGCCCCCTACCTGGCCGGCCTCGGTGTGATCTCCTACCTGAGCACCTTCGGCGGCAACGGCACCATCCCGCTGTGGTGGGACATCCTGGTCGTGTCGGCGTTCTCCCTCGGCATCTACTACTGGGCCAAGGCCACCGCCTCGAAGACGGAGGCGATCGAGCGCAGCATCGACGAGGTCGTGGTCACCGACGCTCCGGCGCACTGACCCCGCACCCGTGACGGTGTCCCGTCGGCCGCGGCAACTCCGCCGTGGCTGACGGGACACCGTCATAATGCGGGTGTGATCTCCCCTTCCCCCCACCCCAACTCCGCGCCCGACGAACGCCGTACGGTCGTCGTCGTGGGCGCCGGGCCCGCCGGGCTCACCGTCGGCGCAGTCCTGCGGGCGGCTTCCGTCGACTGTGTGGTCCTGGAGACCGAGAGCAGGCAGTTCATCGAGACCCGGCCACGAGCCGGTGTCATCGAGGAATGGGCGGTCCGTGAACTCGGGCGGCGCGGCCTGGCGGCGAACCTGCTGGAGCGGGCCCAGGTGCACGACGCCTGCGAGTTCCGCTTCGGCGGCGAGCGCTACCGGTTCCCCTACGGTGACCTGACGGGCCATCACCACTACGTCTACCCACAGCCGTTGCTCGTGACGGACCTGGTGCGGGAGTACGCCGACGTGCGCGGCGGTGACATCCGCTTCGGCGTGCGCGATGTCCGGCTGCACGATCTGGACTCGGACCGGCCCGCGGTGTCGTACGAGTGTCCCGACACGGGTGAACGGCGGCTGCTGCGCTGCGACTTCGTCGCGGGCTGCGACGGGGCGCGCGGGGTGACGCGGGACGCGATCCCGCCGCAGCGGGCGCGGATCGCGCGGCAGGACGACGGCATCGGCTGGCTTGCCCTGCTCGCCGAGGCCCCGCCGTCCTCCGACTGTGTGCTGTTCGGAGTCCATCCACACGGTTTCGCCGGGCACATGGCCCGCAGCCCCGAGGTCACCCGCTACTACCTGCAGTGCCCGCCCGGCGACGACCCGGAGAACTGGCCGCACGAACGGGTCTGGGCCGAGTTGCGCACCCGCCTCGGCGTGGCCGGTGCACCGGGGCTGACGGAGGGCCGGCTGATCGAGAAGCGGGTGCTGGACATGCACCACTACGTGGTGGAACCCCTCGTCCACGGACGGCTGTTGCTGGCCGGCGACGCCGGTCACCTCACGGCGCCGATCGCCGCGAAGGGCATGAACCTCGCCCTGCACGACGCCTTCCTGCTCGGCGACGCGCTCGCCGCTGCCGTCACCCGGGGCGACGGCAGCGGCCTCGACGGCTACTCGGCGGCGGCCCTGCGCCGGGTGTGGGACTACCAGGAGTTCTCGCAGTGGCTGTCGGACATCTACCACGGAGTCGCCTCGGGCGATCCGTTCCGGGCGGGCACCACACTCGCCCGGCTGCGCCGCCTGTTCACCTCCCCCGCTGCCGCGGCGGCCTTCGCCGAGCAGTACCTGGGCGCCGCCGCCGTGTTCTGAGCCCGCCGAGGCCGGCCGGCCCAGTGGCCCCCACCCCCGTCAGGGCGGTGGCCGCCGCGCGGCCGAGCACGCAACTCCTGCTGGAGCGGCTCAGCGTTCTGTTGCGGTGATCCGTTCGGCGAGGCGGTGGTCGGCCACCTTCAGGGCCTCGTCGACCAGCCGGGGCAGATGGCCGTCGCGTAGGAGGTAGACCACGCGGCGGCCCTCCTTGCGGGTGCTCACCAGGCCCGCGAGGCGCAGCCGGGCCAGGTGCTGGCTGACGGCGGGGCGGGCGGCACCGCACGCCTGTGTGAGCGTGGTGACATCGGCCTCGCCGGCGCTCAGGACGTGCAGCAGGGTGAGGCGGGTGCGGTCGCCGAGCAGGGCGAGGAGCTGGGCCGCGACCGTGAACTGCTCGTCGCCCGGGGTGCGCGGCTGCGCATGATGCGCAGGTGATAGGTGCAAGCGTGCGCTCATACGCACATAATGTCTCCATGGGCGCCGTGCGTCCATTCCCGCCCACCGGAAGGAGATTCTCGTGAGCGACCGGCACACGCACCGCCATGGCCAGGAACCCCATGATCACGGCCATGCCCACCATCCCTCCCCCGGCCTGCGCCACCGTCTCACCCACCTCCTCACCCCGCACTCGCACGAGACCGCCGACAAGCTCGACCCGGCCCTGGAGTCCTCGGCGCGCGGCATGCGTGCGCTGTGGGTGTCGCTGACCGTGCTCGGGGCGACCGCGCTCGCGCAGGCCGTGGTGGTGGCTCTCTCCGGGTCCGTGGCGCTGCTCGGGGACACCGTGCACAACGCGGCGGACGCGCTGACGGCCGTACCGCTGGGCATCGCCTTCGTGCTCGGGCGGCGGGCGGCGACCCGGCGGTTCACCTACGGCTACGGGCGCGCCGAGGATCTTGCGGGGCTCGCGATCGTGCTGACCATCGCCGCCTCCGCCGCGTTCGCCGCCTGGGCCGCCGTCGGACGGCTCCTGGATCCGCGTCCGGTCGAGCATGTGCCGGCGGTCGCCGTGGCCGCGCTGGTCGGTTTCGTGGGCAACGAGTGGGTGGCCCGGTACCGGATGCGGGTGGGCCGGGAGATCGGCTCGGCCGCGCTGGTCGCCGACGGACTGCACGCCCGGACGGACGGATTCACCTCACTGGCCGTGCTGCTGGGGGCCGGCGGCGCGGCGCTCGGCTGGCAGCTCGCCGACCCGATCGTGGGGCTGGCGATCACCGCCGCGATCACGCTGGTGCTGCGGGACGCGGCGCGGGAGGTGTTCCGGCGGGTGCTGGACGCCGTCGACCCGGCGCTGGTGGACCGGGCCGAGCGCGCGGTGCGGGCGGTGCCGGGCGTGCGCGAGGTGGGCGAGCTGCGGCTGAGGTGGATCGGGCACCGGCTGCGGGCCGAGCTGGTGGTCGTGGTGGACGGCGAGGAGACGGTCCGCCAGGCACACGCGATCGCCGTCGAGGCCGAACACGCCCTGCTGCACGCCGTACCGAGGCTCACCGCCGCCCTGGTGCATGCCGACCCGGCACCGGTGCCGGGCGAGACGGACCCGCATCTGGCGCTGGCCCATCATCCGACGGCGTGATCTCAGGCGACCCCGAGACCTTCGAGCACCACCGCGCCGGGCAGCTCCGCGAGCGCCTTGCCCGGCACCAGCAGTTTGCCGCGCCGGCGCCCGCTGCCGACCAGGACGTAGGGCAGGTCGGCCAGGGCCGCGTCCACCAGCACCGGCCAGTCGGCGGGCAGTCCGACCGGCGTGATGCCGCCGTACTCCATGCCGGTTTCGCCGGTGGCCGTGTCCATCGCGGCGAACGAGGCCTTGCGGGCGCCGAGTTGGCGACGGACGACGCCGTTGACGTCGACCCGGGTGGTGGAGAGCACCAGGCATGCGGCGAGCGTGGTCTCGCCGCCCCGCTTGCCCGCGACCACCACGCAGTTCGCCGACTGCTCCAGCAGTTGGCGGCCGTAGTGCTCCACGAAGACGGCCGTGTCGGCCCAGCGCGGGTCGGTGTCGACGTAGACGATCCGGTCGGCGGGGACGCTGCCCCGCCAGTGGCGTACGGCGTCGGCGACCGGGGCGGTCAGTTCGTCCAGGCAGTCGGGGGCGGGGATCGCGGTGTCGAAGTCTCCGATGGGTGCGCGCATGGGGCGCACGCTAGCAAGGCCCGCCCGCCCTCCGTCCCGGCGTCTCAGGGCACGGGCGGCACCGAGACCGCCATCACCATCTCCATCGGCACCTCGCCGGTGTTGCTGTACACGTGCTGGATGTCGGCCTCGAAGGAGGCGCTCGCACCGGCCGGGACGCGGTACTCCTCGCCGTCCACGGTGAGCGTCAGCTCCCCCGCCGTGACATGGACCAGTTCGACCGTGCCGCCGGGATGCGGTTCGGACGGGCTGCGGTCGCCCGGCATCAGCCGCCAGTCCCACATCTCCAGCGGTCCGGGCGCCTCGGTGCCGGCGAGAAGCCGGTTGTAGCTGCCGGCCTCGGTGTGCCACAGCCGTACGGCCCGTTCGGCGGGGACGATGCGGACCTTCGGACCCTGCTCGTAGTCGAGGAGGGTGGAGACGCTGATGCCCAGCGCGTCGCCGATCTTGACGACCGTGCCGATGCTCGGGTTGGTGCGGGCCTGCTCGATCTGGATGAGCATGCCGCGGCTGACGCCGGCCCGGGCCGCGAGCACGTCCAGGGTGAAGCCGCGCACCGCACGCCAGTGCTTGACGTTGCGCGCCAGGGACTGGGTAAGGAGTTCGAGGTCCGACACGTTCCGTCCCATGTGATGGATGCGAGAGTCGAATATCTTGGATGACAGAGTACAGTTGAACGAACTACGGTGGGATGCACCCGTTCGTTCATCAAACTGTACTGCGAGGCACCTGTGACAGCGTTGTTCGCCCTCGCCACCAGCCTCCTGTGGGGCCTTGCCGACTTCGGCGGCGGGCTGCTGACACGACGCACGCCCGCACTGACCGTGGTGGTCGCCTCCCAGGCGATCGCGGCGGCCGTGCTGGGCGCGGTCGTGCTCGCCACCGGCGGCTGGAGCGAGGCAGGCCCGCGCCTGTGGTTCGCGGTCGCGGCCGGCCTGGCCGGCCCCTTGGCCGTGCTCTGCTTCTACAAGGCCCTCGCGCTGGGCCCGATGGGCGTGGTCTCCCCGCTGGCCACGCTCAGCGTGGCCGTCCCGGTCGGCGTGGGCCTGGTCCTCGGCGAGCGACCCGGGGCACTGCAGGTCGCGGGCATCGCGGTGGCCGTCACCGGAGTCGTCCTCGCGGGCGGCCCACAGCTGCGGGGCGCGCCGGTGCAGCGGCGGACGATCCTGCTCACGCTGGTCGCGGCGCTGGGCTTCGGCACGGTGTTCGCGCTGATCACGGAGGCGTCGACCACTGTCACCGGCCTGTTCCTGTCCCTGTTCGTGCAGCGCGTGACGAGCGTCGCGGCGGGCGGCGCGGCGCTGTACGCGTCGGTCCGGCGCGGCACCCCCGCCCTGCCGGAGGGCGGCCTTCCGCACGGCTCGCTGCCGGCGCTGGCCTTCGTGGGCCTCGCGGACGTCGCGGCCAACGGCACCTACGCGGTCGCGGCCCAGCACGGCCCGGTCACGGTGGCGGCGGTGCTCGCCTCGCTCTACCCGGTGGTCACGGCACTGGCCGCGCGCGGCTTCCTCAGTGAGCGGCTGCGCACCATCCAGGCAGCGGGCGCGGGACTCGCCCTGCTCGGGACGCTGCTGCTGGCGACCGGCTGAGTCAGCCGTCGGCCTCGAGCCGGGCCAGCCGCTCGACGCCTTCCTCGTCGAGGCCGGCCAGCGCGCGCAGCTGCTCCGGCGTGATCCCGTCCGGGAGCGGCACCGGCGCCGGAGTCCTGAGGGGCGGCTGCCAGCCGTCGTCGGGCGTCCAGCGCCGTACGACCCGGGCGGGCGCTCCCGCCACCACGGCGTGGTCGGGTACGGTCCCCCGCACCACGGCGCCGGCCGCCACGACCACGTTCCGGCCGATCCGCGCCCCCGGCAGGATCACCGCGCCGGTGCCGATCCAGCAGCCCGGGCCGATCTCCACCGGCTCCATGCGCGGCCACTGCTTCCCGATGGGCTCGTGCGGGTCGTCGTAGGAGTGGTTCGTGGACGTGACGTAGACGTACGGCCCGAAGTAGCAGTCGCTGCCGATGGTGACCGTGGTGTCGGCGATGACATGGCTGCCGCGGCCCAGCACGACGCCGTCACCGATGCGCAGGATCGGGTCGGGGCCGAGATCCAGGTCCGGCATCAGGCCCGCGGTCAGTGTGACCTGCTCGCCGATGATGCAGTAGGCGCCGAGGTGGATCCAGGGCTCGCCGAAGACCGTGCCGAGCGGAAAGGCGAGCCGGGTACCTGTTCCCATCGCGCCGAAGCGGAACCTCGCCGGGTGCTCGGCCGTGACGGAACCCCTGCGCTGCGCCCACGACCAGGCCGCGTGGACGGCACGCTGGGCGAGGCCCTGTCTCCAGGATGAGAACGTGTTCTTGCGCTTCGGCACGAGGTCACGTTACTCAGCGGGGGCCTTTGGCATGAGGGCGGGCTGCTGTGATCTTTGCCCCACTCCTGACGTACGGTGCGGAGTACCACTGACATGAGGAGACGGTGATGACGCACAGGGCGCTGGTCGTGGGCATAGGCGGGAAAGAGCCCCAGCTCGATGCGGAGGTGTTCGTGGCGCCCACTGCCTCCGTGATCGGGGATGTCACGCTGCACGCCGGGGCGAGTGTCTGGTACGGGGCGGTGCTGCGGGGTGATGTCGAGCGGATCACCGTGGGTGCGCAGGCGAATGTGCAGGACAACGTCACACTGCACGCCGATCCCGGGTTTCCGGTGAGTGTGGGTGAGCGGGTTTCCATCGGACACAATGCGGTGGTGCACGGGGCGACCGTCGAGGACGACTGCCTCATCGGGATGGGGGCGACCGTGTTGAACGGTGCCGTGATCGGGGCCGGGTCGCTCGTCGCCGCTCAGGCGCTGGTGCCGCAGGGGATGGTGGTGCCGCCCGGGTCACTGGTTGCGGGGGTGCCCGCCAAGGTGCGGCGGGCGCTCTCCGAGGAGGAGCGGCAAGGGGTCACTCTCAACGGCACCATGTACGCGGAGCTGGCCAAGGCGCACCGGGACGTGCACCAGTAGGTCCGTTCGCGGGTGTGGGTGTGGGTGCGGGCGTGTGGGGGCTGATCCCCGCGCGGCGGAGCCGCATGGCGACACCGCCCGCGCCCCTCGGGGATGTCAGTCCCCGGTGGTCACGGGTTCAGCCTCTGGCTGGTCCTGCTGGGCCTGCTTGGCACGGCGCTTGATGATCAGCATCGATGCGAGGCCGATCAGGACCGCTGCCGCCAGGCCCAGGTACGAGAAGCGCTTGAGCCAGTCCTCGGCGACGATGCCGACGTAGTAGATGACGGCCGTGGTTCCGCCCGCCCAGCAGATGCCGCCGAGGACGTTGGCGATCAGGAACTTCCAGTACGGCATGTGGAGCACGCCCGCGAGGGGGCCCGCGAAGATGCGCAGGAGGGCGACGAAGCGGCCGAAGAAGACAGCCCACATGCCCCACTTCTCGAAGGACCGCTCAGCGGTGCGGACATGGCCGTCGCTGAAGTGTCTCGGGAACTTCCTGCCCAGCCAGGCCAGCAGTGGCCGACCGCCCCTGCGGCCGATCGCATAGCCGATGGAGTCGCCGATGACGGCGCCGGCGGTCGCGCACACGCCGAGGACGATCGGGTTGATCCCGGAGTGCTGCGAGGACATGAGCGCCGCCGAGATCAGGATGATCTCGCCCGGCAGCGGGATGCCCAGGCTCTCCAGACCGATCACCAGTCCCACCACGGCGTAGACGGCGGCCGGTGGCACCGAGTCGAGCCATTCCTGGACGTGCACCGCCGGTTCCTCCCCTGTCGCCGTCCTTGTCTGCCGGGCGCGGCTTGCGCCGCACGCCCCATGGGAAGGCTACCTGGTCGGCAGTGAACGACGGCTCCCGCGCACACCCGGCGGCACCGTCCCGCCCTCGGTCCTTCGGTTTTCGGACATCCCGGTGTCATGCGGGTGGGGAAGGCTCCCCGCGGATGCGCCGCCCCGCCTCCCCCCAGGTCCCCCGCCAGGGGGCCCTCTGCGGAAGGACGACGTCCCCGTGTCCTCACTGTCCCCGCTCCCGCTGCCCGCCTCCCCCGCCCCGCCGACCACTCCCTCCTGTCCCCGGTCGGAGGCTCCGGTGCGCCGTGTCTCCCCCATGGCCGCCCGGCCGGTCCGGCTCGCCCTGGTCCTGGCTCCCCTGCTGCTCGCCGTGGGCTGGGGCCTCGCCAACCGGCCCGTGGCCTACGAAGGTGCCGCGCGGCTGTTCACGGCCGACCCGTGGTGGCTGCTCGCCGGGGCCGGGTTCACCTGTCTGACCTGGGTGACCGCCTCCTGCGTCCGGCAGGGCGCGCTGCCCGACCGGCTGCCACCCGGGCTCCTGCTGGCCTCGCAGTTCGCCGCCGGTGCCGCCAACCACGCGCTGCCCGCCGGTCTCGGCGCCCATGCCGTCACGGTGCGCTTCCTGCGCACCCGAGGCGTGCCCCTCGACCGGGCGACCGCCTCGATCGGCCTGTACTCGCTGGCCAAGTCCGGTGCGAAGACCGTGGTGCTGCTGGTGTTCCTGGCCGCCTCGCCCGCCTGGCGGCGGCTCGGCGACCTGGTCCCGGGTGAGCGGATCCTGGTGCCCGTCGCCGCCCTCGTAGCCGGTGCGCTCGCCGTCACGGGCGTACTGCTGACGGTCGTACGGCCGCTGCGGCGCCCGGTGACCGGGCTGGTGCGGTCCGCCCTCGCCGATGCGCGGGAGGTGCACCGCCGGCCCTGGCGGGTGCTGGCCCTGTGGGGCGGGGCGGCCGCGATGCCCCTGGTGCAGGGCGGTGCGCTGGTCTGCGTGGGGGCCTCGCTCGGTCTCGGGCTGCCCTGGGAGCAGGTGGTCCTCGCCTATCTGGCGGCCGGCACCGCCGTCGGTGCCGTACCGGCGCCCGGTGGGCTCGCGGTGGACGCCGCGCTGGTGTGGACGCTCGTCGCCTTCGGCGCCTCACCGGCGGTGGCCACCGCGACCGTGATCGGCTACCGGGTGCTCACCGACTGGCTGCCGCTGCTGCCGGGCGCCCTGGTGCTGTCGGCGCTGATCCGCGCCAAGGTGTTGTGAGCACCGCTCACTCGCGGCGGGCGACCAGCCGGTAGGCGTTGGACAGGCCGAGGCGGTGGGACAGAGGGCGTACCGCGAACCGGTCGAGCAGCGTGGCCGTGACCAGGGCGGGCACGCCGGCGAGGAGGAGCGCGGCACGCAGGGTGCGCCTGCGGGCGCCGGGCGGCTCGGGCAGCCAGGGTGCGTCGTCGCGCGGGGCGGTGTGGTCGAGGGCCAGCCAGACGGCCGCGAGGAGGTCGACCGGGTCGTGCGGCTCGGCGTGCTGCTCGGCAATCACCGTGAAGCCGAGTTCGGCCAGCCGCTGCCGCAGGTTGGCGACCGGCATGAAGTGCAGGTGCTGCGGCTGGAGCCAGGGCAGCCACCAGCGGCCGAGCAGGCGGGCGTACCGGCTCTCCGGGTCCGGCACCTCGATGAGCAGATGGCCGCCGGGGCGTACGACCTCATGGGCGGCGCGGAGTTCGCGGTCGGGGTCGGTGCTGTGCTCCAGGTAGTGGAACATGCTGACCACGTCGTAGCGGGCGGTGAGGTCGGGTGCGAGGTCCGGGAAGGCACCGCGGTAGGCGTGCTCCACGCGGCCCTCGCGGGCGGCGAGTTCGACGCCGTCGGTGAAGTCCAGGCCGTCGAAGGCGGTGCCGGGCAGGACGCTGCGGGCGGCCTCGCAGAAATGGCCGTGGCCGGTGCCGACGTCGAGCCAGTTCTTCGGGGTGGGGTCGTGCGGTGCCATCGACTCCGCGCGGTTGCGGTACATCGCGGTGCGACCGCCGAAGGTGCCGCCCATGCGCTGTTCGCCCAGGCCGTCGTAGAAGTCGCGGTAGTAGAACTCCAGTCCCTCGCCCGTCAGCCGGGGGTTCTGGAAGGTGTGGCCGCAGTCCGTGCACCGGTCGAGAGTGAAGTGGCCGGGCTTGTGCTGGAGCAGGTCGGTCGTCCGCAGGCGGGTCGCCAGTCGGCTCGAGGTGCACCAGGGGCAGGTGGTGCGGCGGGCCGCGAAGAAGCGTTCCGTGCCGTCGGCGAGATCTGCCTGATAGGCCGGGCGCAGGGCGGCGACGCGCTCGCTGTTCTTGCTGTGATCGCTCATCGGCTCGTTGTCCTTCCGGACGTGGCTCATCGGCTGCTGGGTGCTGCCAGTCGTTCGAGGTGGGCGGCGGCGGCGCGGGCGCCGCCCGCGGCTCGGAACGCGGTGCGGACGCGTGTGGCGGCGGCCCGGAGGGCGCGGTCGTGCAGGACGGTGTCGAGGGCGGCGCCCAGCCGGGGTGCGGTGACCCGGCCGAAGCGGACCCGGACGCCGGCGCCCGCGTCCACGACCTGGGCGGCCACCACGGGCTGATCGTCGCGGATGGGCGCCACGACGAGCGGCACACCGTGCCAGAGCGCCTCGCACACCGTGTTGTGTCCGGCGTGGCAGACGACCGCGTCCATCCGTTCCAGCAACGGGAGTTGGGGTACGGACGGCAGGATCAGTACGTCCTTGTCGGCGAGGTCGGCGGGCAGGGTGCCGCCCGGGTCCACGAGCACCGCCTGCACCCGGTCGGCGCGTTCGCGCACTGCGGTGCGGCACTCGGCGAGGAAGCGGCCGCCGGCGTCGGCGTTGGCGGTGCCCAGGGTCACCAGGACCTTCGCCCGGCCGGGGTCCAGCCGGTCCCAGGGGAAGCCGGGCCCGGCCGGACGGTCGGCGAGGGACGGGCCGACATAGTGGATCCGCTGCCCCAACGGCGCCTGGGGGCCGATGAGTTCCGGTGTGCTGAAGATGAGCAGGAGGTGCGGCGAACAGCGCGGGTCGGCGGTGCCGGCCGGGTCGCCGATCCGGGTGCGCAGCTCGGTCAGGCGCCGGCGCAGCCACTCGGCGACCTTGGGCAGTCCGTCGTAGGCGCCGGTGAACTCGGCCGAGGTGGTGGCCGAGGTCGCCCAGGGCAGACGGAGGTCTTCGGCCACCAGGGCGCCGGCGAAGGCCTGCTGGTCGGCGACGACCACATCGGGGCCGAACGACGAGACGGCCGCGCGGACGCCCGGTGCCATCGCGTCGGCGAGCGGCACCAGGTACCACTCCCACAGGAACTTCAGCGCCTCCGCGCCCCGCAGGTCGGGCGGCCGTACGGCGCCGTCGGCACCCGGCACCGGGCCCGCGCACGCGAAGACGTGCGCGTCCTCGCCCGCGAGCCGGTGCACCAGCGCCGGCTCGGCGCACGCCCAGGCCACCCGGTGTCCGCGCGCGGTGAGCCGGGCGGCGACGCCGACGGCCGGGTTGATGTGCCCGACCAGGGGCGGGACGACGAACAGGAACCCGCTCACCGGACCCCCGCCCGCGCGGCGCCGACGGAGTGGATCAGGTCCAGGATGTGCCCGCCGACGGTCGCGGCGGCCTCGACCAGCACCGAGTGCTCGTGTCCGGGCAGTACGACGGGCCGGAAGCCGGTGAGCAGGGCCTCGTTCAGCGGCACCAGGTCCACCAGGTCCGAGTCACCGCCGTACACCCCGAGGACCGGGCAGCGGACGGCCCTGATCTGCTCCTCGGTCAGCACCCGGCTCGCGGGGATGTCCCGGCCGAGGGTGGTCTCGCGGGCGAGCCGGGCCGCGCCCTTGGCGAGGCGGGCGGTGTTGTGGCCGCGGTTGGCGGTGATCCAGGCGATGGCGTCGGGCTCGTTGTGCGCGAGTTCGGTCAGCACCCGGCGCAGGATGCCGCCCAGTTTCACGGCCCAGGCCGCGGTGGCGGGTTCGGACTCGATCAGGGTGAGGCTGGCCGTGCGTTCGGGGTGGCGGGCCGCGAGACCGAAGGCGACGGTGCCGCCGTAGGAGTTGCCGACGAGGTGCACGGGCCCGGTGACGCCCAGCCGGCCGAGGAGCGCCTCCAGGTCGCCGATGTTGTGGTCGAGCGTGTAGCCGTCCGGCGGGCGCTCGCTGCGGCCGTGCCCGCGCAGGTCGTACATGACGACGTCCAGGCCGGCCGCCGCGAAGGCGGGGGCGACGGTGAAGTAGTAGCTGGCCAGGCTGTCGGTGAGGAGTCCGTGCACAAGGACGACCGTGGCGTGCGGGGTACGGCCGTCCGGGGGGCCCATGCGCTGGACGTGCAGCCGGACTCCGCCGGCGTCGATCATCGCCATGGCTCAGCCCGCCTCCGCGGTCCGCAGGCTCCGCACCACGTGCTCGACGAGCCGGCCCACGGTCAGTTCGATGATCTCGTCGAACTCCATGCCGGCCAGGAACTCGGCGAGGTTGACCCGCCGTCCGTACCGCTCCTCCAGCAGGCCGGCCAGGGTGACGAGGTCGATGCTCTCCAGCTCCAGGTCGCGGTTGAAGGTGGTGGACATGCCGATCTCCACGTCGTCCTCGCCGTACTCCGCGAGAAGGGTGCGGAGCATGCCGGTGATCTCGGCGAGCACGATGTCGGTGGTGGGCTGCGCCGGCACCGGCTGGATGGGGTTCATCGGGCGTACTCCTCGGCTGCTTCGGGGTGTCGGCCGTCGTCGGATGCTCCGTCGTGCTGTTCTTCGCCGCCCCCGGGGCCCGTGGTCCAGGCCACGACGTAGTCGCGTCGGGCCAGGGCCGGCGGATTGCTCGCCTGCGCACAGTGCACGGTGTAGGCGCGCTCCAGCCGGCCGGAGACCACCAGCCGGCTCCCGTCCGGGGCGGCCTCGCGCACGGCGAAGTCCCTGGGGCGGCCGTCGAATCCGATGCCCTCAGCCTTGGCGACGGCCTCCTTGGCGGCCCAGAAACGGGTGAACCACAGGGCTTCCGTCGCGTCGCCCTGCGCGCACCGGGCGCTCAGGAGCCGCAGTTCGTCCGGGCCCAGGGCGGTGGCGAGGGTGGCGGGGTCGCGTGCGGTGACCTCTTCGATGTCGATGCCGGGGCCGGGGTGGGAGGTGTGCGGCCGTACGATCGCCACGCCCGCCTCGGCCCGGTGGGCGAGCGAGACGTCCAGCGGGGGCAGGGTGCGGCCGTGCACGCCGGTGACGTACGGGCGGCCGAGTTCGTCGTTGTGCACCCTGATCTCCGCCGGGAAGACGGGGCCTTCGCCGTGCTGCCACAGCCACTGGCGTACGGCGTCCTTGACCGCGATCCGGCCCAGCAGCCACTGTCTGCGGCCGCGCGGCGGGCGTGCGGCGTACTCCGTGCGCTCCGCGCCGCCGAGCGAGTTGCGCATGATCAGCTCGCGCGAAGCGAGATCCGGCCAGCGCTCGTGCACCAGCGTCCAGCCGCCGGGGCGGGCCTCGGAGAGGGTGTGGCGCTCGGGGAAGCGTTCCACGGGCCGGGTCTGCGGGTCGTTGTCGAAGCGGCGGTCCTGCCAGCCGGTGAGCACGGCCCACACCCGGCCGTCGACGGTCAGCTCCGCGTCCGCCTCCAGGACCGTGTCGGTGAGCGAGGTGATCCGCAGCAGGCAGACGACCCGCGCCCCGGGAGCCGGGTGGGGCCCGTGGAACCGCATGTGCCGCATCTGCACCGGGAACACGACGGTGCGCTCGGTGCCGGTCGCCATGATCCAGTAGCCGAGGAGCTGGCCGACGTTGTCCAGCAGCGCGCCCGGGGCCGCGGGTGCGGTGATCACTCCGCGCATGTGCCGGTCGCCGAGGGCGGTCAGCTCGGTGAGGCCCTGGAACGCCGGGCCGTGGAACATCCAGCGGTCCCGGTAGATCTGGCCCGCGGTGTGCTCGGGGACGCGTTCGGGGACGCCCGGACGCGGGCCCGGCGGGGGCGGTGCCGGGTGGTGCGGGGCCAGTTCGACCACCGCGCGGGCCGTGGGGCCGAAGGTGACGGCGACGCGGTCCGGGCGGCCGGGCTCGGGGGTGACCGTGACGGATACGTCGACGGGGGGCGTGGCGGTGAGCCACCGGTCGAACCGGGCACCGTGCACGGCGACCGCGCGCAGCCCCGGGGCCGCCTGCTCCGCCGCGTCCATCATGTGCCGGACGATCGTGGTGGCGGGGACCACCGGCCAACGGTCCTCCACGCTCGGCCAGTCGGCGCGCTGCGGAAAGAAGCAGTGGTCCAGGAGGTGGGGCATGGTGCGGGCGGAGACGTGGACGGTCGTGGTGGCGGAGGGGGAGCGGACGGGCGTGGGGGAGGTACCGACGGGGGCAGGGGCGGAAGCAGTGGCCCCGCGCGCCGGGGCTTGGGGCGCGGTGGGGCGGGCTGCGGTGCGGGGAGCGGCCGGGGGCGCTGAGCGGCGGAATTCGGCGGGCGGGGTCGCCGGGGACACTGATCGGGAAGCTTCGGCGCGCTGGGGCGGCGGAGGCGCTGAGCGGGAAGCTTCGGCGCCCACGGGGGCCGGGTGCGCCGCGAAGGGGACTGCGGCATGGCTGGTGGCTTGAGCGGTGGTCCCGCGCGTACCGGGCGCGCCTTCGCCTCGGCGGCCGTTCGCCACGATCAGCTCCGCCGCCGTGTCCGCGGTGTCCCGCAGCAGGGCGGTCAGCTCGGCGGCGGCCGGGAAGCGGGTGGCGAGTTCGTCGAGGGTGGACGTGCCGCCCTGGGGCAGCTCCGACGGGCGCGCTGCCGCCCGGCTCGGCCGCAGCTCCGACCGCAGTGCGTCGAGGCCCGGTCCGGCCAGGGACACCAGCGCGCCACCGAGATCGAGCCGGACGGGCGGACGGGCGGCTGCTGCCGCGGACGCCTGGACGCTGGACGCCGGCGCAGGCTCTTGCGCGCGAAGTACCCGCCCGGACTCCTCGACCCGGGCCGCCGGCTCGGGCCCCCGAGCGCCCGCCATCCGCTCAGGTGGCTGCGCGAGGGTGGCCGTGCCGGGGTCCCCGGTGCGCGGTGGTGCCGGTGTCACGCGTGCCCCCGCCGTCCACAACGCCGTCGCCACGCGGCGCAGTTGGGCCATGCCGGTGCGATGGGGCGAGTTGGCGGTGACGGTGAGGTGGTCGTGGTCGGTGAGGGTGTCGTCGATGAGAGAGCCCAGTTGGCCTGGGCCGGTCTGGACGAAGGTGCGGTGGCCCGCCGCGTACAGGGACTCGATCAGCTCGCGGAAGCGCACGGGCTCCAGCAGGTGGCGTACGAACAGCTGTCGTACCGCCGTCTCCTCCTGCGGGAAGGGCGCCGCGGTCGTCCCGGACCACACCGGCACGGCCGGTGGATGGAGCCGGAAGCGGTCGGCGGCCTCCTTGATGGGCGCCAGGTACGGTTCGAGCATCGGTGTGTGGAAGCCGGAGCGGAACGGCAGCACCTGGCACAGGACACCTTGGGCGCGGAAGGACCGTACGAAGTCCTGGACCGCCGCGTCCGGCCCGCAGACCATCGACTGGCGGGGCGCGTTGTCGTGGGACAGCACGATCCCGGAGCCGCCCCATGCCTCGGCGAGAGCCGTGCGCACCCGCCCGGCGGAGGCGCCGACGGCGGCGAAGGCGAGGCCCGGCACGGTCACCGTGTCCGGGTCGAACTCGGCCATGAAGGCGTCGACCTGGGCGGCCGAGTACAGTCCGGCGGCCGCCATGGCCGTCCACTCCCCGACGCTGTGCCCGGCCACCGCGTCCGGCACGACTCCCATGCGGCGCAGCGCGGCGTCGAGCAGTCGGCCCACGCCGACGATCCCGAACCCGTGCCGTCCGACGTCGCCGACCTGTACGTCGGTGCCGGTCGTGTCGAGCGGGGCCAGGGCGAAGTGGGCGGCGATGTCGTCGGCGCGGGGCGCGAAGTCGCCTTCGAGGCCGGGGAAGACGAAGGCCAGTTTGCCCCCGGCGGGGCCGAGCAGCGGGGTGGGCCGGAACCAGACGTCGCTGCGGCCCTGCCAGGCCCGGCCCTTGCCGACGACGCGGCGGGCCAGGGCCAGCCGTTTGGCGGTGGGCTCGACGATGCCGAGGCGCACGGGGCCGGCGTCGGGGTGCGGCTGCGCGGGGTCGAGCCCGGAGGCGAGGACCGCCGAGTCGTCGGCGTCGAGGAGGGCGGAGAGCGCGTCGACGCCACGTGCCGCGAGCAGGAGGATGCGTGCGGGTTCGGTCGCCGCCGTCTCCGGGCGCCGGGGCCGGGCGGGTGAGCGCACGCGTGCGCCCGGCGCCTCCTCCAGCACCACGTGCGCGTTGATCCCGCCGAATCCGAAGGCGTTCACGGCGGCCCGCCGGGCCGGTCGGTCCGGGCCGGTCTCCCAGGGGCGCGCCCGTTCCAGGGTGCGGAAGCGCGTGGCCGCGAGGGCGGGGTGGGGGTCGTCGCAGTGGAGGGTGGGCAGCAGGGTGCCGTGGTGCAGGGCCAGGGCGGCCTTGACGAGGCCGGCGACTCCGGCGGCCGGCATGGTGTGGCCGATCATCGACTTCACCGAGCCGAGCACCGGACGCTCGTAGTCGCGGCCCGCGCCCGGCCCGAACACCGCGGCCAGTGTGGCGAGTTCGGCCGTGTCACCGGCCGGTGTGGCGGTGCCGTGCGCCTCCAGCAGGCCGACCGAGTGCGGTGCGGCGGGGTCGAGTCCGGCGGCCCGCCAGGCCTGGCGCACCGCGCGGGCCTGGCCGCCCGGGTCCGGGCTGACGAGCCCGGCGGTCCGGCCGTCGCTGGCCACGCCCGTGCCACGGATCACCGCGTACACGCGATCGCCGTCGCGTTCGGCGTCCGCGAGCCGTTTGAGTACGACGACACCGGTTCCCTCGCCGATGAGGATGCCGTCGGCCGCGCGATGGAAGGGGCGGATTCGCTCGGTCGGGGAGAGGGCACGGAGCTGTGAGAAGACGCTCCACAGGGTGATGTCGTGGCAGTGGTGGACTCCCCCGGCCAGCATCATGTCGCAGCGGCCGGTGGTGAGTTCGGTGACCGCCTGGTCGACCGCGACCAGTGAGGAGGCGCACGCCGCGTCCACGGTATAGGCGGGGCCGCGCAGGTCGAGCCGGTTGGCGATGCGGGAGGCGGCGAGGTTCGGGACCAGTCCGATCGCGGACTCGGGGCTGTCCGGGCCGAGTCGCTCGGTGAACGCCGCACGCACGCTGTCCAGTTGGGCGGTCGACAGCTCGGGCAGCAACTCACCCAGGGTGCGGACGAGTTGGCCCGCGGTGCGCACACGCTGGTCGAGTCGGACCAGACCCGGGGTGAGGTAGCCGCCGCGGCCCAGGGCCACGCCGATGCGGTCCCGTTCGGGCAGCCGGTCCGTGCCGCCCGCGTCGGCGAGCGCGGCGGCGGCCACGTCGAGGGCGATCAGCTGGTCGGGCTCGGTGCCCGGTACGGAGGCGGGCATGATGCCGTGCCGGCTCACCTCCACCTCGGCCAGACCGTCCACGAACCCGCCGCGCCGGCAGTAGATCCGGTCGGCGACGGCGGGCCCCGTGGCCGTGCCCGGGCGGTAGTAGTCGGTGTCCCACCGGCCTTCGGGGACGTCACCGATCGCGTCGACGCCGTCGCGCAGGTTGCGCCAGTAGGCGTCGAGGCCGGCGGCACCGGGCAGCAGCACCGCCATCCCGACGACGGCGACCGGAGTCTGATGCTCCGTCATCTCACCAGCCCGAGGCGGTGTAGACGACGGCGCGGGCCGAGCGGTCCCCCCAGGCCAGTTCCCGGAGCAGGGCCGCGGTGCCCTCGTCCGGGTCGATCAGCTCGACCCCGCGGCGGGCGTACTCGCGGCCGAGTTCGTCGCCGACCATGCCGCTGTGGATACCGGACGGCGCCCAGGGACCCCAGTGGACGGTGAGCGCACGGTGCCCGGTCCGCTCGGCCCAGTCGGTGCCGAGGCGTTCCAGGGCGTCGTTGGCGGCGGCGTAGTCGGCCTGGCCGCGGTTGCCGAGGACGGCGGCGATGCTGCCGAAGAGCACCGTGAAGGCCGGCCCGTCGGGCAGGTCCTCCAGCGCCGCGAGCAGGGCGGCGGCCCCGGCCGTCTTCGTGCCGTACACACGCCGGAAGGACTCGGGGCTCTTCTCGGCGACGAGCCGGTCCTCGATCACTCCGGCGGCGAACACCACTCCGTCGAGGCGGCCGTGTTCGGCGTGGATCTCCTTGACCGCCTGGAGTGCGGCGTCCCGCTCGCGGAAGTCGACCGAGCGGTAGCGGGCCTCGCTGCCGAGGGCGGTGAGTTCGGCGAGGGTGGCGGTGATCTCCCGTTGGGCGAGGATCAGTTCGGCGGCGCGGTTGACCTCGGCGGGCCTCTGCGAGCCGGTCCCGGCGAGGACGGTCCGCAGTTCCACGGCGGTGCGGGCGGCGGCGGTCTGAGGAGTCTCGGGCGCGGTGGGGGCGGGCGTGCGGCCGAGCAGTTCGACACGGCACCGGCTCGCCGCGGCCAGCGTGGCGGCGAACCTCGCCGTGATGCCCCGGGCGCCCCCGACCAGCAGCACCACGGAGTCCCGGTCGAGGCCGAGCGCGGTGGCCTCGGCCGCACCGTCCCCGGCGGGTCCCGCTCCGGTGCTGCCGAGCGGGCCCAGGGGCGCGGGCACCAGCTCGAGTCCGTGCCGCTGCCCGGTGGCGGTGCGCAGGACCACGGGAGCCGGCTCGGGTGTGAGCAGTTCGGCGAGCAGGGCGTCGGCGACGGCGGTGGGAGCGGTGTCGGGAACGGTGACGATCCGGGCGAGGGTGTCGGGGTACTCCCGGGCCACGGTGCGGAAGAGGCCGTGGAGACCGGCCGCCCGGGTCGCCTGCTCGCCGTCGGCCGGCTGGACGGCCAGCAGACTGCGGGGGGCGCGTGCCAGGGCCGCCTGGAGCACGGGGAAGGCCTCGGGCAGCACCGGAAGCTCCGGGCCGGGCAGCGCGCCCAGGTATACGACGCCGTCCACCGTGCCGTCGGCCTCGCCGAGGAGCTGGGCCTGGCCTACGGTCACCGCGTCGGCGCCGTGTGCCCGCAGCCGTGCCGCGATCTCGGCCGCCGCTCCCCCACCGTCGCCCAGGAGGAAGAACCGGTTGCCAGAGAGGGTGGAGGCGGGGCCGGCCGGAGGGTGCGCCAGGGGTGCCGGGCGCAGCTCGCAGCGTTTCGGGGCGCGGCCCAGGGGGGTTTGCTGTTCGGCGTGGAGTGTCTGCTCTTCGGCGTGGAGTGTCTGCTCGTCGGGGTGCACTGTTCGCTCGCGCCCGGTGGCCGGGGTCCCTGCGCGCGGTCCCTGGCCGGCTTCTGCGACAGGTTCCGGATCGGCGCCCGTGCCAGGCCCCCGGTCGGCGTCCGCGCCTGCTCCCCCGCCGACCCGCGCCGTCAGCCATGCCGTCACGGACGCCGCCGTGCGCGCCTTGGCCAGTTCCTCCAGTTCCGCGTCGTCCAGGACCTCCGCCCCGCCCGCGATCCCCAGGCGTCTGGCGAGTTCACCGGCTATCTCGGCCCGTTTGATCGAGTCGATGCTCAGATCCGCTTCCAGGTCGAGGTCGGGCTCGATCATGTCGACGGGGTATCCGGTGCGCTCGCTGATGATCTCCAGGACGACGCGTTCGACGTCCTGCCCCGGCTCGGCGATCTCGGGCAACGGCGGCTCCGCGGCGGGCAGTCGGCCCGGCTCGCGGAGCACGGCCTGCGGGAGCGGTGCGGGGGCGGCCGGCGGCGCCGGGGTCGCGCCGGGCGCCGCGCCGAAGTAGGTGAGCAGCACGTCGCGCTGGGCGGCGATCATCTCCCGGCTGGTGCGCAGGAATTCGGAGATCAGCGCGTCCCGGTCGGCCGGGGCGCCGTGCTGCGGGTCGGTCGTCACAGTCGTCTCCACCACTCGTCGGGCCGGTGCCAGGGCACCGGGGAGAAGTGCTCCGTCGGCGGTGCGGACGAGGTGTCCGTCGACCGTCCAGCCGGGCCGTCGCGGCGCCGGTGCGCGGAGCGCGTCGACGGCGTCGCGGCCCCGGAGGAGCCAGGCGGTGCGCACCGGCAGCCCGGCGACGGCCAGCCGGGCGAGGGCGTCGAGCCAGCCGGTCAGGCCGCCGTCGGCGCGGGGCTCGCCGGCGACGGTGCGATGAGGGCGGTCGCCGAGGATCTGGCCGACGAGCCGGGTGAGGACGGCGCCGGGGCCAGCCTCCACGAAGATCCGCGCTCCCGCCTCGTACATCGCCTCGATCTGGGCGGCGAAGGCGACGGGCGCGCCGATCTGGGCGGCGAGTTCGCCGCGTACGGCGTCGGCGTCGTGCGGGTAGGGGGCGGCGGTGCGGTTGGCCCAGACGGGGAACTCGGGGGCCCGTACCGCCGTGTCCGCGAGGACCTCGGCGAACCGCTTCCCGGCGGCGGCGACCACCGGGCTGTGGAAGGCGCAGGCGACCGGTATGCGGCGGGCACCGAGGCCCGCCTCTCGCAACAGGCGGACGGCGGTGTCGACTTCGGGCATGGGGCCCGAGATCACCGACTGCTCCGGCGAGTTGTGATTGGCGACGACGACCGACTCGGGGGCTCCCGCGGCGCGCAGTGCGCGTACGACGTCCTCGGCGCCGGCTCCTACGGCGGCCATGGTGCCGGGTTCCTCGCCCGCGGCCGCAAGGATCGCGCCCGCGCGCTCGGTGCTCAGCTCCAGCAGGGTCTCCGGGTCGAGGGCCCCGGCGGCGCTGAGGGCGACCAGTTCGCCGTAGCTGTGTCCGGCCGCGAGGTCCGGGTGGACGCCCGCGGCGGTGAGGAAGGCGTGGGCGGTGAGGCCCGTGATGCCGAGCGCGGGCTGGGCGGCCCGGGTGTCGGTGAGGGCGGCCCGGTGGCGGTCGCGGGCTGCCTCGTCGAAGGCGGCGGGCGGATACAGGGTGTCGGCGTGAGCGCGGCCGAGGTGCAGGTAGTACCGCAGCTCGGGCAGGGCGACCAGCAGGTCGGAGAGCATGCCGGGCCGCTGGCTGCCCTGGCCGGGGAAGAGGAAGGCGACCTTGGCATCACCGGAGACGGGATCGCCCGGGTGGATCCCGGCTGCCGGGTCGTGCTCCCCTGCGCGTACGCGCCTCAGCTGTCCGATCAGGTCCTCGACATCGCGGGCCACGACCGCTGCCCGCACCGGCGCGTGGGAGGTGTCGGCGCGACGGGCGGCGGCGAGTGCGAGGTCGCGCAGCCGCCAGGGGCGGCCGTCGGACTCGGCGGCGCACAGGATCTCCTCGACGTCCCGGTGGGCCGCCGCGGTGTCCTTCCCACGGAACAGGAACAGCTCGGCCGGCCAGGCGTCCAGGGTCTGCTGCGGCGGCACGGCGTCGCCGTGAGCGCCCACCACCACATGGAAGTTGGTGCCGCCGAAGCCGAACGCGCTGACTCCGGCCAGACGTTCGGCGGCCGGGGCGGCCCAGGGCCGGGCGCCGGTGTGGAAGACGAACGGGCTGTCCTCCTGCGACCAGGCCGGGTTGGGCCGGTCCAGGTGGAGGGTGGGCGGCTTGACACCGGTGTACAGGGCGAGGGTGGTCTTGATCAGGCCCGCGAGTCCGGCGGCGCACTTGGTGTGCCCGATCTGCGACTTGACCGAGCCGAGCGCACAGGTGCCGGCACCGGCGCCCGCCTCGGTGAACACGTCGCTGAGCACGGCGAGTTCGGTACGGTCCCCGACGACCGTTCCGGTGCCGTGCGCCTCGACCAGGCCGACCTCGGCGGGTGAGACTCCGGCGTTGCGGTAGGCGCGCAGCAGCGCGGCCCGCTGTCCTTCGGGGCGGGGCGCGGTCAGGCCGAGAGAACGGCCGTCGCTGGCGGAGCCGAGGCCCTTGATCACGCCGTAGACGCGGTCACCGTCGCGTTCGGCGTCCGCGAGCCGCTTGAGGACCACACAGGCCACTCCTTCGCCGAGGGCGATGCCGTCGGCGGAGCCGTCGAAGGCGCGGGACCGGCCGGTCGGCGAGAGGGCGTGCACCGAGGAGAACAGGACGAAGTCGTTGATGCCGTTGTGCAGGTCGGCTCCGCCGCACAGCACGACGTCGCTGCTGCCCGAGACGAGTTCCTTGCAGGCCACGTCGAGTGCGGCGAGCGAGGAGGCGCAGGCGGCGTCGACGGTGTAGTTGGCACCGCCGAGGTCCAGGCGGTTGGCGATGCGGCCGGAGATGACGTTGGCGAGCATGCCGGGGAAGGAGTCCTCGGTCAGCCGGGGCAGCTGTTCGTCGAGGCCGTCGGGGACCTTGCCGTAGTACGACGGGAGGACCGCGCGCAGGGTGGCCGCGTTGGACAGGTCGCTGCCCGCCTCCGCACCGAAGACGACCGAGGTCCGCGAGCGGTCGAACTCCCGGCCCCGCTCCCCGTATCCGGCGTCGTCCAGGGCTCTGCGGGCGGCTTCGAGGGACAGCAGCTGGACCGGCTCGATACTGCCGAGGGAGGTGGGCGGGATGCCGTAGCGCAGCGGGTCGAAGGGGATGCGGGGCAGGAAGCCGCCCCACCGGGAGGCCGTGCTGCCTGCCGTGTGGTGCACGGCAGGGTCCCAGCGATCGGGCGGGACCTCGGTGACGGCGTCGTGTCCGGCGACGACGTTGGCCCAGAAAGTGGCGAGGTCGGGGGCCTGCGGGAACATGCAGGCCATGCCGACCACGGCGATGTCGAGCGGGACGGGGGGCGACGGTTCGGGGGCCCGGCGGGCGGCCGGCCGTGCGGCCCGGGCGGTGAGGAGGTCGGCGGCGCCGTCGGTGACCGCGTGGTGCAGCTCCGCGAGGGTGGTGGTCGCCGAGCGCAGTACGGCGACCTCACCGGCCATGAACATCCCGTCGCTGAGCTGCCGTTCCTCACCGATGCCGGTCAGTTCGCCCTGGGCCGACCGCTCGACGCCCTTGCTCGCCATGCGCAGCCGCCCGACGTTGAGCCGCTCCAGCGCCTCCCACACCTCACGGTCGGGTACGCCGGACGCGCGTAACCGTGCCTCGTGGTCCCGGTAGTCGGCGGTGAAGGGGCTGGGGACGCAGCGGGTGGCGTGGCCGGGAGCGGTCTCCAGCAGGGCGGTCGCGGTGGCGGTCAGGACCTGCCGCTGGAAGAGCGGCTGGATCGCGCCGTGCGCGACGGCCTCCTCCGTGAACAGGTAGGCGGTGCCCATGAGGACGCCCGCGGCCGCGCCCCGGGCGGTGAGGGGCGCGGCAAGCGCGGCGGCCATCGCGGCGGACCGCTCGTCGTGGATCCCGCCCGCGAAGAACACCTCCAGCTGCCGTGCGGTCTCCGCGTCGGCATCGGTCAGAAAGTCTTCCAGTACGGCGAGTTGGGCCTCCCACAGCGGGAAGGAGGCACGCGGCCCGACGTGGCCGCCGCACTCGGAGCCCTCGAACACGAACCTGCGCGCCCCGGCCTCCAGGAACTGGCGCAGCAGCCCCGGCGAGGGCACGTGCAGGAACGTGCGGATCCCGGCCCGCTCCAGTGCCTCGGCCTGTGCGGGCCGCCCGCCCGCGATGATCGCGTGCGTGGGACGCAGTTCCCGTACGGCTTCCAGCTGGGCGTTCCTGATGTCCTCGGGCGCGAAGCCGAGGACGCCCACGCCCCAGGGCCGTCCGTCGAGCACGGCACGTGCCTCGGTCAGCATCGTGCGGGTGCGCTCGCCGTCGGCGAGGGCCAGCGCGAGGAAGGGCAACGCACCGTCCGCGGCGACGGCGACGGCGAAGGCCGCCTGGTCACTGACCCGGGTCATGGGCCCCTGAGCGACCGGGAGCCGGGTACCGAGCGCACGGCTCATGGGCGAGCCGGGGCGCAGGGCACGGGCGGGACCGGCGTCGGCCGGCTCCACGGACGCGCCGTCGACCGGCTCCACGAATCCGCCGCCACCTCGCTCCCCGAACCCGTCGAGGGTCGGCTCCCCGAACCCGCCGAGGGCCGGCTCCCCGGCTCTGTCGACGGTCGGCTCCCCGAACCCGTCGGCGGTCGGCTCCTCCGCCCCGGCGCCGGTCAGCGCCTGCGGGCCGCTGACCGCCGGTCCTCCCGGCCCGCTGTCTGCGGGCGCCTCACCGTCCCCCGTCCCGACGACCTCCCCGATCGCGGCCTTCACCGCGCGTACCGTCCCGCGCACATCGCCCCAGCGCTCGGCGAACCGTGCGGCGAGGAAACCGTCCTGGCCCACCGGCAGGAGTTGGCGGCGCAGGTCGCGTGCGCCGAGCAGGGACGCGACGGTGCCGGCGTCGTCGGCCGGCACGGGTGGGGTGTCCGGTCCACGCCGGCGCAGCACCCGGTGACCGGCGACGACCGTCGTCTCGGAACCGTCCAGCGACCGCAGCGCGGCCCGCACCGTCTCCGGCAGCCGCGACTCGGCCAGGAGGGCCAGCTGGCTGTCGAGGACGACACCGGCCGCTCCGCCGGCCACGGCGGCCGCCGCCGTACGCGGTCCGATGCCTCCGCAGGCCCAGACCGGAACCTTCAATTCGCCGTCGGCCAGGAGCAGTTGCAGCAGGACGAAGGTGGTCGAACCGCCGACCCGGCCACCGCTCTCGCTACCCCGGGCGATCAGCCCGTGGGCCCCGGCACCGACGGCTTCCCGTGCCTGCGCGAGATCCGTGACCTCGGCCAACACCCGGTACCGTGCGGTCAGTTCGCCCGCCTTCCAGGATGCGTCGGCGGCAAGAACGACCGTGTCGGGCGCACCGGCCAGTTCGCCGGGCTCCAGGGCGCAGCGGCCGGTCACACGCACGCCGAACGGAGCTCGTGCCGCCCGTTTCAGCCGGGTCAGCTCCTCGCGGGCTGTTCGGTCGCCGTCGCCCAGGTCGAGGATGCCGAGCGCGCCTGCAGCGCAGGCGGCCGCGGCGAGCCCGGCGTCGGGTTCTCCGAAGGGGGTGAGGCACAGGATCAGATCGTGGGCGCGCACGGGCGAGGTCATGATGCTCCGAGAAATCGGCAAGACAGCACGGTGGGGGGTGTGCGGCAAGACGCTCTGGTGCGGAGGCCACCGGAACCTAGCGAGGTGCTTACTCGCGGGTCAATAACGCCGCGTCAGTTTCATGGGCGGTGGCATCGATTCGGCCAGCCCGCCGAATTCCCCGCAAGCATGGAAAATCCGAGCAATCCCCTTCAGCCGCACGGATCCGCGGACACCCCTGCCGTCTCGGCACACCCCCACAAGCCCGTCAAAGCGCCGTGCGCATTCACCGCACACTCGTCCGGCGGCAACATGCCGGGACACGGAATCGGTTTCTGTAAATTCCGGATGACTTCCGCCCGGTGGCTCGATCCCGGCAGACAGCCTTCCGGGGCCGACAGGGCCCGGGGAAAACGGGCGAGGGCCACCTGTCCCGGTGGCCCTCCGGACGTCAGCCGAGCAGCGTGCCGACGGCCGTGGGCACCGCGGCGAGGGTGTCGGTGACCGGGGAGACGGCCCGGCCGATCAGGCCCCCGGGACCGGCCGGTTGCGCCGGCCGCGGATCCTCGTGGGTGCCGACCTGGGCGATCCGGGTGTCGTACGCCGGCTCGGACGGCCGGTGTTCCTGTCCCGGCTTCTCGTGCGGGGGCTTCTTGCCGGGCCGCCCGGGCGGCTGTTCGGCGGCCTCCTTCGAGCGCTCGGGCCGCGCGGGGTCCGAGGCGTACGGCGGGGTGGAGCGCTGCGGCGGTGCGTCCGTCCCCGACTCCAGGACCCACCGCTGCCCGTTCGAGCCGTCGCGGGCCGCGACCACCACGCTCGTCGGGGAGTCCCCGGAGCCCGGGGCGAGGGCGAGGCCCTCGGGCCTGCGGAGCAGGAGTTCGCCGCGGACCGTGAGGTCGTAGGACACCTCTCCGGCGTGCACGACACAGCCGGACACCACGACGTTCCGCGTCCCGGGGTCGGCGGCCAGGCAGAGGGTGGGATCGGCGGCGCTGCGCAGCAGTCCGTCGTCCTGGTACGACCACTGCTGCGATCCGGCGGACGAACACAGCGCCAGCAGCACGCCGGCACCCGCCTCGACCCTGCCCCCGCGGACGTCCAGACAGCGGCCGGAGGCGAGGCCGCGCAGCCTGCCATGGGCGACCTCCACGGGCTCGCCGACCGAGGCGGCGGACGGGGAGGCGGCCGGACGGCGCCCGGCGTCCGTGCCGGTGGCACGGGAGTTGTCGGGATTCCCTAGGGGTGCACCCCACGTGGCGCCGGATCCCGGGACACCGTTGTCATCGGACCAGCCCTTGGCCACGAGCACGGTGGCGAGCAGGGCGAGCGAGGTGAGTCCGACGCCGACCGCCACGGCCGTACGGCGCCTGCCCTCGGGAGCCGTACGGTGCCGGCCGCCCATCGCCGGGCCCACCGCACGAGGTGCGGCCGGCGGCTCCTCCAGGGCGCCACGGCCGGGGCGGGAGTCGAGATAGCGGCGGGCGCCCCAGCCGAGCACGGTCTCGGCGAGCAGGACTCCCAGGCCGCCCTCGACATGGCCGAGCTGTTCGGCGGCGTGCCGACAGTGGCGGCACACCGTCAGATGCTGCTGCACATCCGGGAGCAGGGAGCCGCCGCGGCGAATGGGGACATCCAGGAGGCGGTTGTAGAAGCGGCATTCCCTGGAGGGCGCGAGTTCCCGGTGGGCGCGTACGCAGCCGGCCCGGAATTGCTCACGGGCCTGCTCCAGAGCGGTCAGGGCGGTGACCGTGTCCACTCCCAACAGACCAGCGGGTATGTTTATGGGCTCCGCTTCGACCTCGGTATGCCACAGAAGGCATTGAGAGGCACCGGGGAGGGCCTGGAAAGCCCTTTCGGCGAGTTGCCGCCTCTCGGGGGTGCCCGGCGTCGTCGCGCGTAGACCGCGACCACCGGTGGGTTTGCGCAATTCCGGCACGACCACGCACGCAGCCTCGTCACCGGCCCAGGCGCGGACGGTCTCACGGACGGCCACCAGCAGCTGCGGGCGCAGAGCGCCGCCGACCGCCCCGCCCGACAGCCGGCCGAGCACCTGCTGGAAGGCGGCGGTGGCCACCAGCTGCGCCGATGACCCGGCAGCAGCCAGACAGACGATCGCGTGGTCACGGGTGGCCCGCCAGTGGCGGGCCAGCAGCAGGGCGACGGCGTGGTGGCGGCCCTCGGCCGGGCCGCCCAGGAGGGCGACGAGATCACGGTCGGACTCCCCCGGAGTCGGGCCGGGGCGAGGCGGGAACGGCGGGCGTGGGGGGTAGGGGGACTGCACGGAACACCATTTCCTTTCCAGCCGCAGGACGGCATCCGGAATGGCGTCCCGTCGGAAAGCAGTGCCTGATTGGTGCATACCTGAGGGGCCCGGCCCAGCCGTTCGGTTGCGGCCTTTGCCCTCTCATGGGGAGGCTCACCTTCGCACACGCGCATCGCAGGAAACAAGAAGTTCGAATGACTCGGCTTCAAATTCCGAGAAATTCCCAAGAGTTACCGGCGGTATCCACATGAGTGCACGAAGCGGCCGTTGCGCGGCGGTCAACTTGTGTGCGCCGAAAGCCTGATGGCACACGAAATCTCCAACTTCCGGTCCGGGTCTCCGGCGGCCACCCACAGCCGGTTCCCACGTTTCTCTCGGCGCGCTCTCATCCGCGTGCCCCAGCATGGCCGCATGATCGCCCCCCACTCCCCAGCGACCCCCGCCTCCCCCCGTCCGGTGCGCAAGGCGGTCGTCCCGGCCGCCGGGCTCGGCACCCGGTTCCTGCCCGCGACCAAGGCGACGCCGAAGGAGATGCTTCCGGTCGTCGACAAGCCGGCCATCCAGTACGTGGTCGAGGAGGCCGCCGCGGCCGGCCTCGACGACATCCTGATGGTCACCGGCCGGCACAAGCGGGCCATCGAGGACCACTTCGACCACGCCTTCGAGCTGGAGCAGGCACTGGCGGCCAAGGGCGACACCATGCGCCTGGACGCCGTACGCGATCCCGCGCGGCTCGCGGACATCCACCACATCCGCCAGGGCGACCCGCTCGGCCTCGGCCACGCCGTGCTGTGCGCCCGCCACCACGTCGGCGACCAGCCCTTCGCCGTCCTCCTCGGCGACGACCTGATCGACCCGCGCGAGACCCTGCTCAGCCGCATGCTGGACGTCCGCGAGCGGTACGCGGGCACCGTGGTCGCGCTCATGGAGGTCGAACCGGCCCAGATCCACCTCTACGGCTGCGCGGCGGTCGAACCCACCGGCGAGGACGGTGTCGTACGCGTCACCGGTCTGGTCGAGAAGCCGTCACCCGGGCAGGCGCCGAGCCGCTACGCGGTCATCGGCCGCTACGTCCTCGACCCCGCCGTCTTCGATGTGCTGGAACGCACCCGGCCGGGCCGTGGCGGAGAGATCCAGCTGACGGACGCCCTCCAGGACCTGGCCGCGACGGGCACCGTGCACGGAGTCGTCTTCGGCGGCCTGCGCTACGACACCGGCGACAAGGCCGACTATCTGCGCACGGTGGTCCGCCTGGCCTGCGCCCGCCCGGACCTCGGCCCCGAATTCAGTGGCTGGCTCAGGGAGTTCGTGGCGGGGCTGGAGGACGGCACGGCCGTCCCACCGGAGCGGCACCGGGTCACCTGAAGCGGCTCGAAAGGAAAGGAAGGGAGGGGCCCGTCGGACCCCTCCCTCGCGAGCCGCGGTCGATCTAGTTGTTGGGGCGCAGCGTCCACACGACGGTCATCTCGCTCGTCACGGCTCCGTCCGCGCGCCGGATCTCGATCGCCACCGGGAACTCGGGGCGCTGTCCCGCGTCCAGTTCGGCCACGACATCGGCGGCCGGGCGGCCCAGCGTCGCGGTCGCGGTGACGGCGCCCATCGCCAGCTTCTTGTAGGCGATCTCGGCCCGGACGGCGAGCGGTACGGCACGCGAGAGCTGGGCACCGAAAGCGGCCAGCACGATGGCGCCACTGGCCGACTCGCCGAGCGTGAACATCGCTCCGGCGTGCGGCCCGCCCACATGGTTGTGGTAGTCACCCTGGTCCGGCAGGGACACCACGGCCTGCTCCGGAGAGGTCTCCAGGAACTGGAGGTTCAGCGTCCGGGCCATCGGCACGGTGGCGGCGAGCATCTCGCCGATCGACATCTGGTCTGCGCTCATGCCGCCAGGTTACTCATGAGTAGCAGGGCTGGCCAGTGTCGCGTTGATCACCGCTGTATCGTTGCGGCCCATGTGGCCAGGGGAACAGCCGCCGGGAAGCGGCCAGCAGCACAACCCGTACCAGCAGCCCGGCAACGGGCAGCCCAACCCCTACCAGCAGCCGGCCGGCCCACAGCACCATCCCTACGCGGGCCCGCAGCACCATCCCCACGCCGGGCAGCAGCCGCCCGCCCCGTGGGCCCAGCCCACGGTCACGACGCCGCCACCGCAGCCGGGCGGCGGACGCACCAGACTGGTGGCGATCCTCGCGGCGGCGGCCGTGGTCGTCGCCTCGGGCGTGACCGGATTCCTTCTGCTGGGCGGCAAGAAGGACGACGGGGCCCGCCCCGGCCCCACCGCCTCCTCCCCCACCGCGGCCTCCCCCTCCGCCTCCTCGGCCGCGGACGACCCGCGCTCGGCCGACGGCGAGAAACCGACGGTGGCCGGCTGGAAGGTCGTGGTGAACCCGGTCACAGGCATCGCCTTCGACGTCCCCGCGGCCTGGCAGGTGCGCTCCAAGAGCTGGATCACCTACGTCACCGAGCAGTCCGACGACGACAAGGTGCTGGTCGGCATGAAGGCCCCCGCCGTGCTCAAGGAGAAGTGGTGCGCCGCGGACGAGGACAGGGACGGCAAGACCGACTACACCTCGCTGGCGAACGTGGGCACGCGCGGCAACAAGGACGCGAAGAACACCGCCCAGATCGCCCGTGAGGACTCGGCGAACTGGGTCTACGGCTGGTACACCCAGCCGGACCGCAAGAAGGTCAGGACCGGTCCCGTCACCTCGTACACCACCGCGTCCGGCATCACGGGCAGCGTCGCCACCTCCCGGTCCACCGGAGTCGTGAAGCAGGACAGGTGCGACTCCGAGGGCAAGGCGACCACGTTCGCCTTCAAGGACTCGGACGGCGCCCTGCTGTCGTGGTCCCTCTTCAGCGCCGCGGGCGTCTCCGAAGAGGTCCCGGACGCGACGATCCGCAAGATCATGAGCACGGTACGGCTCTACGCCGAACCGTCGCACTCCTGATTCGGTACGTCCCTGACAAGGGGCAGTGACCGAATCGTGTCCCCGGGCGCACTAGGGTTACTGGCCATGTGGCCAGGAGAGCAGCCGCCAGGGGGCGCGCAGAACCCGCAGAACAACCCGTACCAGCAGCCGGGTTACCAGCAGCCGAATCCGTATCAGCAACCCGGCTACCAGCAGTACCCGCAGCAGAGCCCGCAGCAGCCGTACGGGCAGCAGCCGCAGTGGGGGCCGCCGGCGCCCGTCGGCGCCCCGCAGCCGCAGCCGCCGCAGGGCGGTGGCGGCGGTGGCGGCGGTGGCGGCCGGACCAAGCTGATCGCGATCATCGCGGCCACGGCCGTCGTCGTCGCGGCCGGCGTGACCGGGTACCTGGTTCTCGGCGGCTCCAAGGACGATGAGGCGGACAACGGGAAGGGCAAGCAGAAAACGAGCCACTCGCCGACGACGGACCCGACGGCGACCTCGTCGCCCACGAACGACGACCCGCGCGGCAGCGACACCGAGAAGCCGACCGTCGCGGGCTGGAAGGTCGTCGTCAATCCCAAGTTCGGCACGGCCTTCGACGTGCCGGCGGACTGGGAGGTCCAGTCCCCGGACGTGTCCTACTTCATGGAGGACCACGCCGACAACGACAAGCTGATCACCTCCGTGTCCCGCCCGGCGTCCTACAAGTCGAAGTGGTGCACGACCGACAGCAACAAGGACGGCAAGAGCGAGGACAACGCGCTGGCCGTCGCCGGCACGCGCGGCGAGAGCGGCGCGAAGAGTCCTGCCGACGCCGCGGTCACCCGGGTGCCCTGGTACGTCTACGGCGGCTACACCCAGCCCGACAAGAAGAGCATCACCTTCGACAAGAAGGCCACGCCCTACAAGACCGCGTCCGGCATCGAGGGCGCCTACGCGTGGGCGCGTTCGGTCAACAGCCCGCAGAAGGGCAAGTGCGCGAGCGACGGCAAGGCCCTCAGCTTCGCCTTCAAGAACTCGGCCGACGACATCGTGTCGTTCGACTTCTACGGCGCCAAGGGTGTGAACGACGAGGTCGACACCGCGACGATCATGAAGATCCTCAGCTCGGTGCGGCTGCACGGGACCCCGACCGAGTGACTGATCTCACAGGCGCTCCGGCCCGCCCCGACGGGGCGGGCCGGAACCCCGTGAAGCCTCAGCCCCTCAGATAGTTACGGTAGACCCAACGACCGTTGAGCGTCTCCTCCGGGTCGTGGCACTGACCGATGCACTCCCAGGTGCCGTCGCTCATCTTGCATTCGAGCTTGGAGCTCACCTTGTTGTCCTTGTACACGTAGCTGATCACCCGGCCACGCCCGCTCGGCGTGGCGTGAACGGGGACCTTCTCGTTGTGCACGATGTACGTGTGGCTGGTGGGGTGACAGGTGAACGCGGCGGCCGAGGCAGGCGCCGCGGCCACGGCGGGCAGACCCGCCCCGACGAGCACGACCGTGCCGAATGCGGCTGCAACATGCTTTCGCATGACGCTCCTTTCCTTGAAGACCACGAGGTCTCAGCTCTCAATTCGTCATGAACATGACTAGATCACCTTAAAAGTCATCACCACTGTCGTCAAAGAAGCAGTCAAGCAGGACGACTTCGGCGCGTCGCACGCCGCAGACAACTCGATTGAATCCGGAGCTCGGGCGGGCGACAGTCGGCCGGTGAAGACACCCGCCACCCCGCACCGCCCCCACAGACCCGCCTGGGCCGGCCGCAACTACTCATTGCTGACCGCGGCGGCCATCGTGACCGGTCTCGGCGCCAACGGCTCGCTGATCGCGGCCGCGTTCGCCGTGCTCGACGCGGGCGGCGACGGCGGCGACGTGGGACTGGTGGCCGCCTCCCGCACCCTGCCGCTGGTGGTGTTCCTGCTCATCGGCGGCGCGGTGGCGGACCGGCTGCCCCGGCACCGGGTCATGGTGGCCGCGAACACGCTCAACTGCCTCTCCCAGGCGGCCTTCGCGGTGCTCGTGCTGTCCGGCGAGCCCCGGCTGTGGCAGATGATGCTGCTCACCGCGCTCGGCGGCACCGGGCAGGCGTTCTTCGGCCCGGCGGCCGAGGGCATGCTCATGTCGTCCGTGGAGGGGGAACAGGCGGGCCGGGCGTTCGCCCTCTTCCGCATGGCCACCCAGGGAGCGGCTCTCGGCGGAGCCGCGCTCGGCGGCGCGCTGGTCGCGGCGTTCGGCCCCGGCTGGGTCCTCGCGATCGACGCGGCGGCCTTCGCCCTCGCCGGCGCCCTGCGCTCCTTCCTCGACGTCGGTCACATCCCGCCCCGTGAGCCGGGCGAGGGCATGCTGGCCGATCTCCGGGAGGGCTGGCGGGAGTTCATCGGCCGGCCCTGGCTGTGGGGCATCGTCGTCCAGTTCTCGATCGCCAACGCGGTGGTCGGCGCCGCCGACGCCGTCTACGGCCCGCTCGTGGCCCGTGACAGCCTGGGCGGGGCGGGCCCCTGGGGTCTGGCGCTGGGCGCGTTCGGCGCGGGCACGGTGACCGGTGCCCTGCTGATGACCCGCTGGAGACCCCGCCGTCTGCTCCTCGCCGGCACCCTGTGCGTCTTCCCGCTGGCCCTGCCCTCGGCCGCCCTGGCCGTCCCGGTTCCGGTGGGGGTCCTCTACGTGGTCATGTTCGTCGCGGGTACGACGGTGGAGGTGTTCGGCGTCTCCTGGATGACCGCGCTGCACCAGGAGATTCCCGAGGAGAAGCTCTCCCGGGTCTCGGCCTACGACTGGTTCGGCTCGGTGTCGCTCATGCCGCTCGCCACCGCCCTGGCCGGCCCCGCCGAGTCCGCCGTCGGCCGCACCGCCTCCCTGTGGGGCTGCGCGGGCCTGGTCGTCCTGGTCACCGCCCTGGTCCTGCTGGTCCCCGACGTCCGCACCCTGACCCGCCGCACCGGGCGGACGACCACCGCCGAGTTCCCCTCAGCCGATACCGAAAGCCCCGTCGGGGGGCTCGGGTGAGGGTACGGCGTCGGGGTCGTGGACCGGCCGGGCGGCGCCGATGAAGTCCCGCACCGCCGGGCCGTGTTCGACGCGGGCCGGGAAGGCGTCGGCGGCGGTGCGGCGAGCCAGGGCAGCCGTGTCGACGGTCCGGTGCGAGGCCACGACCACCGCGTTGCCGAACCGGCGGCCGCGCAGTACGCCCGGCTCGGCGATCAGCACCAACTCCTCGAACACGGCCGCGAGGTTGGCCAGTTGCGAGCGCAGGAAACCGAACGGAGCCGCGTCGGCGAGGTTGGCCAGATAGACCCCGTCGGCGCGCAGCACACGCTCGGCCTCGCGGGCACAGGCGAGCGAGGTGAGGTGGGCCGGGACACGTGAGCCGCCGAAGACGTCGGCGATCAGCACGTCGGCCGAGTCGGCCGGCGCCGCCTCCAGCCAGGCCCGGGCGTCGGCCGTGTGCAGCGCGACACCCGAGCCCTCGGGCAGCGGCAGATGCTCGACGACCAGCTCCAGCAGTGCACGGTCGGCCTCGGCCACGTCCTGCCGGGAGCCCGGCCGGGTGGCGGCGACGTACCGCGGAAGCGTCAGCGCACCCCCGCCGAGGTGCGCCACGTCCAGCGCCCGCCCCTCCTCGGCCAGGACATCCAGCACATACCCGAGCCGCCGCGCGTACTCGAACTCCAGATGCGTCGGCTCGTCCAGATCGACGTACGACTGGGGCGCCCCGTCGACGGTGAGCAGCCACGCCCGCTCCCGGTCGACGTCCGGCATCAACTTGGCGGTGCCGTGATCGACGGCCCGGGTCACAGGTATGGCTTCACTCACGAACCCATTGTCTCCGGTACCGGCCACCACGGCCCCGCAGTCCCCGACGGACTCTCGGCCCCTACGAACCCACGGAGACGACCGTCCCGGCGCCCACGGTCCTGCCACCCTCACGGATGGCAAACCCGAGCCCCGGCTCCAACGGCACCTCCCGCCCCAGCTCGACAGTCATGTCGACCGTCTCCCCGGGGCGCGCGACCGCCGCCTCCCCCAGGTCGACGTCCCCCACGACATCCGCCGTACGGATGTAGAACTGCGGCCGGTACCCCGTGGACACCGCAGTCGTACGACCGCCTTCGCGCCCGGAGAGCACATACACCCGCGCGGTGAAGCGGCGACTGGGCACGACACTGCCCGGCGCGGCCACCACGTGCCCCCGCCGGACGGCGTCCCGCGGCACACCCCGCAGCAACACCGCCACGTTGTCCCCCGCCTGCGCCTCCTCCATCGGCTTGCCGAAGGTCTCCAGCCCCGTGACGACGGTCTCCAGCTCGGCGCCGAGCACCGAGACCCGGTCCCCCAGGCGGAGCGTGCCCCGCTCCACGGCACCCGTGACGACCGTGCCCCGCCCGGTGATGGTGAGCACGTTCTCCACCGGCAGCAGGAACGGTGCGTCCAGGTATCGCTCGGGCATCGGCACATAGGTGTCGACCGCGTCGAGCAGCGCCTCGATCGACGCCGTCCAGCGTGGGTCGCCCTCCAGGGCCTTCAGCCCGGAGACCCGTACGACGGGCACGGCGTCTCCCGCGTACCCCTGCGCGGTGAGCAGGTCACGGACCTCCAGCTCGACCAGGTCGGACAGCTCCTCGTCCCCGGCGTCGGCCTTGTTGAGGGCGACGACGATGTGGTCGACGCCCACCTGCCGGGCGAGCAGCACGTGTTCGGCGGTCTGCGGCATGATCCCGTCCAGCGCGGAGACGACGAGGATCGCCCCGTCGAGCTGCGCGGCGCCGGTGACCATGTTCTTGACGTAGTCGGCATGGCCCGGCATGTCCACGTGCGCGTAGTGCCGGGTGTCGGTCTCGTACTCGACGTGCGCGATGTTGATGGTGATGCCGCGGGCGGCCTCCTCCGGGGCGCGGTCGATACGGTCGAACGGGACGAAGGTGCCGGTGCCGCGCTCGGCCAGGACCTTGGTGATGGCGGCGGTCAGGGTGGTCTTGCCGTGGTCGACGTGACCCATCGTGCCGATGTTCAGGTGCGGCTTGGTGCGCACGTATGCCGTTTTGGACATGGCGGTTCCTCGAAGCCTCTCAGGCGTACGGAAGATGCGGGACCCCGAGGACTGGCCGACCCTCCCCCTGCGGGGTCCGCCGGACGTTCCGGAGAGGGTCAGCTTCGGGCGCCGCCGGCAGCGGCCACGAGGATCGGGACGGCAGCCTTCGGGGCATCCGCGACGGCGGATGCTGCGAGGAGGAAGGCGTACCGGAACATGAGGACGATCATCGCCGACGGTTTGTCCGGCGTCGAATGATTTTTCGCGGTACGCGAGTCGAGGGCCGTCGGAGTCGAGGGCCGTCAGGTGCCGATGTTCTTCAGCGCCTCACGGACCGTCAGCGGGGCGAACCGGCCCCGCTCCCGCGCCAGGAAGCCCCGTACGGCCTCGGGGTCGGTCTTGGAGTACTCGCGCAGGGCCCAGCCGATGGCCTTGCGGATGAAGAAGTCGGGGTGCCCGGACTGGAGCAGGCAGTAGGCGAACAGCCGGTCGGCGTCGGTGCGTTCCTTGTAGCGGAGCTGATGCAGCAGGGCCGTACGGGCCACCCAGAGGTCGGCGTCCGTGATCCAGGCGTCCATGTCGGCCGTGAGCCCGGGGTCGGCCGTCACCAGGGCGCCGACGACATGCGCGGCGAGCAGGTCGACGGTGTCCCACCAGGGCACGGTGGTGAGCAGGTGCCGGGCGACGGGCAGGAACGCGGAGGAGCAGCGGGCCGCATGCCGGCGCAGGTAGTCCACGGCGAAGTAGTGGTACTCGCGCTCGGGCAGCCGCCAGCAGCGCAGGGCGATCGCGGTGCAGTCGGCCTCGTCGGGTCGGGGCGTGCCGGCCAGCAGGGTGCGGGAGAGGTTCCGGCGGGCCGGCGTGGGGATGCCGAGGAAGGGCGCCACGTCCTTCATGTACGCCCGCATCGGAACGGCCCTGCCCGGATCGGCCGCGGCCGAGTACCCGGCGGTGAGCCGTTCGAGCACGGCGTCGGCGAGAGCGCTGCGCGGCACCTCCGGCGAGGCCGCACCTGTGACTGTCATGAGAGGACGATACGGCGGTCGCCCCCGGGTACCGGCGTGCCGGCGTACGGCCCGGGTGGATCTCCGTCGGTTCGTACGGCCGGGCCCGAGATCCACGCCGCCCGTGTCACAGCCGGCCGGGCTGTCTCGTCTCGGGTCATGGAGACGCGGTCGGGACCGGGAAGGTGATGATCATGCGGGTTTTTGTGGCGGGTGGGACCGGGGTGCTGGGCCGGCGGCTGGTGCCGCAGCTGGTGGCCAGGGGCCATCAGGTGACCGCGACCACGACGAGCGCGGCGAAGCTCGGGCTGCTGGAGCAGCTCGGCGCGGCGGGCGTCGTGATGGACGGGCTGGATGCGGTGTCGGTCGGCGAGGCGGTGGCCTCGGCCCGTCCGGACACGATCGTGCACCAGATGACGGGGATTTCCGTGGCGCACGCAGGCAAGCCCGATCTGAAGCACTTCGACCGGTGGGCCGTCCCCACCGTCCGGCTGCGCACCGAGGGGACGGACCACCTGCTGGCGGCCGCCCAGGCGACCGGCGTGTCCCATGTCGTCGCTCAGGGCTACGCCAACTGGAACGGGATCCGCGAGGGCGGCTGGGTGAAGACCGAGAACGACCCGCTGGACCTGCACGAGGGAACGGCGGCGCACACGTCGATGAAGGCGCTGCGCCACGTCGAGGACGTGGTGGTCGGGGCCGGTGGGGCGGTCCTGCGCTACGGCGCCTTCTATGGGCCGGACGCCGTCGACGATCAGGTCGAGCTGGTGCGCAGGCGGCAGTTCCCGCTGATCGGGCGCGGGACCGGGTACGCCTCGTGGGTGCATCTGGACGACGCGGCGAGCGCCACGGTCCTGGCCGTGGAGCAGAAGGCCGGCGGGGTGTTCAACATCGTCGACGACGACCCGGCCCCGGCCAGTGAGTGGCTGCCGCATCTGGCGGCGTGCGCGGGAGCGAAGCGGCCGATGCGGGTCCCCACATGGCTCGCCCGGCTGCTGGCCGGGGAGGTGGCGGTGGTGATGATGACCGAGGGGCGCGGCTTCTCCAACGCCAAGGCCAAGCGGGAACTCGGCTGGGAGCTGCGCCACCCGTCCTGGCGGCAGGGTTTCAGGAAGGAACTGGCGTGACGCGCACCGAGGAGTTCGAGGAACTGCGCCCGGCCCGAGCCGTTCGAGGAGCGGTCAAGCCCCGATTTTCCGTGGCGTGACCCTGGTTTCCTCTGAGGGCTCAATGGAGTCACGGACGACGGCACAGCGAGGCCGACAGCTCGCTCGCCGAGTCCGCCACACGCCCCCTGAGCCGCGTAAGGACCCCGCTCCCATGACGATCACAAGGATTCGGCGCATCATCCTCCTGGTGGCTGCGACGGCCCTGGCTGTCGGCGGGGTCTCCCAATGCAGCACCGCGTTCGCCGACCCGCGTACCGCACCCGCGAGCGTCTCCCCCGACGACACCGGCCACGGCGCGGCCGGAACGGCGGTACGTCCGGCGGCTCCGGGCCCGTCGTCAGGTGATCCCGAGATCCGTCGTCCGTACCTGTGACGGTCATGAGACGAACCTGACGGCAATCACACACGCTCGTCGGTTAGTGTCACCGGATGCTCGATGCCACCAACCGCTCTGGGGGCACCGCCACGGCCTCTCCCCGGGCCGCCGCCACGGAGCTCACCATTCCCGCGGCCGTACCCGTGCCGCCCCTGCCGCGTGCGGGGTTCGCCGCCCGGTGTACGCGCGCGCTGCTGTCGCCGTACGCGCGGCTGTCCTTGCTGCTCGCCCTGCTCGCGGGCGCGGCGGCCTGCGTGCTGCTGTTCGAGCCGCAGCGGCTGCTGACGCACGGCTGGCCGCCGCAGCTCGGCGGGGCCGCGGCGGCGGTCGTGTTCGGGGTGGCGTACGGGCTGTGCACGGTGGCGTTCGTGCCGCGTCCGCTGCTGAACCTGGCGGCGGGCGCGCTGTTCGGCTCCCAGCTCGGGCTGGTGACGGCGCTGGCGGGCACGGTGCTCGGGGCCGGGGTGGCCTTCGGGCTCGGCCGGATGCTGGGGCAGGACGCGCTGCGGCCGCTGCTGCGGGGCCGCTGGCTGAAGGCGGCCGACGGACAGCTCAGCCGGCACGGGTTCCGTTCGATGCTGGCGGCGCGGCTGTTCCCGGGTGTGCCGTTCTGGGCGGCGAACTACTGTGCCGCCGTCTCCCGGATGGGGTGGCTGTCGTTCCTGCTGGCCACGGCGCTCGGCTCGATTCCGAACACGGCCGCGTACGCGGTCGCCGGCGCCCGTGCCTCGGCGCCGACCTCGCCCGCCTTCCTGATAGCGATGGCCTGTATCGCCCTGCCGGCGCTGGTGGGCACGGTGGTGGCCTGGCGCAAGCGCCACCACCTGCGCGGGCGCTGATCCGGGGAACGGCTGATCCGGAGACCGGTCGTGCACGGATCCGCCGGCCCTGCCCGGGCCGGCCCGCGGACGCGTCAGACGCCTTCCAGGATCATCGCGTTGGCGAGGCCGCCCGCCTCGCACATGGTCTGCAGGGCGTAACGGGTGCCGCGCTCGCGCATCGCGTGGACCAGGGTGGTGGTCAGACGGGTGCCACTGGCGCCCAGCGGGTGCCCCAGGGCGATGGCGCCGCCGTGGACGTTGACCTTGGCGAGGTCGGTGCCGGTCTCCTGCTGCCAGGCGAGGACCACGCTGGAGAACGCCTCGTTGATCTCGACGAGGTCGATGTCGTCGAGGGTCAGCCCCGCCCGGCGGAGGACCTTCTCGGTGGCCGGGATGACGCCGGTGAGCATCAGAAGCGGGTCGGAGCCGGTGACGGCGAAACTGTGCAGGCGGGCCAGCGGGCGCAGGCCGAGCCGGGCCGCGGTCTCGCTGGAGGTGATCAGCACGGCGGAGGCCCCGTCGTTGATGGGGCTCGCGTTGCCGGCGGTGATGTTCCACTCGATCTGCGGGAAGCGCTCGGCGAAGCCGGGGTCGTAGTAGGCGGGCTTGAGGCCGGCGAGGATCTCCGGGTTGCTGTCGGGCCGTACGCACTCGTCGCGGGTGACGCCGTCCAGTGGCGCGACCTCGGCGTCGAACAGACCGGCCTGCCATGCCGCGGCGGCCCTGTGGTGCGAGGAGACCGCGAACTCGTCCATCCGCGCGCGCGTGAGGGACCACTTGGCGGCGATGAGTTCGGCGCTGACGCCCTGCGGGACCAGGCCCTCCGGATAGCGCTCTGCGACGCCCGGTCCGAAGGGGTCCTTGCCGGCCGGCACGTTGGACCACATCGGCACCCGGCTCATCGACTCCACACCGCAGGCGACGACGAGGTCGTACGCGCCGGAGATGACGCCCTGTGCGGCGAAGTGCACGGCCTGCTGGGACGAGCCGCACTGCCGGTCCACCGTGGTCGCCGGGACCGTCTCGGGCAGGCCGGCCGCGAGGACGGCGTACCGGGTGGTGTTCATGGCCTGCTCGCCGACCTGGTCGACGGTGCCGCCGATGACGTCGTCGATGAGCGCCGGGTCGACGCCGGAGCGCTCGACGAGGGTGCGCAGGGTGTGGGCGAGGAGCTGCACGGGGTGGACGTGGGCGAGGGAGCCGTTCGGCTTGCCCTTGCCGATGGGGGTGCGTACGGCTTCGACGATGACTGCGTCTCGCATGGTGCTGGCCTCCCGTGACGAACGGATCGATTACTAGTGAGTAGGAAATCCGAACTCACCATAACTCCGTGAGTTGGAAAATCAAACCCTCTACTACACTGAGTGGCATGGCCGCCACGAAAGACCCGCGCCCCTGCTCCATCGCCGACGCCCTCGCGCTGGTCGGCGAGAAGTACTCCCTGCTCGTTCTGCGCGAGGTGTGCCTGGGCAACGGCCGCTTCGACCAGCTGGTGCGCAACATCGGCGCCCCGCGCGACGTCCTGGCCACCCGGCTGCGCCGGCTCGTGGACGCCGGGATCCTCGTCAAGCACGCCTACAGCGAGCGCCCGCAGCGCTTCGAGTACCGGCCCACCCAGGCGGGGCTGGAGCTGGAACCGGTCCTGATGACCCTCAAGGACTGGGGCGACCGCCATCTCCGCAACGGTGCCGACCTTCCCATGGTCGTCAAGCACAGCTGCGGCAGCGAACTGGTTCCGCAGGTCACCTGCCGCGCCTGCGGCGTCCCGGTACGGCACGAGGACCTGACGGCCCATCCCAAGGTCCCGGGGTGGACCGTGTCGGGACCGACGGCCGCCCAAGGGCTGTCGTCATATTCCCGATAACGAGTTCTGCCTGCTCAAGGCCCGCCTCAACCCGCTCCGACGGCCCTGCGCCCCTGGTGCGGCCCCGGGACCTGTCGGCACATTGTGATCTTGAACGGTGGATCATGATCGGGTGATAGGCCGCCATGAACTGTCCGACACAGAAGGGGAGTTCGTCCGCCCGCTGCTGCCCGCCTCGTGGCGCGGGCGGAAACGGCGGGACGACCGGAGGATCCTCAGGGGATGCGGAACGCGGATCCGGGGACGCCGCGCGCGGCCCTCACGTCTCCGGCAGATACATGTCCAGCCGACCGCACATGCCGAACCTCCCGTGCCCCGAAGGCCGTTGAGCGTGCACAGAGGCTCCGGACCGCAGCGCGGCGACCGTCTGCGCGCGGTGCAGTGTCGGCGGGGTGCAGATGGTGACCAGGTCCGGCCGCTGTTCGGCGAGCGTCCGGTCCAGGTCGGTGTACGCGCGCGGAATGCCGGCCTCGGCGCAGAACGCTTCCACGGCGCCCCTGTCGATGTCGACGGCGGCCACGACCTCCGTGTCGCCCTCCTCGGCCAGTCGGGCGAGCGCGGGCAGATGCATCCGCGCCCGATGGCCCCGGTGCCGATGACGGCGGCCCGGATGCGCCGGCCGGCGAACGGGGCTGCCGAGCGAGGGAAGCCGGGCGTGGGCGGGAGGGAAGAGGGGGGTGTGGGCGGGAGCGACGAGCCGGGCGCGGGCGGTCGGGAAGAGTGGGACATGGGCGGTTCGGCACTCCTCCGGGGACGGCGGCGGGCGCGGCGCGGCGGATTCAGCAAGCGCTTTCTCCCTGCGCTGCAACGTAAGCGGTGGCGCCGGGGCCGGTCAACACCCGGTGGTCGGCCGACTGCCCAACCCCTGTGACCGGTCTGTCAGCGGGGCCCGCTACGCTGCCCTCATCACATGATCGCCACTGAGCCCACCAGCACTTGGACGCCCTACCTTCATGTCTTGGTTTGAATCCCTCGTCCTCGGACTCGTCCAGGGGCTGACCGAGTTCCTCCCCGTCTCCTCCAGCGCTCATCTGCGGCTGACCGCCGCATTCTCGGGCTGGAAGGACCCCGGGGCCGCCTTCACCGCGATCACCCAGATCGGTACGGAGGCGGCGGTCCTGATCTACTTCCGCAAGGACATCGGGCGGATCATCTCGGCCTGGTTCCGATCCCTGTTCGACAAGGGGATGCGGCAGAACCACGACGCCCAGATGGGCTGGCTGGTGATCGTCGGCTCGATCCCGATCGGCGTGCTCGGCGTGACGCTCAAGGACCAGATCGAGGGGCCGTTCCGCGATCTGCGGATCACCGCGACGATGCTCATCGTCGTCGGCCTGGTGATCGGCATCGCCGACCGGCTCGCGGCCCGCGACGAGACCGGCGGCCGGCACCGGGCACCCAAGCAGCGCAAGGCGCTCGAGGACCTCGGCGTGAAGGACGGCCTGATCTTCGGCCTATGCCAGGCCTGCGCTCTCATCCCCGGTGTCTCCCGTTCCGGCGCCACCATCAGTGGTGGCCTGTTCATGGGCTACAAGCGCGAGGCGGCGGCCCGTTACTCCTTCCTGCTGGCCATCCCGGCGGTGCTGGCGTCCGGGGTGTTCGAGGTGAAGGACTCCATGGGCAGCGGTGACGTCGCCTGGGGCCCGACCCTGTTCGCGACAGTGATCGCGTTCGCGTCGGGATACGCGGTGATCGCGTGGTTCATGAAGTGGATCTCCAACAAGAGCTTCATGCCGTTCGTCTGGTACCGCATAGCCCTCGGCATCGTCATCATCGCGCTGGTGATGGCGGGCGTCCTGAGCCCGCACGCGGCGGAATCGGCGAGCTGAGCCCGAACGCACCGCTGGGGCGGGTGATCAACACGACGGCCCGTCCCGGCTCCTGGCCTCCGCCGTCGTTTCGGACAACTCCCGCGCGCTGGACGGTGCCCGTCCGGACGGCACCACTCCGAACTACCCGCGGACCCCTCCGAAGCGGCCGCGGCCTGCGGATTCGACGGCTCCCCTGGGGACATCCGGGCTCGTCCGCCCGGAACTTCACCGCGACCCGCGCCTTCTGCCGAGCGGCCGCCCAGCAGGGCATACGGGCTCCTGGTCCGGGTCGACCGACGACCCGGCCGGCATCGGCGGTGACCAACCCCATACGTTCTGCGTAGCCATTCGGTAGCGCAGTGTCAGTGCTTGCCCCTAGGCTTGTCCGCATGTCCCCCGATTCCATGCCCCCTGGTTCCGTGCGGTCTGCCGCCGAGGTGAACGAGCAGATCCGGGCGCTGTGGCTGCGTGCGGGCGGCACCCTGTCGGCCCAGGAACGCGCGGAGTACGAGCTGCTGGTGGTCGAGTGGGCGAAGGCCATCCGCGGGAAAATCATCAAGGCGGCCTGAGCCCGGAGTTCTGGACCGGGAAGGCCCGCGGCTCCGCGACTCCTGGGCTCCTCGACCACACCCGCAGGTGCGCCGGCACCTCGTCGGCCACGGGATACGGCCGCTCCTCCGGCATCCCGCGCTGACACACCCGACGGTCAAGCCCCATGGCCCGTCCCGCGCGTCCACAGGGACAGATCGCTGCTCGTCGCGACGGCCAGGGTCTGCCCGGAAGGCGAGAAACCGACGGCTCGGAGCTCAGAGTAAGAGGAGTGGAAGATGTGCCACCACTGCTCTCCGTGCGGACCGGAATGGGGCAGTCCGCCGTCAGCGGAGAGCAGGACACGCTCGTTGGGCCAGGCCGGGCTGACGACCTCCAGAGTCCAGCCGTCCGCGGTGGTCGTGTGAAGCCCTCCCCCGAAGAGTCCGGCCATGCGCACTCTGCTTCCGGCGACCGGTCCCAGCCCAGGGCACGACAGATCGGCGACCGAGTCAGGAGTGCTGTCCTCGGGGTCGGGGTCGCGGTCCCGGGCGATCTTCTCCCCCGTGTCGGCGTCGAAGAGGCCATGGCCATCGTTCGAGACGACCATCACCAGGTCGTGGCCGCTGCCGGGATGCGTCGCGAAACCGATCCCGAGAAGTCCCCCGACAGGGACGCAGTGCTCGAAGACGGGCTGCCAGGGCTCGGGCGCGGAAACCACAGGGGCCGCGAGAAGCCGGTCCCGCAGAGCGCGTTGGTAGGCGGAGAGCCCCGGTTCGTGCCCCGGCGGCTCGGCCGGCGCCGCCTTGTCGGTCCACTTCATCACCTCACCATGATCCACGCTGCGACCCCGTGCCGTGCAGCCGGCCGGCCTTTGGCGGTGCCCGAGCGGGACGGACAGAGATGACAGCAGCCGGTGCTGGGTCGCCGGGGCCGCAGATCTCCCGGCGGTACGCCTGGTGGGCGGGGACGATGGACTCCATGTGGCGGTTCCGGATACGGAACTTCGGCTCGGGTCCAACCGGTTGTTCGACCGACTGATCGTTCACGTGGCCGGGTTCGGCCGTCTGTCATGGCCCGCACCAGCGAATGTTCGGCACGCCTCTTGGCACCTCGCTCCCGGTGACCAAGACTGTGCCGATGACGCAGCGTGTGGAGCTCGCTACCGTGATGGACCGACTTGCCGTGGACGAGCTGGTCACCGAGTACGCGGTGGCAGTGGACGACGGTGACTGGGCGGCGTACCGCGGACTGTTCACCGCCGACGGGCGGGCCGACTACCGTTCCGCCGGCGGCATCGAGGGCGAAGCCGGCCGAGTCGCCGGGTGGCTCGCCGAGAGTCTGGAGCTGTTCGCGATGCGGCAGCATCTGATCGTCAACCGGCGGGTGCGGTTCGGGCTGCTGGAGCACGACACCGGGGACACCGCCCGGGTGCGGGCCGACTACATCAACCCGATGCGGTTCGCCGGCGACGGCGGTTCCGGCGCACCGGACCTGGTGTGCGGCGGCCGGTACGACTTCGGGCTGGTGCGCACGCCGGATGGCTGGCGGCTGCGGGAGGTCGTCGTGCACGAGAAGTGGCGCCGCCTGCCCGAGCGCAGCCCGGCGACCGTGCCCGAGTGAGCCGCCGAGCCGCTTCTGCGCCCTCTGTCGGAGATCGCTTCGGGCGCGCACACTGGAGGAAGCCCTGGGTAGGGAGACTCGGTATGAGGACGTTCGACCGCTGGCTGACCTCCCCCTGGCGACGCTCCGTTGCCGCCGCTCTCGCGGGTGCTCTGCCCGTGCTCGCGTTCCCTGCGCCCTCGCTGTGGTGGTTCGCGTATGTCGCCCTGGTCCCGTGGATCCTGCTGGCGCGCTCGGCGCCGACCGGGCGGCGGGCGGCGTACGACGGCTGGTGCGGCGGCTTCGGGTTGATGCTGGCCGTGCATCACTGGCTGCTGCCGAGCCTGCACGTGTTCCTCTTTCTGATAGCCGGTCTGCTCAGTGTGCTGTGGGCGCCCTGGGGGTGGCTGGTCCGCCGGTTCCTCGGCGGGGTGCCGTCGCCGGGGCGTGGGGCGGCCGCGCTCCTGGTTCTGCCGTCGGTGTGGCTGGCGGTGGAGCTGGTCCGCTCCTGGCAGGGTCTCGGCGGCCCGTGGGGCATGTTGGGCGCCAGCCAGTGGCAGGTGGGCCCGGCGCTGCGGCTGGCCTCGGTGGGCGGGGTATGGCTGCTCAGCTTCCTGGTCGTGGTCGTCAATGTGGCGGCCGCCGTGCTGATATCCGTGCGCGAGTCCCGGGTGCCCGCGCTGGCCTCGCTGGTCGCCACGGCCGCGGCGACATCGGCCGCGTGGGCGTGGGCACCCCGCCCGGACGTCGACGGCCAGGTGCGGATAGCCCTGGTCCAGCCGGGGATCGTCGGCGGACACGACAGCGCCGGCAGGCGCTTCGACCGTGAGGAACAGCTGACCCGGCGGCTCGCCGGGCAGGGCGTCGACCTGGTCGTCTGGGGCGAGTCCAGCGTGGGCTTCGATCTGAAGGACCGGCCCGACCTGGCCCGGCGGATCGCCGCGCTGTCCCGGCAGACGGGCGCGGACGTGCTGGTCAACGTGGACGCCCACCGCTCCGACCGGCCCGGCATCTACAAGAGTTCGGTACTCATCGGCCCGAACGGCCCGACCGGCGACCGCTACGACAAGATGCGGCTCGTCCCGTTCGGCGAGTACATACCGGCCCGCTCCCTGCTGGGCTGGGCCACCTCGGTCGGCAAGGCGGCCGGCGAGGACCGGCGGCGCGGTACCCAGCAGGTCGTGATGAACGTCGGGCACGGGCTGCGGATCGGCCCGCTGGTGTGCTTCGAGACCGCCTTCCCGGACATGAGCCGGCACCTGGCCGCGGACGGCGCGGACGTGCTCCTGGGCCAGTCCGCCACTTCGACGTTCCAGGGCAGCTGGGCTCCGGAGCAGCACGCCTCGCTGGCCGCGCTGCGCGCCGCCGAGACCGGCCGACCGATGGTCCACGCCACCCTGACCGGCGTCTCCGCCGTCTACGGCCCGAGCGGACAGCGCCTCGGCCCGTGGCTCGGCACCGATGCGAGCACCGCCCACGTGTACGACGTACCGCTGGCGCACGGCATCACGCCGTACGTCCGCTTCGGCGACTGGCCGGTGCACGGGGCACTGCTGGTCCTTGCCGCGCTGTGCGCCACCGAGGGTGTACGGGCGCTCAGGCCGCGCCGGACGCGTCCAGAACCGCTCGTACCACCCGCTCGCACAGTTCGTGGGTCGCCAGTGCGTCCCGGGCGCTGAGCAGCTTTCCGGTGCGCACGGCGTCGAGGAACGCGAGGACCGCCTGCTCGATGCCGCGCTGCCTGGCCACCGGCACCCAGTCGCCGCGCCGGCGCACCGTCGGCTGCCCCTTGTGATCGATCACCTCGGCGAGGTTGAGCACCTGACGCTTGGTGTCCTGCCCGGAGACCTCCAGGATCTCCTCGGCCGAGCCGCTGAGCCGATTCATCACGCCGAGCGCGGTGAAGCCGTCCCCGGCGAGCTGGAGCACGACGTGATGGAGCAGCCCGCCCTCGGTGCGGGCCCGGACGGTCACGTCGTCGACCGGGCCCGGCACCAGGAACCGGAGCGTGTCGACGACGTGGATGAAGTCGTCCAGGATCATCGAGCGCGGTTCCTCGGGCAGCCCGATCCGGTTCTTCTGCATGAGGATCAGCTCGCGCGGATGCTCCGCGCACTGTGCGTACGCGGGTGCGTAGCGCCGGTTGAAACCGACGGAGAGGGAGACGCCCCGATGCTCTGCGAGGGCCACCAGGCGCTCGGAGTCGGCCAGTTGATAGGCGAGCGGCTTGTCCACGTAGGTGGGTACGCCCGCTTCGAGGAGCCGGGTGACGATCTCCGGGTGGACGGCGGTGGGTGCGTGCACGAAGGCCGCGTCGAGGCCCGCGTCGAGCAGGGACTCGAGGCTTGTGTGCCGGCGGTCCTCGGGCAGGTGGAGCGAGTCGGCGACCCGGGTGACGGTGGCGGGCGTGCGGGTCTGGAGATGCAGGTCGATCCCCGGCTGCGTGCCCAGCACCGGCAGGTACGCCTTCTGCGCGATGTCCCCGAGTCCGATGCAGCCGACCTTCACGTGCTCTCCCCTACCGGTTGCCTGCGGGTTCCTTCCCGGAAGCATACGGGGGCCGCCAGTCGGCGATGCCGTCGAAGCCGCGCAGGAACAGCGCGGGACCGGCCATGGACAGGGCGGCGATCGTGGTGTCGCGTACGGCGACGACGGCCCGGCCGCCGGCCATGTTGAGACGGGCCACCCTGACGGCCTGCCGGGCGATCGCGGTCGTACGGGGAAGCCGGGCGGCCGTGTAGGCGGTGAGGTCGTCGGCATGGTGCGCGAGGACGACGGCGTCCTCGACGGCCTGGTTGCCGCCCTGGCCGAGGGTCGGCGGCATGGCGTGGGCGGCGTCGCCGAGGAGGGCGGTCCGGCCGCGGTGGTGGGCGGGCAGGGGCTCGGCGATGTGGTGGACGTCGTGGCGGAGCACGTCCTCGGGACGGGCGGCGGCGATGACGGAGGGGATCGGGTCGTGCCAAGTCCCGAACCGGCGCCGGAGTTCGGCCTTCTCGTCGTCGGGGGCGTGCTCCCCCGCCGGGGCAATGGCGGCCGCGTAGGCGTAGACCCGGCCGTCCTTGAGCGGGTGGGTGCCCCAGATGCGCCCCCGGCCCCAGGTCTCGTGCGAGGCGAACTCGACGCCGGGCACGGGGATCAGGACCCGCCAGGTGGTGAACCCGGCGTACACCGGCCCCGGGTGGGCGGGGAACAGTGCGCTCCGGACACGGGAGTTGATGCCGTCCGCGCCGACCACCAGGCCGGCCTCCAGCTCCTCGTCGCCGGTGGTCACGCGGGCCGGGCGGGCGTCGTTCCCGGGGTCGGCGAGGGTCGCGTCGGCCCCGGTACGGACGGTGCCGGGCGGGAGCAGGGCGGCGAGGCGGTCGACGAGGGTGGTGCGGGGCAGCAGGACCAGCGGGCCGCCGAAGCGGGCGGCGGCGGCCTCGGCGCTGGAGCGGGACAGCCAGCGCCCGCCCGGGGTGCGCAGGCCCCCGTCACCCTGCCAGGCGGCCAGGTCGCGGATCTCGTCGCCGACCCCGAGGACGTCCAGGGCGCGCAGGGCGTTCGGCGCGAGCGAGATCGCCGCGCCCACCGGCTCCAGCGAGCGGGCCCGCTCCAGCACGGTGACGCCCCAGCCGCGCTGGTGCAGGGCCGCGGCCGCGGTCAGACCTCCGATCCCGCCGCCGATGACGATCGCGCGCGCCTGCCGTGTCATGACTCCTCCTTGAGACTACAGCTGTAGTGCGGTCGACATTACTACAGCCGTAGTGCGACGGGTAGGGTCACCTCATGTCCGTACGCACCCCCACCGCCTCCCGCGCCGATCTCGTGGCCGACACCGCCCTCGCCCTGCTCGCCGAGCGCGGGATGCGCGGGCTGACGCACCGGGCGGTGGACGAGGCGGCCGGGCTGCCCCAGGGGTCGACGTCCAACGTGGCGCGCACCCGGCAGGCACTGCTGGAACTCGCGGTACGGCGGCATGCCGAGCGGGAGGCCCGGGTACTCGCGCTGGAGGAGATGCCGGACCCGAGGAGCGGGCCCGACGCGCTGGCCGAGGGGCTGGCCCTGGCGGTGCACCGCTCGCTGACCGGGGGCAGCGAGCTGCTGATCGCCCGCTACGAACTGGCCCTAGAGGCCACCCGCCGCCCCGAGCTGCGGGCCTTCTACGACGCGACCGGCGCCGTCTTCAAGGAGCAGCTGGCCGCGATGCTGACCGCCGTCGGCTCGACGGACCCGGCCCGGCATGTGCTGTCGCTGGTCGCCTGGGCGGACGGGCTGATGTTCTCGTGCGCGGCCGGTTCCTTCAGCGCCGAGGTGCCGAGCCTGGACGAGGTGCGCCGGGGGCTGCGGGAGCTGCTGGCCGGGATGCTGGGCACCTGATATCGCCTGGCGGCGTCGTGCCCGCTGTTGCGAGGATGCGGGCATGACGACCGAACGCCGAGAGCCCGCCCAGAACGCCGGTGAACGCTCCATGCTGGAAGGCTGGTTGGACTACCACCGCCAGACACTGGCATGGAAGTGCGAAGGCCTGACCGACGAGCAGCTGCGGACCGCGTCCGTGCCACCGTCCGAGCTGTCCCTCATGGGCCTGGTGCGGCACATGGCCGAGGTGGAGCGGGGCTGGTTCCGCCAGGTCCTGGTGGGCGACGACCCCGGGCAGATCTACTGCACCGAGGAGGACCGGGACGGCGAGTTCCACCTCACCGGGGCGGACACCTGGAAGGAGGCCTACGGCACCTGGCAGGCGGAGATCGAGACGGCCCGTCGTAACGCGGCCGGCTTCGCGCTCAACGACCTCTCCCAGGGCCGGAGCCGGCACACCGAGGAGCCGTTCAGCCTCCGCTGGATCTACACCCACATGATCGAGGAGTACGCCCGGCACAACGGCCATGCCGACCTCGTCCGGGAGCGGATCGACGGCGCCACCGGCGACTGAACGTCACCTTCGGTACCTGAAGACCCTCCTTACGGGGCGCGAGATCACCCGTGCGGGGGCGTCAGCCTCCGGCGCACGGTGCCAAGGCGGGACCGACCCAGCAGAGTTGCCCGGGTGCATCGAACGACGACCACCGCAGCGCTCCTGGTCACCGTGGCCGTCTCGGCCCTGTCCGGCTGTGTGACGGTACAGCGCCCGGCGACACCCGGCCCCCCGCCGGACACCGCGCCCTCACAGCCGGCGGCCCCCCGGCCGGACGGCACCGCGCGGCCGCGGGTGGTCCAGGCACCGGCGCGGGAGGCACTGGCCATGGCCGGCCCGTCCGAGCACCCGCACCACACCGGGCCGACCTCCTCGCACCGCACACCCGCGGCACCGCCGCCGGTCACCCACGGCACGCCTGCAGCGCCCGCGCACCCCCGTCAGCACCCGCACCCGGAACAGCCCCGGCGGCCGCACACCGCCGTCCCGGACATCCCGCCGCCGGCCCCGAGGGCCCCGGACGTATGCGCCCTGGGCAAGCAGTACGGCGGCTGGCACAGGGGCAGCCCCGAGTCGGTGATCTGCGAGCAGACGTACGGCCGTTGACCCGGTCGTACGCATGTGCGCCCGTTACCCGGTGGGCCGCTGCCGCGGCGGCCCCCAGGTTTCGCCGCCCGGGGAGCCGTCCTCCCCGAGGCGCAGCTCCAGGCGGCTGATGGCCGCCCGTACCCCGTCGCCGTAGCCGTCGTCGGACAGGGAGCCGGCGGCGTGGCGGGCCCGGCGCAGATGGCTGCGGGCGGCCTCGGCACGGCCCAGCTTGACGTAGTCGGCGGCGAGGTTGAGGTGGAGGGAGGGGAAAAAGGCGCGGACGCTCACCGGGTCACCGGTGCCACGGCCGTCCGCCAGCTCCTCCGCCGCCGACAACGCCCGCAGGTCCCAGGCCAGTTCGTCGGACGGGTCGTCCTGGGTGTCGGCCAGGTAGTGGGCCAGGGTGCAGCGGTGCAGCGGGGCGCCGTGCTCGCCGATCTCCGCCCACAGCTGGAGGAAGCGGCTCCGGGCCTCCTCGCGGTCGCCGCCGTGATGCAGCATCACGACCTGCCCGATCCGCGTCAGCAGGGCATCCGGCGCCGCCTGCTCCTGGCTCTCCGCCACCACGTCCTCCGGACCGTCGTCGGCTGTCTGGTCAGTCGTCCGTCCCGACGCTAACCGGCGGCGACGGCATTCCCGGGCAGGCGGCCCCGTACGACACGGGACCGCACCGGCGGGCCGCCACGGCTCGCTCCCGGATCAGCCCAGGTCGGGGATCCGCCAGTCGACGGCCTCGTGCCCCTGGCCGGCGATCGCCTCGTTGATCTGCGTGAACGGGCGTGATCCGAAGAACTTCTTCGCGGACAGCGGCGAGGGGTGCGCGCCCTTGACCACGACGTGCCGGCTCTCGTCGATCAGCGGGAGCTTCTTCTGCGCGTAGTTGCCCCACAGCACGAAGACCGCCGGGTCCGGCCGGGACACCACCGCGCGGATGACGGCGTCGGTGAACTTCTCCCAGCCCTTGCCCTTGTGCGAGTTGGCCTCGCCGGCCCGGACGGTCAGCACCGCGTTGAGCAGCAGCACGCCCTGCTCGGCCCACGGCATCAGATAGCCGTTGTCCGGGACGGGCAGGTCCAGCTCCTCCTTCATCTCCTTGTAGATGTTCCGCAGGGAGGGCGGGGTCTTCACTCCCGGGCGGACGGAGAAGCACAGGCCGTGGCCCTGGCCCTCGCCGTGGTACGGGTCCTGGCCGAGGATGAGGACCTTGACCTTGTCGTACGGCGTCGCCGCCAGCGCGGCGAAGACCTCCTCGCGCGGCGGATAGACGGGACCCTTCGCCCGCTCCTCCTCGACGAACTCGGTCAGCTCCTTGAAGTAGGGCTGCTGCAGCTCGTCACCCAGAACCCCGCGCCAGGACTCGGGCAGCATGGCGATGTCGGTCACGTCAACGTCCTTACGATGTGCGGTCGCTTCCAGGCCCCAGAACCTACAGGCGACCACTGACAGCCGGTGAAGGAAGGCGGATTCACCAGCTGGTCTTGCGGTGCAGCTCCCACATCATCATGATCGTCGACGGGTCGAGGGCCAGTTCGCCGCCCGAGATGTCGTCGCTGGCCGCCACGTACTGCCGGCCCTGCCACAGCGGGATCAGCCGCGCGTCGTTCACCAGGATCTGCTGGGCCGCTTCCAGATCCTTGACCACCTTGGCGCGGTCGCTCTGCGCGCGCGAGCGGGGCAGCAGTTCCGAGGTGATCTGCTTGGACGGGTAGGGCGTGCCGAGCGCGTTGTGCTCGCCGACGAACGGCGCGATGAAGTTGTCCGCGTCGGGGAAGTCCGGGAACCAGCCCCGGCCGAAGACCGGGTACTCGCCCTTCTGGTAGCCCACCACGTAGGTCTTCCAGGGGCGGCTCTTGAGGGTGACCGTGAACAGACCGGAGTCCTCCAGCTGCCGCTTCAGTTCCTTGAACATCACGGCCGTCTCGGAGCCGTAGCGGTCGGTGGTGTACCAGAGGGTGAGCGGGACGCGCTGGTTGATGCCCGCGTCCGTGAGGATCTTGCGGGCCTTGGAGACGCTCGGGTCGCCGAAGTCGTCGAAGAAGGCCGTGGTGTGGGCGGTCAGGCCCTTGGGGACCATGGAGTACAGCGGGTCCACGGTGTCCTTGTAGACCTTGTGCGCGATCGCGCCTCGGTCGACGATCTGGGCGATGGCCTTGCGGACGGCGGGCTGCTTGGCCCACGGATCCTTGGGGTTGAACACCAGGTAGCTGATGTCCGTGCCCGCACCGTCCACCAGCTGCAGGTCGGAGTTGCCCTGCCGCTGCAGCGTGATGATGTCGTCGGCGGCCAGGCCACGGTAGGTGACGTCGATCTGCTTGTCGCGCAGCGCCTTGACCATGCTGGACGAGTCCTGGAAGTAGCGGATGGTCACCGCGTCGTTCTGCCGCTTGGCGAAGCCGTCGTAGCGGTCGTTACGGACCAGGACGGCCTTCTTGCCCTCCTCGTAGGACTGCAGCTCGTACGGCCCGGAGCCGAAGACCTTGTTGTCCTTGCGCAGGGATTTCGCGGGGTACTCGTCGGGGTCGACGATCGACATCGCCGGGGTGGCCAGTACGAACGGGAAGGTGGCGTCCGACTGGTTGAGGTGGAAGACCACCTCGCGGTCGCCGACCGCGTCCACGCTGTCCAGGCTGCCGAGCAGTTCGGCGGGGCCGCTGGGGGCGTCGATGGCGCGGATGCGGTTGATGGAGTGCTGGACGGCCTGGGCGTTCAGCGGGTCGCCGTCGGCGAACTTCATGCCCGACCGCAGCTTGCAGCGGTAGGTCCGGCTGCTGGAGTCGGTGAAGGAGCAGCTCTCGGCGGCGTCGGGCTGGGGGGTGGTGGCACCGTTCGGGTAGGCGAGAAGGGTCTGGTAGATGTTGCGGAACAGCTCCCAGGAGCCGTCCCAGGCCGCGGCGGGATCCAAGGTGCTGGGGGCGCTGGTGGTGCCCACGACGACGGGGCCTTTGCTGTCGGGATCGCCGTCGGACAGCAGGCTGCAGCCGGCCACCAGGGATATGGACGCGATCGCCGCGACTCTCCGCAGGAATCGGTTCCGGTTGAACACGCGCACGCTCCTCGATCTGCCATACCAAGGGTCGGCAGACCATACCGCAGCGTCCGGGCCCCTGAACCTCCCTCGGACCAGGCGTTCTTGATCGATTGAGCTATGACGACGTTGTCATGGCGCTGTGCGGACCGTGAACGGCGTTTCGGGCGCCGTTCCGCTGGGAAACGACGCCCGAAAGAGACGACCGGGCCGAGCGGGTCAGGCGCCCACGCCGGCGTTGAGGAAGATGCCGCCGTCCACCACGAGCGTCTGACCGGTGACCCAGTCGGACTGCTCGGAGGTGAGGAACGCGGCCGCCCCGCCGATGTCGGAGGGCACACCGAGCCGGGCGAGCGGGTAGGCGGCGGCCGCCTCCTGCTCCCGGCCCTCGTACAGGGCCTGGGCGAACTTGGTCTTCACGACGGCCGGGGCGATCGCGTTGACCCGCACCCTGGGCGCGAACTCGTGCGCCAGCTGCTGCGTCAGGTTGATCATCGCGGCCTTGCTGACGCCGTAGGCACCGATGAAGGGCGAGGGCGCGAGGCCCGCGATGGAGGCGATGTTGACGATCGCGCCGCCGTTGTCCTTCTGCCAGGCATGCCAGGTCTTCTGGGCGAAGCCGAGCGCCGAGATCACGTTGGTCTCGAACACCTTGCGGGCGACGTTCAGGTCGAGGTCGGCGATGGGCCCGAAGACCGGGTTGGTGCCCGCGTTGTTGACCAGGAAGTCGACGCGGCCGAAGGCCTCCATGGTGCGCTCGACCGCCTCGGCCTGGTGGTCGAGGTCGTGCGCCTTGCCGGCGATGCCGATGACCCGCTCGGCGCCGAGCTGCTCGACGGCCTCCTTGAGGGCCTCCTCATTGCGGCCGGTGATGCAGACGCGGTCACCGCGGGCGATCAGCGCCTCGGCGACGCCGTAGCCGATGCCGCGGCTCGCGCCCGTGACGAGCGCGACCCTGCCGGAAAGCTCCGGGAGTTCAGTCATGTCCGTGTACCCCTATGTCCCAGAATTCCCTAGTTCAGCGGTCCGCCGGCGACGTACAGCACCTGGCCGGAGACGAAGCCGGCCGCCTCGCCGGTGAAGAAGGCGACGGCGTTGGCGATGTCCTCGGGCTCGCCGACGCGCTGCACCGGGATCTGGGTGGCGGCGGCCTTCTTGAAGTCGTCGAAGCCCATACCGACGCGGTCGGCGGTGGCCTTGGTCATCTCGGTGGCGATGAAGCCGGGCGCGACGGCGTTGGCGGTGACGCCGAACTTGCCCAGCTCGATGGCGAGGGTCTTGGTGAAGCCCTGCAGGCCGGCCTTGGCGGCCGAGTAGTTGGCCTGGCCGCGGTTGCCCAGGGCCGAGGACGAGGAGAGGTTGACGACCCGGCCGAAGCCCGCGTCGACCATGTGCTTCTGGACGGCCTTGGTCATCAGGAACGAGCCGCGCAGATGGACGTTCAGGACGGTGTCCCAGTCCGAGACGCTCATCTTGAACAGCAGGTTGTCGCGCAGCACGCCCGCGTTGTTGACCAGGATCGTCGGAGCGCCCAGCTCCTCCGCGATCCGGGCGACGGCCGCCTCGACCTGCGCCTCGTCGGAGACGTCCGCGCCGACCGCGATGGCCCTGCCGCCGGCCGCGGTGATCTTCTCGACGGTGTCCTTGCAGGCGGCCTCGTCCAGGTCGATCACGGCGACCGCGCGACCCTCGGCGGCCAGTCGTACGGCGGTGGCGGCGCCGATGCCTCGCGCCGCGCCGGTGACTACCGCGACCCGCTGTTCAGTGGTGGACATTGCTGCTTCTCCTCGCCCTTGAGAGAACCTGCGGTGCGGTGAGCGACCGCTTAGTACCTTCGGTACAGGTGACGCTAGAAGCCCTGGCACCCGGTGTCAACGGGACACCGGGAGGGTGTGATCCATTACCTCACCAGGAGGTCCAGCAGACGTTCCGTTTCGGCCGCCGGATCGGTGGTCAGCCCGGTGTGCACGGGTCCGGGCTGCACCACGGTGGAGCGGGGCGCGATCAGCCAGCGGAAACGGCGGCCGGCGTCGTCCGGGGCCGCCTGCCCGGCCTCCTCCCCGCCCGCGCACACCCGCTCCACGGCCCCGAGTGCCGCGCGAACCCCGGTCACGTCGGCGCCCGGGTCGAGGGCCAGCAGCCGGGCCTCGTCCAGATGGGTGCCGGCCCCGACATAGGCCTGAGCGCGGCAGTAGACGACCACCCCGGCGTTGATGCACTCGCCGCGCTCGACGCGGGGTACGACCCGCAGCAGGACGTACTCGAACACGTCCCGGTCGCCGCCCTGACCCGCCCGGGTGATGTGGCGCTCGGTGACATGGCCGGCCATGTGGATGTGGTGCTCGCTCACTTGCCCTCCTCGATGCCCGTGATGCGCTCGGCGATGACGGCGGCCCGGGCGAGCAGGGGCCGTGCGTAGGCCCGCCTGAGGTCGTCCGGGGTGTCGAAGCCGGGCTCGTCGGCCAGCCAGGCGTCGGGGATCTCCGCTGTGACCTCGGCGAGGAGGTCCTCGGTGACCCGGGGGGCCAGCTCGGCCGCGGCAGCGGTCACGTCCGGGGCGAAGCGGGCGAGGGCGTGGTCGGAGGCGTCGTACGGGCGGGCCGCCGAGGCCTCGGCGGAGGGCCAGTTGTGGTGCCAGATCACCGTGGCGCCGTGGTCGATCAGCCACAGCTCGCCGTGGTGCACGAGGAGGTTGGGGTTGCGCCAGGAGCGGTCCACGTTGTTGATCAGCGCGTCGAACCAGACGATCCGGCCGGCCTCCTCGGCGCTCACCGGGAAGGCGAGCGGGTCGTAGCCGAGGGCGCCGGAGAGGAAGTCCATGCCGAGGTTGATGCCGCCGCTGGACCGGAGCAGCTCCTGCACCTGCTGCTCGGGCTCACCGAGCCCCAGGACGGAGTCCAGCTGAAGGGTGACCAGACGGGGCATCCGGAAACCGAGCCGGCGGGCCAGCTCACCGCAGACGACCTCGGCGACCAGTGTCTTGCGGCCCTGTCCGGCACCGGTGAACTTGATGACGTACGTCCCGAAGTCGTCGGCCTCGACGAGCCCCGGCAGCGAGCCGCCCTCACGCAACGGTGTGATGTAGCGGGTCACGGTGACTTCCTTGAGCATCGCCCCAGGTTACTGGGGCGCATGATGGGGCCGGACCGACAGCCGGCCGACAGGCGTGGTTTACGGCCGCCTCATGCCCGGAACGCAAGGATCTGGTTGCCGTCTGAACAGGCGGTGCCCCAGGGCCGTACCCCTGGACGGATCACGAAGGACTCCGCGGAAGGAAACGCCCACATGACCAGCGCATCGCTCAAGCCCGAAGCGGGACCGGGCCGTCGTACCGTCATGGCGGCGGCCGGAGCGGCCGGGCTCGCCGCCGCGCTGACCGCCTGCGGTGCGGGCGACTCGTCGGACACCGTCAACACCGGGTCCGGTTCGTCCGGAACCACCGGCTCGACCGGCTCCTCACAGGACACCGGCTCCTCGTCCTCGGGCGGCTCGGCCGGCGGCACGGCCCTCGCCAAGACCTCGGACATCCCGGAGGGCGGCGGCAAGATCTTCAAGGACCAGGGCGTGGTGGTCACGCAGCCGGCGGCGGGCACCTACAAGGCGTTCTCCTCGAAATGCACCCACCAGGGCTGCGCGGTGGGCAGCGTCGCCGACGGCGTGATCATCTGCCCCTGTCACAACAGCCACTTCTCCGTCGAGGACGGCAGCGTGAAGCAGGGGCCCGCGACCCAGGCGCTGGCCGCCGCGAAGATCACCGTCTCCGGTGAGGACATCAAGCTGTCCTGACCGCGTCACGTCTGTCGTCACGTCTGTCGTCACGTCTGTCGTCACGTCCGTCGTCACGTCCGCCGGTGCGGCCGCTTGAAGCCGTCGAGCACCTCGTCGGTGGACGTGATGGTGGCGACCAGAGCGAGGGTGTTGCGGATCATCGCGGGCGTGTAGTCGGCCGGCACGCCGGCGATGGCGTCGGCCGGGACGACGGCGGTGTAGCCGCGGTTGACGGCGTCGAACACGGTGTTGGGAATCGCCACATTGGCCGAGACGCCGGTCACGATCAGGGTGCGGCAGCCGAGGTTGCGCAGCAGGGCGTCGGCATCGGTGCCCTGGATCGGGGACACGCCGTGCAGCCGGCGTACGACGAGGTCCTCCTCGGCGACCTCGATCGGGGGCGCGACCCGTACCGCGGTGGTGCCGGTCAGCTGCTGGACGGGGAGCCGTTCGGCGGCGCGGAAGAGGCGGGCGTTGCGGCTCGCGCCGCGGCCGTCCGGGCGACGCTCGGCGAGGGCGTGGATCACCTGCACCCCGGTCTCGTGCGCGGCGGCGACCAGCCGGGCCACGTTGCGCAGGGCGCCGGAGGTGCGGGCCTCGCGGGCGAGTTCCGGCAGCGCACTGTCCGGACCGACCACCCCCTGCTGGCACTCCACGGTCAGCAGGACGGTGCTCGCGGGGTCGAGCAGTTCGCCGAGCTCTTCGTACGACGGCATGACTCCTCCGTTCGCCGAGGTGCGGGGCGGCGAGAGTAACCATCCCTGGGCGCAAGGGGAAGACGAAGGGAAAACGACCCATTCCCTTTTCTGACGTGATGTCAGAGGATCAACAGAGCACGGAAGTTCCTCTGGCACGACGTGAGAGAAGAGGGGGCCGTATGACCGTCACTCAGCAGCGCCGGGGCCGGAAGATCATGATGACGCCCGGCGAGCTGGACGAGTTTCTCACCAGCCAGCGCACCTGCCGGGTCGGGACCGTCTCGGCGAACGGGGCGCCGCACGTGAGCGCGCTGTGGTTCGCCTGGGACGGTACCTCGCTGTGGCTGTACTCGGTGGTGCGCAGCAGGCGCTGGACCCAGCTGTGCCGCGATCCGCGGGTGGCTGTCGTGGTCGACTCCGGCGAGGAGTACGACCAGTTGCGCGGGGTCGAGCTGTCCGGGCGGGTGGAGTTCGTCGGCGAGGCGCCTCGGACCGGGGAGCTGTGCGCCGAGCTCGACACGGCGGAGACGCTGTTCGCACGCAAGAACTTCGGCCTGGACGAGATGCCGCACGACGGCCGGCACGCCTGGGTCCGGCTGACCCCGGACAAGATCGTGTCCTGGGACTTCCGCAAGCTCGGAGGGGTGTGAGCCGCCGCAGCACTCAGCCGAGCTGCTGGGCCGACCCCCGTAGAGCCTCGACCGCGGCACGGATCGAGGGGCGGCGGTCGGCGTCCGCCCGCCAGACGACGTAGACGTGCCGGCGCACACGTTGCTTGAGCGGGATCATGACGATACCCGGCGGCACCGGGTGACGTCCCAGCAGCGGCGCGATGCACACGCCCAGCCCGGCGGCGACCAGACCGAGTTGGGTGTGGGTCTCGGCGGCGCGGTGGCCGACCAGCGGCTCGATGCCCTTCGAGCGCAGCGTGAACATCAGCCACTCGTGACAGAACTCGCCCTCGCCCCAGGTGATCCACTCGTCCTCGGCGAACTCGGCGAGATCCACCTCGTCCCGGTCCGCGAGCCGGTGCCCGACGGGCAGGGCCACGTCGGCCGCGTCGTCCAGCAGCGGGGCCTTGACCAGCCCGTCCGGCACGGGCATCGGCTTGTTGTACCAGTCGAGGACGACCGCGAGGTCGAGGTCGCCGCGTACGACCCCGGCGACGCCCTGCTCGGGTTCCAGTTCACTGGAGCGCACGCGCAGCCCCGGGTGCTGGGCGCGCAGAGCGGCGAGCGCGGTCGGGAACAGGCCGCGGGCGGCGGTGGGGAACGCCGAGAGGCGCAGCTCGCCGACGACCTGGCCCCGGTGCGCCTCCAGATCGGACTGCGCCAGTTCGACCTGCGAGAGAATGCGGGCCGCATGCTCGGACAGCAGCCGGCCGGCGTCCGTGAGCCGCACGCCCCGCCCGTTCTTGGCCAGCAGTTGCTGGCTCACCTCCCGCTCCAGCTTGCCCAGCTGCTGCGAGACCGCCGATGTGGTGACATGCAGCGCCTCGGCTGCGGCGCTGACCGAGCCGTGCCGGGCGAGGGCATCCAGGGTGCGCAGGCGTTCCAGATTCAACACGTAAGCAATACTAAGAGATATCGGGTGGGAAATCTCGATTGTGCTACGAGGTTGCCCCCGGCATCGTTGAGGCCATGAGCACGGTCACCGCATCCGAAACCCGGTCCCCCGCCCCGGCCCGCCCCCGCACCCGCCTCGACTGGCGTCTGCGCTTCGGCGCCCTCTCGCTGATCTGGGGCTTCAGCTTTCTGTTGATCAAGGTGGGCACGGAGGGCTACGCACCCTTCCAGGTCACCCTGGGCCGGCTGGTCTTCGGCACGGCGGTACTGGTGGCGGCGATGGCGGTGAAGCGGGAGCGGCTGCCGAAGGGCGCTCGCGTCTGGGGCCACATGGCGGTCGCCGCGTTCTTCCTGAACGCCCTGCCGTTCTCGCTGTTCGCCTACTCGGAGCTGACCATTCCGTCCACGCTGGCCGGCATCTGCAACGCCACCTCGCCCCTGTGGGGCATGGCCCTCTCGCTGGTCGCCCTCTCCGAGGACCGGCCGACCCGGGTTCGCGTCGCCGGCCTCGGTCTCGGCTTCCTCGGCGTGCTGACGGTGCTGGGCGCATGGCAGGGATTCCATGGGCTGGACGCCACGGGTACGGCGATGGCCCTGCTGGCTTCGCTGAGCTACCCGGTCGGCTGGATCTATGTGCGGCGGACGCTGGCGGGGACGGGGAACTCGCACCTGTCGATGACGGGGGCGCAGCTGCTGTTGGCCACGGCTCAACTGGCCGTTGTGACACCACTGTTCACCAGCGTTCCGGCACACTTCTCGTTCGTCCCGCTGCTGGCGATCGCCGCGCTGGGGGCTCTGGGGACCGGGCTGGCGGTGCTCATTCAGTACGGGCTGGTCGCCGAGGTCGGGCCCACCACCGCGCAGATGGTCACGTATTTCATTCCGGTCATCGCCACGGCGGCGGGGGTGGCGATTCTCGGGGAGTCGCTGCGGTGGACCACGCCGGTGGGGGCGGTGATCGTCCTTGCGGGGGCGGCACTTACTCAGATTCGGCGGGGCGCTTAGGGGGGTGCGCTGCGCGGAGCATGCGCGGGTGCGGGTGCAGGTGCGGGCCGGTCGCCCCCCTCTATACGTAGGTCCTGACCGGCTATACGTAGGTCCTGACCGGCGCCGGTCCCACCGCTGCCGCAACCGCGGCCGCCAAGGGGTCGACCTCCCCCGCGCCCAGCGTCGAGACCGTGATGCGGATCCCTGGCGGAGCGTTCAGGCGGAAGCGGGCTCCCGGAGACACCGCCCACCCCGCGTGCAGGAGGCGGGCCACCGCGCCCGTCTCGTCGGGGACCGGCACCCAGACGTTCATGCCGCTGCGGCCGTGGGCCGCGACACCTCGCTCGGACAGCGCCTCGATCAAGGCGTCCCGGCGGCCGCCGTACGAGGCCGCCACCTCGCGCGTGTCCACCGCGCCGTCGCTCCACAGCCGCACCACGGCCCGCTGGAGGAGCCGGCTGACCCAGCCGGGACCCAGGCGCTGGCGTCCACGCACCCGGTCGAGGGTGACGGTGTCCCCGGTGAACACCGCCAGTCGCAGGTCGGGGCCCCAGGCCTTGGCGACGGAGCGCACGAAGGCCCAGTGGTGGGCGCCCCCGGCGAGCGGGTGCAGCGGCACATCGACGATGCCGTGGCCGTGGTCGTCCTCGATCAGCAGCGTCTCGGGGTACTCCCTGAGCACCGACCGCAGCGCACGCGCGCGGGGGGCGGTCAGCGCGGCACCGGTCGGGTTCTGCGCCCGGTCCGTGACGATCAGGGCACGCGCCCCGGACTCCAGCGCACGGCGGACGTCGTCGGGGCGTGGCCCTTCGTCGTCGAGACCGACGGGCAGGGTGCGCAACCCGAGCGCCGGGACCAGGTCCAGCAGGCTGCCCCAGCCGGGGTCCTCCACCGCCACCCGGTCGCCCGGCTTGAGGTGCGCCATGAGGACCCGCTCGACGGCGTCCAGGGAACCCGAGGCCAGGGCGACGGGACCGTCCGGCACTCCGTCGGCGTCCAGTGCGGCGCGGGCGAGGCGCGCCAGCTCCGGCTCCACGGGGTCGTGCCCGTACAGCACGGGTTCGCCATCGCTCTGCACGGCGGCCGCGGCGAACGCCTCCGCCAGGCGCGGCAGCAGCGCGGGGTCCGGGCTGCCGTCGGCCACGTCCCGTACGCCCTCCGGCACGTCCACCCGGATCTGCTCGCGCCCCGTCGTGGCCGGTTTGGCACGGACGCGGCTGCCCCGGCGCCCGGCGGTCTCGATCACCCCGCGCTCGCGCAGGGTGCGATAGGCGGCCGCGACCGTGTTCGGGTTCACCCCGAGTCGTGCCGCCAACTCCCGCATGGGAGGGAGCGGTTGGCCCGGCTCCAGCTCACCGGCGCCGACCGCGCGCTCGACACTGGCCGCGATCTCGGCTGCGCCGTGTCCCTGAATCCGATACTCTCCTAGCACAAAATAAATTATGCACTAGTGCAATGGAGATCGCCATGCAGGGGACCCGGGAAACTCCGCCGCAGTCCGCCGCCTACGCCTCGACCGACCGCACCATGCCCACACGCGGCGCGCAGAAGGCGTCGTACGACAAGGACGTGGTGCACGCGATACTCGACGAGGGTTACGTCTGCCACCTGGGATTCGTCCGCGACGGTGCCCCGGTGGTGCTGCCGACGCTGTACGGCCGGGTCGGCGAGCGGCTCTATGTGCACGGGTCCACGGGTTCGCGGCCGCTGCGGATGACCGGTGAGACGGACCCGGGCCTCGCGGTGTGTCTGACGGTCACCCATGTCGACGGGCTGGTACTGGCCCGCTCCGCCTTCCACCACTCGATCAACTACCGCTCCGTGGTGGTGCACGGCATCGCGCACGAGGTCACCGACCCCGAGGAGCGGCGCACGGCCCTGGACGCGCTGGTGGACCAGGTCGTGTCGGGCCGGTCCGCCGACTCCCGGCCCGCGAACAAGAAGGAGCTGGCCGCCACCGCGGTCATCCGCCTCGACCTCGACGAGGTCTCCGCCAAGATCCGCACCGGCGGCGCGAACGACGAGCCCGAGGACCTCGCCCTGTCGCACTGGGCCGGAGTCGTCCCGCTCCGCAAGGGCTACGACGCCCCCGTCGCCAACTCCGACCTGGAGCCCGGCATCGAGGTCCCGGACTACCTGGCGGCGCTGTGACGTAGGGGGCGGGGCCTCCGCACGGGAAGCCGCTCCCGGCGATCGCGGGCCCCGCACGACGCCGGGCCGCGACCGCGACCGCACCCCCGACCGCGCCGAACGTCAGCACGGGGTGCCGATCAGCAGCGTTCGCCTCCCGGAGGCCCGCCTCAGGCGGCCGGGGGCGGCAGGACGAGTGGGTTCAACGCCATGATCGGCACCTCAGGCGGCCGTTCCCCTGGCGGACAACTCCCTTTCCGCGCCGCCGGTGGCCACCGGCTCGGCGGAACCCTTGGCGGGCGTCGAGGACTGGGCGATGAACGCGCCGATCAGGACGACGGCGCCGCCGAGGACCTGCGGCGCCGACAGGTGCTCACCGAGCAGCACCCAGGCCAGCACGGTCGCGATGACCGCCTCCAGGCAGGCGACGACACCCGCGACCTGCGGGGACAGCCGCCGCACGGACACCACTCCGGTGATGTACGCGACGACCGTGGCGACCAGGACGATCCAGGCGAGCAGGGCGACGGCCGGGACGGCGGTGCCGTTCATGTCCGCGGATCCGGCCAGCACCGACCAGTCCATGCTCCAGGGGCGGGCCACGACGGTCAGCACGGCGGCGCCGACGAGCAGGCCGTAGGCGATGACACCGAGCGGGTCGGGCGCCTGGTCACCCGCCTCGCTGCCCTGGTCGGACAGGACGAAATAGCCGACCTGGCAGCAGGCGGCGCCGAGCGCGAGCAGCAGGCCGAGCGCGTCGAAGCTCAGCCCCGACCACACCTCGACCACACAGGCGAGGCCGCCGGCCGCGAGCACCACGCCGAGCGCTGCGGCGCGCGAGACGGGCCGCCGCTGCACGAAGCGCACCCAGCCGAGCACGAGGGCCGGGGCCAGGTACTCGACGAGCAGCGCCACACCGACCGGGATACGGGAGAGCGCGGCGAAGTAGCAGGCCTGGACACCGGCTACGGCGAGCAGTCCGAATCCGGTGAGCAGCGCGGGGCGGCGGCGCACCAGGGCGCGGTGCCGCACGGCGAGCGGCAGCATCACCAGGGCAGCACCCGCCACCCGCAGCCACACGACGTGGAGCGGGTCGAGTCCCGCCTCGATCAGCGGCTTGGCCGCGACTCCGGACCCACCGAAGGCCAGCGCCGAAGCGAGCGCGAGACCGAGCCCGACGCCCTTGCCGCGGTTGCCCTGACTGCTCTCAGACGTATGCACCGGCACATGATGACAGGCGATGACATGAGCGTCACCCCCGTTGACACCTGTCTCAGGGGATGGACTCCTGCTCAGGGCATGGACGCCTCAGGGCATTCCGCAGGGCATGGACTTCCCAGGGGCGGGCAGATACTCGGTCGGGCGGGTCCGGCGCCCTGGTTCAGCAGGCCGCCCCGCCGTCACCGGCGTACTCCCCCGCACCGGCCTCGGTCCGGTCGCGCAGGTCGCGGGTGGGGATGCCGGCGCGTTCGAGGACCTCGACGGCCCGGGACTGCGGGTCCACGACGAGCGCCGCGAGCAGATCGGTGCCGCTCGCCCGGTTCTCGCCGCGCTGCCGGGCGCGCCGGCGGGCGTCCTCCATGGCGGCGGCCGCGGTGGGCGACCACGCTCCGGCGTCCTTGGGCTCACCGCCGTACAGGGCGGGGTCCGGTACGACGGCGATCGCGCCGGAATCCTCCACGGTGCTCTGCCAGCGCAGCCCGTAGCCGATGCTGCGCTGCACGAGGTAGCCGAGCAGCCGGGCGAGGTGCGGGGCGTCGCCGACGGCGGAGCGGACCTCCGGATCTGACTCGAGCAGCGAGTGGAGCAGATGGGCGGTGTCGATCTGCCGGTCACCGTCCCGCACGGCCCGGCGGCGGGCACCGGCCACCACCGCTGCCAGCTCGGCACTGAGCCCGGCATCGTCGTCCGTGGGCGGACCGCTGAGGTCATGGGCGGGCTCGCGGGCTTTACGGTGTTGCACGTCCTCCACCCCATCAGCCCCAGGGCTCCGGGTCATCAGCGAGGGGAACCATCTTCACGTCCCGCAGAGAGTGGACATCACCGGCCGGGATCTCATCCTTACGGAGGAGATCAGGCCGTTCTCGGCCAAAAGGCGCGCGGAGTCCTGCCACACGCCCCGAACGCAACCACCGCGCACCCGCGCACGTCCAACACGGTCATGGAGGACGGGTGCGAGTGCTGGACGGTGGCCCTGCCGGCCATCGACGGCAAGCAGTACGTGTACCGGGTGTACGCCCCCGAGGACGCGCTGCTCGCCGACCTGTTCTGGGAGGCCTGGCACTGCCACGAGGAGAGCGCCCTCCCGCGCGCGTGGGACCTGTTCGACACGGCGGTGATTCGACGGGTGGGCCGAGGTGGCGCGGTGGGCCCCGAGCACCCACCCGAAAACCACAATTCCTGACGGTTCATCAGTATTGAATGTTCGAGGCCCTGCGGCTACGTTCCGCGACACCGTAGCCCGAAACGAAGGGGTGGTCGCATGGCCGAAGTCAGCGCGGAGTCACGCATCCAGGCACCGGCCGAGAAGGTGTGGACCCAGCTCACGGACTGGTCGTCGTACGGCGAGTGGAACGCGACCCACACCAGCTTCCCCAAGGGCGGCCCCGAGACCTTGGCGGTGGGCGGGACGTTCCAGGAGAACATGAAACTGATGGGCTTCCCGGCGGAGGTCGACTGGACCATCGAGGAGCTGGAACCGGCCCGGGTGTTCGCCATTCGCGGCAAGGGGCCGATGGCGGTGACCGTCGCCACCCGCTACACACTCACCCCCGACGGTGACGCCACGACGGTCCGCATCGACGGCGAGTTCACCGGCGCCGCGGTGTCACTCATGGCGGGCAAGCTCAAGGACTCGGCGACAGCCGCTCTCCATGAGTCGCTGCGCAAGCTGGGCGGACTGGTGGCCTGACGCCCGGACTCGGACACGGGAAGGCGCCCCGCGGAGATTCCGCGGGGCGCCTCGGTCCCCGTACGACGTCGACACTCGCCGCTCAGTCCTCGTCGGCGAGGATGAGGTACAGCTTCTTGCGGGCGTCGTTGATGACGGTCAGCGCCTTGTCGCGCTGTTCCTTCGTGCCGGTGTTCCAGACCTGCCCGAAGGCCTGCATCAGACCGAAGCCGGCCTGCCGGATCTCCGTGAGAGCCTCCCAGTCGACCCCCCGCGTGGCTTCCTCCCAGGGGGCGTCCGAGCCCTCCTCGGCGGCGCTGCGGCCGCTCTCGGTCAGGGAGAACAGCTTCTTGCCGCCCTCGCTCTCGCTGACGATCAGGCCCTCGTCCTCCAGCAGCTGGAGGGTGGGGTAGACCGAGCCGGGGCTGGGCTTCCACGCACCGCCGCTGCGCTCGGCGATCTCCTGGATCATCTCGTAGCCGTGCATGGGCCGGTCCTTGAGCAGGGCCAGGATCGAGGCACGCACATCACCGCGCCGCGCCCTTCCCCTCGGACCCCCGCGTCCTCGCGGCCCCCAGGGCCCCGGTCCGAATCCGGGGCCGCCGGGGCCGAACCCGGGTCCGCCCGGCCCGAAGGGCCCGAAGGCACCCCGGCGCCCCTCGTATCCACCGAACCCGGCCCAGCCGTGCCGGCCCGGGCCGTCCTGACGATGTCCACGCTCGAATCCGTGGCTGCGCATCGCAATCACTCCATCCATCGTTGATCTGTCACGTATCGATCGCGTTCCTTACGCGATACCTCAACGATATATCGGTAGCGAGTTCATTGACAAGCCCCTTCGGGAGATGAGGCGTCCCGTCTCCACCGATCTGACCCTGGTCTCGGACGATCTGGTCCGATCGGCCCGACGTCTCAGGCGGTCTGGACCGCAACGGCCTCGTCATCGCTCATTGCCGATGGGACGGTCATCGGCGCCCGTCGCAACCGAGACGTAGTGCACGTCGGCCGGTGAGATCAGGACGTCGGGCTTGTGCGGGCCCTCGCGGAGAGTGATCTCCGGCGAGTCGTCCATGGCGAAGGCATCGAACGCGATGCGGTCGATGAAGTGGCCGAGGCACACCGCAAGAGTGCGCGCCGCGTTGGCACACCGGTTCTTGAAGGCATCATCGGACTCGGCCGTTTCGATCGCAGCGCGAGGCTGACAGCCTGGGCAATCTGCGTCGATGTCGAGCGGACCAGGCTGATCGGGATTCCGGGCGGCATCCGCACGTACCGGACCTGATCAGCTGAGACTTCGGGGCCGACCCGGGAGGCGTGTTGCCTGTCCGCGTGCGGGCGAGCTGCTGGTACGACCGGTTCGTCCTCGTGTCTGCGACCGCCGCCGCGGCGGACGGCGAAATCGGTCCAGGGGTCGTGAATTGGCCTTGGCCGCCGTTCGCCCCGCGGCTCTAGCGTCTGGGCCATGCGCATCCGAATCGTCGACGCCTTCACCGACCGCCCCTTCGCCGGCAACCCGGCCGGGGTCCTGCTCCTGGACGACGTCTTCCCGGACGACGACTGGCTCCAGAACGTCGCCCTGGAGGTCAACCACGCCGAGACGGCGTTCGCGCACCGGCTGCCCGAGGGCGGCGAGGCCGACTGGGCGCTGCGCTGGTTCACGCCCGTCGCCGAGGTCGCGATGTGCGGGCACGCCACCCTCGCCACCGCCCATGTCCTGTACACCACCGGCGCCCACGAGGGGCCGGTGCGGTTCGCCACCCGAAGCGGTGTGCTCGCCGCCACGCCCGGTGCGGACGGCTCGATCACCCTGGACTTCCCGACCGCCCCGCTCACCCCGGTCGAGGTCCCGGCCGGGATCGGCAAGGCGCTGGGCGCCGAACCGGTCGTCGCCTACGACACCGGCCCCGACGTCGGCGATCTGCTGGTGGAACTGGCCGACGAGCGGACGGTCCTCGGGCTCACTCCCGACCACAAGGCCCTCGGGGTCCACTCCGCGCGCGGCATCATCGCCACCGCCCTGGCCGAGGATCCGTCCCTCGGCCACGACTTCGTCTCCCGCTGCTTCTTCCCGAACGTCGGTATCGACGAGGACCCGGTCACCGGCAGCGCCCACACCGCGCTCGCCCCGCACTGGTCGGCGCGTCTGGGCCGGGAGGACCTCACCGGTCTGCAGGCCTCCCGCCGCACCGGGCTGGTCCGCACCGGGCTGCGCGGTGATCGCACGCTGCTCACCGGCCGTGCGGTCACGGTCATCGAGGGCGAGCTGCTGGCCTGAGCGGGGTGCTGGTGCTCAGGCCGTCGGCAGCCAGCCCACCTTGCCCGCGAGCAGGGCGTAGCCGACGAAGGCGCCGATGTCGAGCAGGGAGTGCGCGACGACCAGCGGGCCGACCCGGCCCCAGCGGCGGTAGAGCCAGACGAAGACCACGCCCATGACCATGTTGCCGATGAAGCCGCCGATGCCCTGGTAAAGGTGGTACGAGCCGCGCAGGACCGCACTGGCCACCAGTGCGGTCCCCGGGGTCCAGCCCAACTGCCCCAGCCTGCGCAGCAGATAGCCGACGACGATGACCTCTTCGAGGATCGCGTTCTGCAGCGCGGACAGCACCAGCACGGGGTACTTCCACCACACGTCGGGCAGTGCCTCCGGCACCACGGTGAGGTTGAAGCCGAGACCGCGGGCGGCCAGGTAGAAGGCGATGCCGGTACTGCCGATCACGGCCGCGACCCCCGCGCCCCGGCCGAGGTCGGGCCAGGGCCGGGTGCGGTCGAAGCCCAGTGTCCGCAGGCTCTCGCCCTCACGCAGCAGCAGGTGGGCGACCAGGGCGACGGGGACCAGCGCGCTGGCGATGCCGAAGAGCTGCCAGGCGAGGTCCAGCCAGGGGCGGCCGGGCGCGGCCGAGGCGTTGAGGGTGGCCGCCTGGTCCTTGAGACCGCCTGGTTTGGTGACCGACCCGACGAAGCTGATCAGTGCGGACAGCCCGCTCGCGCCGAGCGAGAGCCCGAGAACGAGCAGCGTCTCGTCCCGGAAGATCCGCCGCGAGAACCGCTCCCGCGGATGAGCATCGGCCACCGGGTCAGCCTCCACCTGCGCTCCGATCGACAGGTGGCTCACCAGCCCCCTGTGCACCTTCGTCCCGCAAGGATCGCAGAAGCACCGGCGAGGACCACGCACCGGGCTCCCCGGAGGCCGACTCGGGCCCCCTCGGCCCCCTTCATCAACCCCGCGGCCCGGGGCGAGGGCCGGCAGGACACGCGACCGAGGGCCGCCGGCCCGCACGCGAACCCACCCGACCCAAGCCTCGACCGCGCGTCACCGGCCCCGGCACCGCCCGCACCCGCCTTCAACCCGGGCAGCCCCGACCAAACACCGGCCCCGGCCACGCCACCCGGCCTCGACCGGACCGCCGACCCGACAGCACCAGTCCCGACTCCCCTGCGCCACCGCGGCACCGCGGCACCGGGCCACCGGGCCACCGGGCCACCGGGCCACCGGGCCACCGGGCCAGGCAATCGACCACCACCCCCAGCAACCCCGCACGCGCCGCGACCAGGCGCCAGACCGGCGGCCCCCGCCCGGGCACCCGGCTCCACCCGGGCATCAGCGACCCGACACCGGCTCCGGCTACGCGGCCCCGCTTCGACCGGGCCGCCGGCCCGACAGCCTCCGCCCGACCGGACGCCGGTCCTCGACAGGCTGATCCCCGGCCCGACCGGACGTCAGCCAAGCGGCGCCGGCTCAGGCAGCCCGACAGGCCAGGTGTGGACCGGCTCCCCCGCATGCATCAGTTCGGCGTAGCGTCGCGTCGTCGCGGCGAGTGCCGCCTCGCGGCCGAGGCCCAGTTCCCGGGCGCGGTGGAAGGTGGCCGCCTGCCAGGACGCCCCGTTGGCCCGGTGCCGGCACCGCTCCTCGATGACGCCCAGGTAGAGGTCCCGGTCGGCGGCTTCCACGCCCCACGCGTCCAGGCCCGCCGAGGCCAGCGGCAGCAGCTCGTCGCGGACGAGGGTGACCGCGTCGACCTCGCCGGTGCCCCCGTAGCGTCCCCGCCGCGGCCAGACGAAGCGTGCGTCGATGCCGTACCGGCACGCCGCGTCGAAGTTGGCCTCGGCCGCCGCGAAGGGCAGCCGGGTCCACACCGGGCGGGACTCCTCGGCCAAGGCGCGCACCAGGCCGTAGTAGAAGGCCGCGTTGGCGATCACGTCGGTGATGGTCGGTCCGGCCGGCAGCACCCGGTTCTCCACGCGCAGGTGCGGGACGCCGTCCGCGATGTCGTAGACGGGCCGGTTCCAGCGGTACACCGTGCCGTTGTGCAGGACGAGCTCCGCGAGCCTGGGTATGCCGCCGGCGTCGAGGACCGCCAGCGGATCCTCCTCGTCGCAGATCGGCAGCAGGGGCGGGAAGAAGCGCAGGTTCTCCTCGAACAGGTCGTACGCGGAGGAGATCCAGCGTTCGCCGAACCAGATGCGCGGCCGCACCCCCTGGGCCTGGAGTTCCGGCGGTCGGGTGTCGGTGGCCTGCAGGAACAGCGGGGGCCGGGACTCGCGCCACAGCTCGTGCCCGAACAGGAACGGCGAGTTGGCGCCGACGGCGATCTGCGCGGCGCACGCCACCTGTGCCGCGTTCCACACGTCGGCGAACCGGGCCGGGGTGACCTGGAGGTGCAGCTGTACGGAGGTGCACGCGGCCTCGGGAACGATGGACTTCGAGGTGCAGGTCAGGTGTTCCACGCCCTCGATGTCGACGACGAAGTCCTCGCCGCGGGCGGCCACGATCTGGTCGTTGAGCAGGGTGTAGCGGTCCGCGTCGGAGAGATTCGCGGAGACCAGGTCGTCGGGTCCGAGCGTGGGCAGAATGCCGATCATCACGATTCCGGCGTCCACCTCACCGGCCTTCCGGTCGGCATACGCCAGGGAGATGCGCAGTTCCTCGGCGAGACGGTCGAATACCCGGCCGCCCAGCCGGTGTGGAGCAATGTTGACTTCCAGATTGAACATGGCGAGTTCTGTTTGGAAATCACGGCTCGCGATCCGCTCCAGTACCTGCCCGTTCAACATTCTGGGCATGCCGTCCGGACCGGCAAGATTCAATTCGATCTCCACCCCCATGAGGTTCTTCGGGCGGTCGAACCGCTTCTCGACCAGCAGTCGCTCCAGTCCCGCCAGACACTTTTGGAGCTTTTCGCGATAGCGCTGGCGATCGGACAGGTCGAACTGCCCTGCCACGACCTTCTCCCCCATCGAAGTGTCCCTCCTCGGATGGGCGGGCCGAAGATCCGGCCGCCGGGGTTCCGGGTCAGGTGGGATGATGCCCAGCCGAAGCGATCGATAACGTCCCATGCGGTCCCGGCACCCGCTACTCTGTCGGAATGTTCCCCGCGGCACATTCACGCGGCATGCCGCAGCACGCACCTTCGGGTGCCCCGATCGCCTCGTGAAAAACACCGACGACATTCGGCCGACCGCAGTGGCGTCGTATTCCGAGGTCAGCAGTGCGGTCCCGGCGAGACATCGGGATGATTCACGCGAATCGCCGACCGATTAACCCCTTGCCGGGCCGACCGGAAACCGGTAGACGGAAAATCATCTGAACACGTGTCGTATAAACTTTGCGAACAAGGCCTAAGGTTGGTGCCCGCGGTCCCGGTTCCTGTTGTGTTCCTGCCCCCGAGATGACGGACGGCAGGCCTCAGCCGCACCCTCGTTCACCGATCCGGGCCCACACCTCTCAGGCCACCCGTGAGCAGACAGCGCCGTCCGCCCCACCCTCCTCGCGCCACCGCGCCTGTCGAACGAGAGGCGACCCACCATGCCGCTGCACGTGCCCCCTGCCCCTGCGCCCGCACTGCGCTCCGTCCTCACGGCCCTCGGTTCCCCCACCGCGGTCCGTGAGGCACGAACCCCTGCCCTGCGCACCGCACAGGGTCCCGCGACACCCGAACTGCCCCTCCCCGTACACGTGTTGGACCGGATCACCGCGCAGGGCCTGTCCGCGACACGGCTGGCAGGCTGGCGCTTCCTGATCCGCTGCGGCGACCGCGCGGTGGCCGCGGCCGACACCATGCTGACCGCGGACGGCTGGGCCTTCTCGCACTTCTTCGAGGGCCCCTACATCGTCTCCACCGAGCGGGCCCTGCAGCAGGCCGAGGCGCTGCCGCAGCCGTACCAGCCGCGCCTGCTGTCCGTGCCCGGGCTGTACATGCTCACCCTGTGGCTGCACGGCGACGTCACCGCCGACGGCGCCGAGGCCCATCCGGCCGCCTCCGATCTGCTGATCCCGCTGGCCCCGGCGCCGCCCGGCATCTCCGCCCACCGACCGCACCGGGTCTCCGAGTTGCTTCCCGTGCTGACCCATCGGGCGACTCCCGTCCCGCTGCTCGGCTCGCCCGCCTGACCGACGCCCGCGTACCCCGTTGCCCGGAAGGGCGGCGGGGTACGACTGTTTTCCGTGATGCGGATGCTTTTCCAGGGCCACGGAGGCCCGGAGGAATAGAATGCGCTCGTACGAGCAATTACCCGCTCCTACGAGCTGAAAAGGATCTCTACCGTCCGGACTAGCCCTATCCGGCCCCCCGAAACCACCCAAAGGGACAGTGCAGTTGAAATGAACCGTCCGCCCGGGTGACGCGTCATGAACCTGTGAGAAGCGGTGCCGTCAAATCCCTGCGGAATGACGCCCAGAGGGCAACACTGGGTTCCGACCGACTATCACCACGGGGGACGAACATGACCACGACAGAGCGAGAGATCCCACCCATGTGCCAGCACCAGCCACCGTGCCCGCCAGCAGAGTCCGCCGCCCGGGAGTCCGCCCGTCTCGTGGCGCACCACCCGGAGCAGGGGTGGAGCCTGCTGTGCAACGGCGTCCTGCTCTTCGAGGACACGGGTGAGCTGCTGCCCGACGGCCGTGTCATCGCCCCGCACCGACCGCTCGGTGTGGACAAGGTGATGACCGCCGCCTGAGCAGCACCCCGGGTGGTCCGCCGCACCGCCCGGTGACTCCAAGGGGCCGGCCGCACGCCCGTGGTGCGCACCGGCCCCGACGCGTGTCCGGGGGTGGCTACTGCCCGTAGCCGAGCGCTGCCGCAGCGCCTTCCGCGGCGCGGGGCAGGCCGGCTTGGGGTTCAGCTGCGGCTCCCGTCTCCCGGATGGTGTGCGGGTGCGGCTCAGCCCTTGGTCGCACCGGCGGTGAGGCCGCCGACGAGCTGGCGTTCGGCGACCGAGTAGAAGGCGAGGGCGGGGACCATGGCGAGCACGAGATAGGCGAAGACGCGGGCGTACTCGGTGGCGTACTGGCCCTGGAACTGCTGCACGCCGATCGGGATGGTCCACCAGGTCGAGTCGGTGAACACCAGCAGCGGCAGGAAGAAGTTGTTCCAGCTGGTGACGACGGCGAGCACGGAGACCGTGCCGAGCGCGGGCCGCGCCATCGGCAGCAGGATCCGCCAGAAGAAGCCGAGCGGGCCGCAGCCGTCGAGGGTGGCCGCCTCCTCCAGTTCGCCGGGGATCTGCCGGAAGAAGCCGCGCAGGACGATGATCGTCATCGGCACGCCGAAGGCGGCCTGCGGCAGGATCACGCCGAGCGGATTGTCCAGCAGGTGCATCGAGCGCAGCAGCGGGAACAACGGCAGGGCCGCCACCGCGAAGGGGAACATCAGCCCCATCGTGAACAGCGTGAACAACGCCTCCCGGCCGCGGAAGGCGAACCGTGCGAAGGAGAACGCGGCGAGGGCGGAGACGGCGACGACGATGACCGTCGTACCGACGGCCATGAGCGTGCTGTTGCCGACCAGCCGCCAGAAGGAGCCCGAGCCCAGGATGTCGCCGTAGTTGGCGAACACCCATGGCCGGGGCGGTCCGACCGGATTGCGGGAGAGCTGGTCGGTGGACTTGAAGCCGGAGAGCAGCGCGTACAGCAGCGGTACGGCCATCACCGCGCCGACCGCGATCAGCACCACGTGCAGCGGAAGAGTACGGCCCTTTCGGCGCCCGCTCATGCGCCCGCTCCTCTCATGTTCGTGGTCGCGCCCTCGAGGTCGCGGCGGAGCACGAACCGCTGGTAGGCGAGGGCGAAGACGAGGCTGATGGCGAACATGACCACGCTGATGGCACTGGCGTAGCCGACCTGATAGCGCTTGACGCCGTACTGGAACAGGGTCACGGCGATCGTCTCCGAGTGGTGGTCGGGGCCGCCCGCGGTGACCACCCACACCAGGTCGAAGAGCTGGATCGACCCGATGACGGACAGGAAGACGCTGATCCGCAGCGGGGCGCGAGCAACGGCAGGGTGATGTGCCTGAAGCGCTGCCAGGGTCCGGCGCCGTCGACGATCGCCGCCTCCCTCAACTCGGCCGGGACGGACTGGAGTCCGGCCAGGTAGAGCATCATGTGGAAGCCGAAGTACTTCCAGGTCATGACCAGGAAGAGGGTGGCCATCACGGTGGAGGTGCCGGCGAACCACTCCCCGCCGAGCCCGTCGAGACCGATGCCGCCCAGGACGTGGTCGGCGAGGCCGTCCTGCGGGGCGAAGATCATGCCGAACAGCACGCCGGTGATGGCCTCCGAGAGCACGTACGGCGCGAAGAACAGCATCCGGTACACCGCACGGCCGCGCATCCTCTGGTTGAGCAGCACGGCCATGGCCAGCGCGAACGGCAGCTGCAGAGCGAGCGACAGCACGACCAGGAGCAGGCAGCGCCCCAGGTCGCCGAGGAAGAGGGGGTCCTGGAGGAGCCGCGTGAAATTGTCGGTGCCGGTGTAGTCGGACGGTATGCCGAAGCCGCCCCAGCGGAAGAAGGACGCGTACAGCGCGAACAGGATCGGCAGCAGGACCAGTACGCCGAACAGGGCCAGCGCGGGCAGCTGGAGGCCGACGGCGGTGAGCCAGTGCCGGGTGCGCCGCCGCGACGGCCCCCGCGCCGCGCGGACGGCCGGTGGCGGACGGTCGGCGGCCGGGCCGCTCTGCCTGCCGGGGAGGAAGGTGGAGGTCATCGCCGGCTACTGCTCTTCCCTGGCGGTCCTGGTGATGGACTGCGCGACCTGCTCGGGCGACTTGGAGCCGGCGATGAGGGCGGCCACGCTGTCGTTGACCTCCTGGCCGACGGCCGGCGCATAGGCCTGGTCGAGGTAGAGCTGGAAGCGGAACGACAGCAAAGCCCGGGCGGGCCGGTCGGCGAGGGAGGGAAGACCGGCCCGCCCGGGAGTCCGGTGCGGGGATGTGTGACGTCAGCTGCCGGGGCGTACTCCGAGCGGGAGTTCGGCCTCGGCGAGGACCACAACCGCAAGGGTGAACCGGTGCAGGAGGGTCACCGGGTGCTCCCTTCAGCGATGCGGAAGGCCGGCAGCGGGACCGGATGCGCGGCGGGCGCGGCGGCCGGGGCCGTGGCCGTGGGGTCGATGGTGACCGTGGTGACACCGAGCGGTGCGGTCAACGCGCGCAACGCGGGCTCGGCGAGCCGGATCCACCGCTGATCCGGGCCGAGCGTTTCGGCCGGGCGGCCGGCGGAGGTGAAGGCCACGGCCGTACGGTCGACGAGGGGGTGCGGAAGAGACGGGCCGCGCACCCGTTGGGTCCCGGCCGGACAGGGACGAACAGAGGTCCGGCCGGGTTGCGTTCGTAAGGCTCCGGGTCGTCACCGCAGACGGGTTCGGGCATGACTTGCCTCCTGACAGGAGCTTGCCGGCCTTGAGTGCCCCGGACGCGGGGAGGCGGACCGAGGCTGCCTCGACGCTATGCCCGTGCGGGTCGGTGCCCCGATCCTCATGACGCGATGCTGACGCCGAACGGGGCGACGCTGACGGGATGCTGACGGGGAACGGGCCCCGTACCGGACCGAGGTCGTCAGCGAGCTGCCAGGAGGCGGCCCGTCGGCTGGTCGAATCGCGCTCGCGGGGGTGGGATGGAAGGGAAGCCCTGTACGCGGGCCGATCCGAGGGGACGCCCGCGGGCATCCGTGAGGAACGGTGGAGTCATGTCCGGTTACGACGCCTCGACGGCCGCCCGTGTCGTGGTCGGCGTGAGCGGCTCCCTGGGCAGTGTCACCGCCCTGCGCAGGGCGACGGCGCTGGCCCGGCGCCTGGGAGCCGAGCTATGGCCGGTGCTGGCGTGGGAGCCGTCCGGCGGTGATCCCGCCGCGCGCCGCTCGCCTGCCGCCGGTCCGCCGATCGAGGAGTGGCAGCGGCTGGCCAAGCAGCGGCTGGCCCATGTGCTCGACGAGATCTTCGGCGAGGGCGGTCCGGGTGTTCCGATGCATGCCGTCGTCGTCCGCGGCGCCCCGGGCCGGGCACTGGTGGCGATCGCGGACCGCGAGGACGACTTCCTGGTCGTGGGCGCGGGCCGGCGCGGACTGCGGGGCGCCATCTCGCGTCGCGTCTCACGGCACTGCCTCACGCACGCTGTCTGCCTGGTCCTGGCGGTACCGCCGTCGCCGCTGGAGTCCGACCTGATGTCGGTCCACCGGCGCAACGCATGGCACCTGCGCATGGACACCCGGGGCCTGTGACGAGCGGCCGGCGGGCGGCCCTGCGCTGTCTGTGCGTCAAGACGTGGCGCCGTGCCGTCAGGGTCCCATCAACGAACGGCCCGGGCGTCTCCCGTCTGCCCCTCCGTTCTCTACCTTCGGGCTCATGGAGCACCGCGACGACACCCGCCCCGAGGTGATGGCCCCGCACCCGCGCGACACCGGTTCCGTGGTGTACGACCGCCGGTGGACCTCGGACCTGTACAGCTCGACCTGCTGCGCGGCCGTGCTGCTCGGCATGCTCCTGCTCGTCGACGGGATGGCCGGGACCCTCACCTGGTGGCGCTCGGCCCTGTGGCTCACGATCGCCGTGCTTCTCCTGCTCGTGCTCTTCCCCGCCCGCGTCTCGGCCGGCGAGGACTGGCTGGCCTCCCGTCGTCTGCTGCGCACCCGTCGGGTCCGCACCGATCGGCTGGTCGCGGTGCGCCCGCTGGGCGGCGTCTCGCAGCAACTGGTCCTGCGCGACACCTTCGGCGCGCGGGTCGAGATCGACCCCGACGTGCTGCTCCGCAACCCCGACCTCTGGTACCGCCTGGCCGAGGCCGCCCACATCTCGGATGCCTCCGGCACCCTCCTCTGCGGCACAACGGCCCTGCACGACCTCGCGGAACGCCTCGACCGCGAGACGGCACTGACGGTGTTCAGGACGTCGAACCTGGCGTAGCGGGCTTCAAGGGCGGCCGTGCTGCGCCAGCTCAATCCGGGGGCTCGCATCCCTGCCCCGGCCGGCAAGCCACGCACGCACGTCATGCCCAGGCGCCCTTCCGCGAGGCGTGTACACCGGGTCCGAATGCGGCAATGCACGCGTTCGCAGGGGTGATCGGGCAGCCTGCACCGCCCCGGCCCGGGCGGCGGCGCACACGCGCCCGGTCGGCGGACAGGCGCAGTATCGGCTGCGCGTCCGGCCTCGGCCGACAGCGCACGTCGGCCCAGACGGAGCCTCCCCCGGCCGAACTCCCCCGGCATGCACCGGCCACCGCCGGCCGCATCTCCCCACCCCCACCCCCGCACCCGGCACCCGGCACCCGGCACCCGGCACAGGCCAACGCGCCGCCGACCCCGCCCGAACGCCCCACCGGCCCCGCCGACGGCACCCCACACACCGTCGAACCAACGGGCGCGAATCCCTCGCCCGGGCCACCCCGGCACCGTCCCGGGCCGCCGCGAACGCGCCCCCGGCCGAGTCGAGCCACCACCCCCATTGCGGCTGCGCTTCGGCATTCCTCGGGGCAGCATGGAGATGTCGTACGAGATGACGCTCGGTGTCCGGGCTCGGTCCGGGGCCCTCTGTCCCCCATACAGCCCAAAGTGACCCACCGGCCTCCGGGCCTCCGTTTCTTGTCGTGTCACCTCCCTCCGTCGGGTCTTTCTTAACGCAAGATTGACGCCCCGGACCCCCGGATCCGTGGGCCCAGGCGTCACTCTCTGCTTACGCTGTTGCCGCCGTCCGCGTGATGGCCGGAATCAGCTGAGCCGCACACCTGGAGCACGCCGATGGCCACGACCGAGCACCCTCCCAGTCGCCTGCGCGCCTGGATGTTGGAGGGGCTGTCCGACATGGGCAAGGGCGGTGGCCACGACCACGACGGACCCCGCGCCGAGCCGGAGGCCGAGCACCGGGGCCAGCGCTGGTGGCGCGTGATGTGCCTGACCGGTGTCGACTACTTCTCCACCCTCGGCTACCAGCCGGGCATCGCGGCCCTCGCAGCCGGCCTGCTGTCGCCGGTTGCGACCATCGTGCTCGTCATAGTCACCCTGGCCGGCGCCCTTCCGGTCTACCGCCGGGTGGCCGAGGAGAGCCCGCACGGCCAGGGTTCGATCGCGATGCTGGAGCGACTGCTGTCGTTCTGGCAGGGCAAGCTGTTCGTCCTGACCCTGCTGGGCTTCGCGGCCACCGACTTCCTGATCACCATCACCCTGTCGGCCGCCGACGCCTCGACCCACCTCGTGGAGAACCCGCACCTCACGAGCACGCTCCACGGCCACCAGATGGTGATCACACTGTTCCTGGTGGCCCTGCTCGGCGCGGTGTTCCTCAAGGGCTTCCTGGAGGCCATCGGCGTCGCCGTCGCCCTGGTCGGCATCTACCTCGCGCTCAACGTCGTCGTCGTGATCGCCGGCCTGTGGCACCTCATCACCGCCGGGCACGTGATCACCAACTGGACGAGCGCCCTGACCGCGGAGCACGGCAACGTCTTCGTCATGATCGGCGTGGCCCTGATCGTCTTCCCGAAGCTCGCCCTCGGCCTCTCCGGCTTCGAGACCGGTGTCGCCGTCATGCCGCACGTCGAAGGCGACAAGGGCGACACCGAAGAGCGTCCGGTCGGCCGGATCCGGGACACCAAGAAGCTCCTGACGACCGCCGCCCTGATCATGAGCGCCTTCCTGATCGCCACCAGCTTCATCACCACGCTGCTGATCCCGGCCGACGAGTTCAAGCCCGGCGGGCAGGCCAACGGCCGCGCGCTCGCCTATCTCGCGCACGAGTACCTGGGCGGAGCGTTCGGCACGGTCTACGACGTCTCGACCATCGCCATCCTGTGGTTCGCCGGCGCCTCCGCCATGGCCGGTCTGCTCAATCTGATGCCGCGCTACCTGCCCCGGTACGGCATGGCCCCGCACTGGGCGCGGGCCGTCCGCCCGATGGTCATCGTCTTCACCCTGGTCGCCTTCCTGGTGACCTGGATCTTCGACGCCAACGTGGACGCACAGGGCGGCGCCTACGCGACCGGTGTACTGGTGCTGATCAGCTCCGCGGCGATCGCGGTGACCATCGCCGCCCGCAAGGCGGGGCAGCGCGGCTGGACCGTCACGTTCGCGATCATCTCGGTGGTGTTCCTCTACACGACCGTCGTGAACGTCATCGAGCGCCCGGACGGTGTGAAGATCGGCGCCTGCTTCATCGCGGGCATCATCATGGTCTCGCTGCTGTCCCGGCTGGCCCGGGCCTTCGAGCTGCGCGTGACGCACGTGACCATGGACCCGATGGCGGAACGATTCGTCCGAGACATGGCCAGCCGCAAGATGCGGTTCATCGCCAACGAGCCCGACCAGCGCGACAAGACCGAGTACCGCGAGAAGATCGAGCAGATCCGGGCCGACAACGAGATGCCCGAGCAGGAGGACTTCGTCTTCGTCGAGGTCACGGTGACCGATCCCTCGGAGTTCGAGGCCGGCCTGACCGTACGCGGCGAGGTCCTGCACAACCGCTATCGCGTCCTGACCGTGGAGTCCGCCTCCATCCCCAACGCCCTCGCCGCGCTCCTCCTCCACGTCCGGGACATGACGAGCTGCACCCCGCACATCTACTTCGAGTGGACCGAGGGCAACCCGTTCGCCAACTTCCTGCGCTTCTTCCTCTTCGGGCAGGGCGAGGTCGCCCCGGTCACCCGCGAGGTCCTGCGCGAGGCGGAACCGGACCGCGCCCGGCGCCCCCGCGTCCACACGGGCTGAGGCATACAGTCCGGGACCGGCACCGCCGGCCCGCAGTCGGCAGTCGGCAGTCGGCAGTCGGATCAATTCGGGAGGACGGCGCGCGCCTCAGGCGGTCGCCGTCCTCCTGCCGAACAGCCGCCGCGGCGGCCGCACCTCCACCCGGCCCATGCTCAGCCGTCCGTGTATCTCCACCCGCAGCACGACCGGCGTCCCGGGATCCCCGGCCGGCCGCACCTTGGTCCTGCCGTACTCGATCACCAGGGAGTCGGTGTCCACGACCATGCCGGGCCGGGTGATCAGCCGCAGCGTGCCACCGCGCAGGTCCAGGTCGATGCCGAGGGTGTCATGAGTGATCACCGCCCGGGTGAAGTCGAGTGTCACATCGCCCCACTCCGAACGGATCTCCATCCGGCGCGGCACCGCCCATCCGTCGCCGCGCAGGGCCGAGGCGCCCTGCTGCTCGATGCGGACCACGTCCTCGACCTGCGCCGCCCCGACCGCGTCCGGCAGGTCGGCGGTCAGCCGAGCCAGCTCCCCGAGCGTGCGCGCGGACAGGGCGACCGCCACCCGCTCGTCCTGTTCCTCGGCGGTGAGCCTGCCGTCCCCGGCGGCAGCCGTCAGCACGTCCACCACCCGGTCCCGGTCCGCGTGCGAGGCCTTCTGCACGGACGGCACATCCGTGGGCACCAGCTCGGCCGACATACCCTCACCTCGATTCAGACGCCCCCGCAGGGAGCCACCGACACGCACTAACGCTATATCGCGTTATACCCAACGGCCAACCCCACGTCCACGGTTCCGTGGTGGTGGCCCTATCGTGACCGGCATGCAGTCCTACACGATCGGCCAGGCCGCCCGGCTGCTCGGCGTGAGCCCCGACACCGCCCGCCGCTGGGCCGACGCCGGCCGCGTGGCCACCCATCGCGATGATGCCGGGCGGCGGCTCATCGACGGCAAGGACCTCGCCGCGTTCTCGGTCGAACTCGCGAAGGCGGGCGCCGGCGAGGAAGACGCCTCCTACACCTCGGTCCGCAACGCCTTCCCAGGCATCGTCACGGCCATCAAGCTCGGCGACGTCGCCGCCCAGGTGGAGATCCAGGCGGGCCCGCACCGGCTGGTCTCACTGCTGACCCGGGAGGCCGTGGAGGAACTGGGCCTGGAGGTCGGCATGGAGGCCACCGCGCGCGTGAAGTCCACGAACGTGCACATCGATCGCGTCTGAGAGCGTGCAGCGCCCGAGCGATCGCGTCTGAGACCGAGCAGCGTCCGAGCCGTACGCGCCCACGATCCGTCGCGGGCGAGGAACGCCTCAGGGATCTCCCGGGCTTCCGGAGCCTCCAGCGTGCTCAGCGGTACGGCGCCCGCAGAGCGGTCTGCGTCCGGCAGCGGCCCGAGGACGGCACGGCCGGGCCGTTTGCGGCGCGGACGTCGGCGTGGCCACCGGCTGGTAGCGCGTCGAGGCCGGTCAGGGTGGTGGCGTCGACGAGCGGGCGACCGGTGTGCGGTTCACGGAGTTGCCGCTGACGCGCGGGCGGGTGCGGTCGGCGCCGGATCGCCGAAGCCGTAGGCGCCGTCCACCCGGATCGCCGTGATCCCGCTGATGTGCCGGGCCCCGCAGCGGTCCTGCGGCAGCACCAGCTGGGGGCCCGCCGCATCCAGCGGAGTGCCGTCGATCGCGACCGCGAGCAGCACCGGAGCGTCCGCGAAGTCCGGGTCGATCTCGGCCCAGGACAGCAGGGCGTGGTGACCGTCGGCGCCCGTGACGGCGATGAGGAAGCGCAGCCGGTCCTTGCGCCGGGCCGGGTCGAATCCGGGTCCGGCGTCGGCGAGCACGTCGTACAGGCGCGGGCCGGCGAACCGGTGGTGCTGGATGCCGCTGGTCGCGCACTCGAAGCTGACGTCCGCCCGGTGCTGCTGCCAGCCGAGCAGATCCGGCACGGTCAGCCGGGCCGGTCGTACGAGATCGCCGGTCAGGGCGAGTTCCGCGAGCTTCACCGCGACCACCTCCCGCAGGACCGTACCCCCGGCTGAGCACCGTACAAACGCACATGCAAGCTCCAAGTCATATGTTCGCAGCTCATGCGATGTGACAGGAGACTTACACCTGGCAGATGCGGCAGTATCATCGCCGCACGGCCGTTGACCGGCCGTGACAGGGCGCGACAGTTGTTCCACAGAACCCGAGGAGTAGATCCGTGAAGACTCGTTCCGTGCGCCGGACCCGGATGCTGCAGCTGGCCGGCGCGGGAGCCGCTGCCCTGATGGCATTGAGCGCCTGCTCCTCTTCGTCCGACGACTCGGCCAAGTCGAACAAGTCCGACTCCTCCTCCGCCTCCCCGAAGCTCTCCGGCGAGGTCACCGTGTTCGCGGCCGCCTCCCTCAAGGAGAGCTTCACGGCCCTGGGCAAGGAGTTCGAGAAGGACAACCCCGGCACCAAGGTCAGCTTCAACTTCGGCGGCAGCGACACTCTTGCCGCGAGCATCACCAGCGGAGCCCCCGCCGACGTCTTCGCCGCCGCCAGCCCCAAGACCATGGCGATCGTGACGGACAAGAAGGACGCGGTCGGCACTCCGGCCACCTTCGTCCGCAACCAGCTGGAGATCGCCACCCTGCCGGGCAACCCCGACAAGGTGGCCTCCCTCAAGGACCTCACCAAGTCCGGTCTGAAGGTCGTCCTGTGCGACAAGACCGTGCCGTGCGGCGCCGCCGCGCAGAAGGCTCTGGACGCCAGCAGCCTCAAGCTCACCCCGGTCTCCTACGAGGAGGACGTCAAGTCCGCCCTGAACAAGGTGGTGCTGAAGGAGGCCGACGCCGCGGTCGTCTACAAGACCGATGTGAAGGCGGCGGGTGGCAAGGTGGAGGGCGTGGAGTTCCCCGAATCGGCCAAGGCCATCAACGACTACCCCATCACCCTGCTGAAGAACGCTCAGCACGCCGAGGGGGCCAAGGCGTTCATCGCGCTGGTGCAGTCCGCCGAGGGCCAGAAGGTTCTGAGCGAGGCCGGGTTCCTCAAGCCGTGACCTCGCTCGACAAGCCCGGCGCCGCGGCCGACCCCCGCACGGGTGGGCCGCGGCGCCGCCGCGTTCGCGCGGGCCGGCGCGGAGTGCCGCTCCCGCTGCTCGTACCGGGCCTGGTGGCGCTCGCGTTCCTGCTGCTGCCCCTGATCGCCCTGCTCGTCCGTGCTCCCTGGCGCAGTCTGCCGGACCTGCTGACCAGCACCGAGGTGTGGCAGGCGCTCCAGCTGTCCCTCATCAGCGCCACGGCCGCCACCGCCGTGAGCCTCGTGCTCGGCGTGCCGCTGGCCTGGCTGCTGGCGCGCACGGACTTCCCCGGCCGTGGCCTCGTACGGGCTCTGGTGACCCTGCCGCTGGTGCTTCCGCCGGTGGTCGGCGGTGTGGCCCTGCTGCTCGCCCTGGGCCGCAACGGAGTCGTCGGCAAGTGGCTCGACTCCTGGTTCGGCATCACGCTGCCGTTCACCACCACCGGGGTCATCATCGCGGAGGCGTTCGTCGCGATGCCGTTCCTGGTCATCAGCGTCGAGGGCACCCTGCGCGCCGCCGACCCGCGCTTCGAGGAGGCGGCCACCACACTGGGGGCCTCCCGCTTCACCGCCTTCCGCCGGGTCACCCTGCCGCTGATCGCTCCCGGTATCGCCGCGGGTGCCGTCCTGGCCTGGGCCCGCGCGCTCGGCGAGTTCGGCGCGACGATCACCTTCGCCGGCAACTTTCCCGGCCGCACCCAGACCATGCCCCTCGCCGTGTACCTCGCCCTGCAGAACGACCCCGACGCGGCCATCGCCCTCAGCCTGGTCCTGCTGGCCGTCTCGATCACCGTGCTGGCGGGATTGCGCGACCGGTGGCTGACCGGGTCCTGACGGCCGCGCGCGCATGGGAGGACGATCGAACATGCACGACGGCACGCTGCCCCGATGACACCGCTGTACGACCACACCACGCCCCCGACGAGACCCCGCTGGATGTTCCCTTCATGACCGACATCGACGCCCCCGAGGCCGACCTCGCACCCGAGGCCGTGGGCGAGCAGGGGCTGGACGCCCGTCTCGTCGTCGAGCAGGGCTCCTTCCGGCTCGACGTGGCCCTGGCCGCCGCACCCGGGGACGTCGTCGCGTTGCTCGGCCCCAACGGCGCGGGCAAGACCACCGCCCTGCGCGCCCTCGCCGGTCTGGTCCCCCTCACCGACGGGCATCTGCGACTGGACGGGGCGTCCCTTGAGCACACCCCGCCCGAGGCCCGCCCGGTCGGCGTCGTCTTCCAGGACTACCTGCTCTTCCCGCATCTGTCCGCCCTCGACAACGTGGCCTTCGGACCGCGTTGCCAGGGCGTCGGCAAGGCCGAGGCGCGCGCCCAGGCCGCCGCCTGGCTCGACCGCATGGGCCTCGCCGACCACACCGGCGCCAAGCCCCGCCGCCTCTCCGGCGGCCAGGCCCAGCGGGTCGCGCTCGCCCGCGCGCTGGCCACCCGGCCCCGGCTGCTGCTGCTGGACGAGCCGCTCGCGGCCCTGGACGCCCGGACCCGCCTGGAGGTCCGGTCCCAGCTCCGCCGCCACCTGGCCGAGTTCGAGGCGGTGGCCGTCCTCGTCACGCACGACCCGCTGGACGCCATGGTGCTCGCGGACCGGCTGGTGGTCGTCGAGCACGGCCGGGTCGTCCAGGAGGGCACCCCGGGCGACATCGCCCGCCATCCGCGCACGGACTACATCGCCCAGCTCGTCGGCCTCAATCTGTACCGCGGACGGGCCGAGGGGCACACCGTACGGCTCGACGCGGGGCCTTCGATCACGACCACCGAGGACCTGTCCGGTCCGGTCTTCGTGGCGTTCCCGCCCGTCGCCGTCACCCTCTTCCAGGACCGGCCCACCGGCGCCAGCGCCCGCAACATGTGGCGCTGCGAGGTCGCCGGCCTGGAGACCCACGGCGACCAGATCCGCGCCGACCTCACCGGCGAACTCCCCCTCGCCGCCGACCTCACCACGGTCGCCGCCGCCGAGCTGGATCTGCATCCCGGCGCTGCCGTCTGGGCGACGGTCAAAGCGACGCAGACACACGCATACCCGCTCTGAACGGACGCGCACTCTACGGTGGGTGCCCATGACACTGAGCATCCGCAACCAGCTCCCGGGAACCGTCACCGAACTCCACCCCGGCGAGGTCATGGCCACGGTGAAGATCCACCTGGACGGCGGGCAGGACCTGATGGCGGCCATCACCCTGGAGGCCGTCGAGCAGCTCGGCCTGGCCCCGGGCTCTCCCGTCCGCGCGCTGGTGAAGTCGACGGAGATCTCGCTCGCCACGAGCCGGGTCGAGGGTCTGTCGATCCGCAACCAGCTTCCCGGCGCGATCGTCCATCTCGCTCTCGGTGCGGCCATGGCCTCAGTGAAGGTCGCTGTGCCCGGCGGCGAACTCACGGCCGTGATCACCAAGGATGCGGCTGAAGACCTCGGCCTCTTCGTGGGCTCCGACGTGATCGCCCTGATCAAGTCGACCGAGGTGTCGCTGGCCTCGCTGTGAGAACTCGTCCGGCCTCGATACGAGAAGTCGTCCGGCCTCGGCGTGAGAACGCGCCGGACTCGGCATGAGAAGCCGCCGCCCTCGGCCTGAGAGACGGCGGAGCCCCGCCCGGTACACGGGCGGGGCTCTCACCAGGGGTCGCTCAGTCCTCGTACGCGTCCAGCGGCGGGCAGGAGCAGACCAGGTTGCGGTCACCGAAGGCCTGGTCGATGCGGCGCACCGGCGGCCAGTACTTGTCGGCGGCCGAGACACCGGCCGGGAAGACGGCCTCCTCGCGGCTGTAGGCGTGCGCCCACTCGCCGCCGAGCGCGGCGGATGTGTGCGGCGCGCCGGCCAGCGGGTTGTCCTGTGCGGGCCACTCGCCGGAGCCGACCTTCTCGATCTCCGCGCGGATGGCGATCATCGCCTCGCAGAAACGGTCCAGCTCGGCCACGTCCTCGGACTCGGTCGGCTCGATCATCAGCGTGCCGGCCACCGGGAAGGACATCGTCGGCGCGTGGAAGCCGTAGTCGATCAGGCGCTTCGCCACGTCGTCCACGCTCACGCCGGTCGCCTTGGTCAGCGGGCGCAGGTCGATGATGCACTCGTGCGCCACCAGGCCGCCGGGGCCCGTGTAGAGCACCGGGTAGTGCGGCTCCAGGCGCTTGGCGATGTAGTTCGCGGAGAGCACGGCCACCTGGGTGGCGCGCTTGAGGCCCTCGCCGCCCATCAGACGGACGTACGCCCACGAGATCGGCAGGATGCCCGCGCTGCCCCACGGCGCCGCCGAGATCGGGCCGACGCCCGTCTCCGGGCCGGCCGCGGGCTGCATCGGGTGGTTGGGCAGGTACGGCGCCAGGTGCGCGCGGACCGCGACCGGGCCGACGCCGGGGCCGCCGCCGCCGTGCGGGATACAGAAGGTCTTGTGCAGGTTCAGGTGCGAGACGTCGCCGCCGAAGTGCCCCGGCTTGGCGAGGCCGACCAGTGCGTTGAGGTTCGCGCCGTCGACGTACACCTGGCCGCCGGCCTCGTGCACCTGGGCGCAGATGTCGGCGACGTGCTCCTCGAACACACCGTGGGTGGACGGGTAGGTGATCATCAGGACGGCCAGCTCGTCACGGTGCTGCTCGATCTTCGTCCGCAGGTCCTCGACGTCGATCTCGCCGTCCTCGGCGGTCTTCACGACGACGACCTTCATGCCGGCCATCACGGCACTGGCGGCGTTGGTGCCGTGCGCGGAGGAGGGGATGAGGCAGATGATGCGCTGCTTGTCGCCGTTGGCGCGGTGGTAGCCACGCACGGCCAGCAGCCCGGCCAGCTCGCCCTGGGAGCCGGCGTTCGGCTGGAGCGAGACCTTGTCGTAGCCGGTGACCTCGGCGAGACGGTCCTCCAGCTCATGGATGAGCGTGAGGTAGCCCTCGGCCTGCTCGGCGGGCGCGAACGGGTGCAGCTGGCCGAACTCGGGCCAGGTGACCGGCTCCATCTCCGTGGTCGCGTTGAGCTTCATGGTGCAGGAGCCCAGCGGGATCATGCCGCGGTCGAGCGCGTAGTCGCGGTCGGCCAGCTTGCGCAGGTAGCGCAGCATCGCGGTCTCGGAGCGGTGCTCGTGGAAGACCGGGTGGGTCAGGTAGTCGTCGGTGCGCAGCAGCGCCTCGGGCAGGGCCTCCCCGGTCGCGGCGTCCAGCGCCTCGATGTCGCCCTCGACACCGAACGCGGACCACACGGCGGCCAGCTGGGCCCGGTTGGTGGTCTCGTCACAGGCGAGGGAGACGAGGTCGGCGTCGACCGGACGCAGGTTGACCCCCTTCTCACGGGCGGCGGCGACGACCTCGGCGGCCTTGCCGGGCACGCGCGCGGTGAGGGTGTCGAAGTAGGAGCCGTGCACGATCTCCACACCGCCGGCCTTCAGGCCCTCGGCGAGGACCGTGGCGTAGCGGTGGGTACGGCGGGCAATGACCCTGAGGCCCTCGGGGCCGTGGTAGACGGCGTACATGCCCGCCATCACGGCGAGCAGCACCTGCGCGGTGCAGATGTTGCTGGTGGCCTTCTCGCGGCGGATGTGCTGCTCACGGGTCTGCAGCGCGAGGCGGTAGGCCTTGTTTCCGTCGGCGTCGACGGAGACGCCGACGAGACGGCCGGGCAGGCTGCGCGCGAACTTCTCGTGCACCGCCATGTAGCCGGCGTGCGGACCGCCGAAGCCCATCGGCACGCCGAAGCGCTGGGTGGTGCCGACGGCGATGTCCGCGCCCAGCTCACCGGGCGAGACCAGCAGGGTGAGGGCCAGCAGGTCGGCGGCGACGGTGACGAGCGCGCCCAGCTCGTGCGCCTGGTCGATGACCGGCTTGATGTCGCGTACGACGCCGGAGGCGCCGGGGTACTGGACCAGCACGCCGTTGATCTCGCGCGCGGCGATGTCGGCCGGGATGCCGTCGCTGAGGTCGGCGACGACGACCTCCACACCGGTCGGCTCGGCGCGGGTCTCGATGACGGCGATGGTCTGCGGCAGCGCGTCCGCGTCGATCAGGAACAGGCCCTTCTTGTTCTTGCCCATGCGCCGGGACAGCGCCATCGCCTCGGCGGCGGCCGTGCCCTCGTCGAGCAGGGAGGCGCCGGAGGTGGGCAGGCCGGTCAGCTCGGCGACCATCGTCTGGAAGTTCAGCAGGGCCTCCAGGCGGCCCTGCGAGATCTCCGGCTGGTACGGCGTGTAGGCCGTGTACCAGGCCGGGTTCTCCATGACGTTGCGCAGGATGACCGGCGGGGTGAAGGTGCCGTGGTAGCCGAGGCCGATCATGGAGCCGAGGACCTGGTTGCGGTCGGCGAGCGAGCGCAGCTCGGCGAGCACCTCGGCCTCGGTGCGGGCGCCCGGCAGGTCCAGGGCGTCGGCATTCTTGATCACATCCGGGACCGCGGCGGCGGTCAGCTCGTCGAGGGAGCCGTAGCCGACGTGCGCGAGCATCTTGTCCCGCGCCTCCTCGTCGGGCCCGATGTGGCGCTGCTCGAAGGGGATGCCCGCTTCGAGCTCGGAGAGCGGAATGCGATGGGCGGTCATTGCGGAGGCCTCCTGGTCTGACGCGACCTTCGAGGGGCACCACGGCGCGGATACCCCGACGGCCTCCCCCTCTGTCATCTCAACCTGAGAGCTTCACCGGGCGCCCGCGGGTCCCGGCTTTCACCGTCGGTGAGGGCGGGTGCCGTCGGCACTCGCCCTGCTTTCCAGAGTGACCTCGTCCGTGCGGTACGTGAGCCTGAGAGATTCCGGGGAGGATTTGCTCCTTCGGCGCCTCCGAGGTGATCGGAGGACTCTCCCGCACGGGGTCAGCAGCCGCTGTCAGCCTACCAGCGAGGTCAACGCCCGAGTCCTCGAGTGGCCGCCTCCTTGAATGTGCTCTTTTGTAGTGCTTACGGATGAGTTGCGACCAAGTGGAGGGAGAGGGACCGTGCAGACCGATATCGATCCGCGCAACCTGATCGGCCGCAAGGCGTTCGACCGCAATGGCACCAAGATCGGCACCATCGACGAGGTGTATCTCGACGACGCGACGGGTGTGCCGGAGTGGGCGGCCATACGGACCGGTCTGTTCTCCCGGGACGCCTTCGTCCCGCTGGAGCCCAGCGAACTGATCGAGGGCGCCCTCCGGGTTCCCTTCGAACGCGCGCTCATCAAGGACGCCCCGGACTTCGGGGTGGGCCGCCACCTCTCCCCCGAGCAGGAACTCCAGCTCTACCACCACTACGGACTCGACGTGACCTCACCCTCCCCGCTCCCGGACCGCGACTTCGGGAAGCTGGCGGGCACGGAGGAGACGTGAACCGCTCCGGCCGGTGAGGCGTCCGTCCCTCCTTCGGACGCTTCCCCCGGACCCTCGGCCCGGGGCGGCGGGCCCGGCGCGCCGGGGACCAGCGGCAGCGGATCCACCGGCTCCAGGCCGGGGTCGTCGACCCGGAAGGTGCGGACCCGTCCCGGCGGCGAGTCCGGTGTCTCGAAGCGCACGGTGACCCGGCCCAGGCCGCTGCCCTGCACCCAGCCGTACCCGTGCTCGGCATGCCGTACGTCGTGCCCCGCACGCCAGTGCCGTTCGACGGGCTCCGGATGCTCCTGAACCGCCTCCGGCGCGGACTCCTCCGGCGTCTCCGCGGCCCGCTCGCCCGCCGCCTGCGCGAACAGGTCCTCCTGGGTGTAGTCGGCGAGCCCCGAGACACCCACGCCGAGCAGCCGCACCCCGCCCGTGGTGTCCACCGACTCCAGCAGCCGCGCGGCCGCCTCACGGATCACCGCCGGATCGTCGGTGGGCCCCCTGAGCGTCTCGGAGCGGGTCAGCGTCGAGAAGTCGTACCGCCGCACCTTCAGCACGATGGTCCGCCCCGACAGCCCGGCCCCGCGCAGCCGCCGCACACACCGGTCCGCGAGCCGCTGCACCTCCAGGCCGACCCGCAGCCGGTCATGGATGTCCACGTCATAGGTGTCCTCCACCGACACCGACTTGGTCTCCCGCTCGGCCACCACGGGCCGGTCGTCGCGCGCCAGCGCCATGGCGTACAGCGCGTGCCCGTGCGCCTTGCCGAGCAGTCGTACGAGTTCGTCCTCACCCGCCTCGGCCAGCTCTTCGACGGTGGTGATCCCGGCGCGCCGCAGATGGTCACCGGTCGCCGGACCGACCCCGGGCAGGGTCCGCACCGGCATGGGGCCCAGCAGTGCCCGCTCGGTCCCGGGATCGATGAGCACGAGTCCGTCGGGCTTGGCCTGCTCCGAGGCGATCTTGGCGAGCATCTTGGAGGCGGCCAGCCCCACCGACCCCGTGACTCCCGTGACCGCCCGGATGTCCGCACGCAGCTTCGCCCCCGTCAGCCGCGCCGACTCCTCGTCCCAGGCCGTTCCCCCGGCCTCCAGATCCACGAACGCCTCGTCCAGGCTCAGCGGCTCCACGAGCGGTGACAGCTCCCGCAACAGCACCATCACGTGGTCGCTGACCGACCGGTAGAGAGCGAAGCGGGGCACCAGATACGCGGCGTTGGGCGCCAACCGGCGCGCCTGCGCCATCGGCATCGCGGAGTGGACCCCGAAGACCCGTGCCTCGTACGACGCGGTGGCCACCACCCCACGTGGTCCGAGTCCGCCCACCACGACGGCCTTCCCGCGCAGGCTCGGCTTGGATGCCTGCTCCACCGAGGCGAAGAAGGCATCCATGTCGAGATGCAGGATCGTGGGCGCGTTTCTCACATCTCCGATGCTGCACCACACCACTGACAATGCGGCCCCCCGAGGGGCACCGTCAGACCGCGCGGTTGCGCCGCCTCGCCAGCTCGTCCGCGGGGTTGTGCCCGACCAGGGTCTCCCCGGTGTCGATGCGCTCGCCGTGCAGCTGGGAGAGGGCGCTTTCCACGTCCCGCCAGACCACGCCGACGGCGATCCCGAAGATGCCCTGACCGCCCTGGAGCAGGGCGTGGACCTCGTCGGGCGAGCTGCACTCGTAGACCGTGGCACCGTCGCTCATGAGGGTCATGCGCTCCAGATCGCGGAAACCGCGTTCCCTCAGGTGCAGGACGGCCGTACGGATGTTCTGCAGCGAGACCCCGGTGTCCAGGAACCGCTTGACGATCTTCAGGACGACGACGTCCCGGAAGCTGTACAGCCGCTGCGTTCCCGACCCGTACGCGGGCCGGACGCTCGGCTCGACCAGCCCGGTGCGGGCCCAGTAGTCGAGCTGCCGGTAGGTGATGCCGGCGGCCGCGCAGGCCGTGGGCCCCCGGTAGCCGATCTCCTCGGTTGTCATGGACGCCGCCCCTCCGCCGTTCGGCACCGCCGTCGGTCGCCGCGGGGCGTGATCGACCGCGTTGCTGTGAAGCGGGTACGGACCGCTCTCCCCGAAATCGCGTCCCGGGGCACCCCCAGCCGTACCGTCGCCGCTCGTTCTCACGCCGACCTCCGTCCTTGACCTGCCTTCTCGACGGTAGGCAGTCACCAGGGGTGCGTCAACGATCGCCACACTCGGCACGCCGAGTGATAATCACCCTAGGAGTGGTTTCCCGCACCCCACCGCGGGGAAAGGCTAGCCGAATGCTCTGGCGGGGAGTCGTAGGACGCTCTCACGGGCCGCTGGCAAATGCCATGGTGCCCGGCGTCGAGAAGCGGCGAACGACCGGTCTCGGACCCTCGGGTCGCCCGGCCGGCCCCCGCCTCACTGGCTGCTGGTACCGAAGTCCTCGGGCGAGATCTGGTCGAGGAACTCGCGGAACTTCTCCACCTCGTCCTCCTGCTCGTCCGGAATCGCGATGCCCGCGTCGTCCAGCACCGTGTCGCTGCCGTAGATCGGCGTTCCGGTACGCAGGGCGAGCGCTATGGCATCCGAGGGACGGGCGCTCACCTCGACCCCGCTGGCGAAGACCAGCTCCGCGTAGAAGACGCCCTCACGCAGATCCGTGATGCGCACTTCGGTCAGCTCCTGGCCGACGGCCTCCAGCACGTCCTTGAACAGGTCGTGGGTCAGCGGTCGCGCGGGGGCCATGCCCTGCTGGGCGAAGGCGATCGCCGTCGCCTCCCCCGGCCCGATCCAGATGGGGAGGTAACGGTCGCCCCCCACTTCGCGCAGGAGCACGATCGGTTGGTTGGAGGGCATTTCGACCCGGACACCTACGACATCGAGCTCGTTCACACAGCAACCCTAGGCCGTGCCCGGGACGTTTGGGTAGTCGGGCCGGGAACAGGTGCCCGATCCGGCCGGTGGGACACCCCGCCGCTCAGGGCAACCGCACACCGAGGGCGATCTGCACCAACGCGGCGTGCAGCCTCACCGTGAGCGCCGCCAGTTCCTTCGTACGGGCCTCGGCGTGGGCCCTGGTCTGCGGGTTGCGGTGGCGCTTCAGGGGGGCCACCACCTGGTCCACGAGACCCGCCTCGCGGTCGGCGGCGGCCTTCATCACCCGCAGGTGGCGCGGCTCGATACCGAATCGGCCCAGCTCGGAGACGAGCGAGGCCACGGTGACGGCCTCGGCGTCGTACGCCCCCTCCGCCAGGGGAGCGAGGAGCCCGTACGACTCCCACTCCTCCAGGGTCCCCTCATCGATCTCCGCGGCCGCCAGCAGCTCGGCCCGCCCGATCCGGGCGACCGTGGGCCGCTCGGGCGACTCCAGGACCTCCTCGCCGGTGCGCTGGCGCCCCACCACGGGCAGCTGGACGGCCTCCCCCCGCTCCATGGCGTCCAGGTGCTCGCGGATCACCTTGAGCGGCAGATAGTGGTCCCGCTGCATCCTCAGGACATGCCCGAGGCGCTCCACGTCCTGCGTACTGAACTTCCGGTACCCCGACGGGGTCCGCTGCGGCTCGACGAGGCCCTCCGACTCCAGGAAGCGAATCTTGGAGATGGTGACCTCGGGGAATTCGTCGCGCAGCGCATTCAGCACCGTGCCGATGCTCATCAGCCCACCGTCCGTGGCGGCGGTACCGCTTCGGGCACCGCCGCTCGGTGTTTGAAGCATGGACCTCCCCTGGGGTCCCCCCGGACGGGGTCCGGGGGTCAGATGCCCTGCCGGCTCGCGTAGAAGACCAGCCGGTACTTGCCGATCTGCACCTCGTCACCGTTCGACAGAGGGACCTGGTCGATCCGCTCACGGTTGACGTACGTGCCGTTCAGACTGCCGACGTCGGCCACCGTGAACGAGCCGTCCTGGGAGCGCCGGAACTCCACGTGCCGGCGGGAGACCGTCACGTCGTCCAGGAAGATGTCGCTCTGCGGGTGACGGCCCGCCGTGGTCAGGTCGCTGTCCAGCAGGAAGCGGCTGCCCGAGTTCGGCCCTCGGCGCACCACGAGCAGCGCCGAGCCCAGCGGCAACGCGTCGACCGCGGCCTGCGCCTCGGGCGAGAGCATCGGCACCGCCGTCTGCCCGGTCACCTCGGCGTCATAGGCCTCGATGCCGGAGATGGAGATCGTGGAGGTGGTCTCCGACGCGCGCTCCGGCGCCACGCCGGGCCGCAACGGCGCCCCGCAGTTGGAGCAGAACCGGGCGTTCTCCGCATTGCGGTTACCGCACCTCGTACACACCAGGACCGACATGGACGGATCCTCCTGCCGCGGCTGCCCCGCGGGGGCGTTCGACGCGTACGGGCCGGGGGCAAACCCTCCACCCGCACTTGAGGTTGACGGTTGCCCGAAACCTATGCCGCCGGACTGGGCAGGGTCAACAGACGCCGCGCCCTGGCCTCCGGAAATGTCACCGCCCGGACCAGTGACCTGGTCGCGGAACAGCGGGCGCTGGCCCTCTGCGTCAGGCTGTGCGCGATGACGAGCGGTCGCGTTGTCGCTACCCTCTCGCGCGCTCTTGCCGAACAACTTCGCAAACAACTTCACGGGCGATTCCCCTTGACCGAAACAGACCCGCCCGTGGGGCAGGACGAACCCTGATTGCCTACACCGGCCGACCCGGACATCCTCACAACGTCCGTATCCGCCAAACAGTTTCCACCACGCACCACCTCATCGATGCGCCGACCCCCCGCAACCTCATGCCCCTGCCCGACGTCCCCCATGCACCGCCGGTTCACTGGGAGGACGACCGAGCGTAGTCAGGCTGCTTCGCGTGCCGCAAGGCATCCACGACGATCTTGCTCGACCGGTCGACGGTCACCGTGGCCTGCTCCTTCTCCAGGGTCTGCACCACGCCTCCAGGGATGTTCAGCGCCGGCTCGAGATCCTGCGGCTTGCCGATGACCTTGAAACGATAGGGAGCGTTGATCTTGTTCCCGTCGACGCTCACGCTCTTTCCGGAGTCGGTGAAGTAGCTGCTCGCGACCACCCGTACCCCGTTGACCTGGATCGCCTCCGCGCCGGCCGCGCGCAGCTCCTGGATCGCGTCGAGCAGCATGTCCGCCTTGACCGTCCCCTTCGTGTCCTCGATCGTCATGGTGATGCCGGGACCCTCCGCCGCGACGGTGCCCGCCAGAATGCCGAGTTGCTTCTCCTTCTCGGCGGTCTGCTTGCGTGCCTCCGCGGCCTGGTCGGAGCTGCTCTGCAGCTCCTGACGCTGCTTTTCGAGTCCCTGCTTCTCGTCCTCAAGACGCTGAGTACGGTCATCCAGTTCATCGAGGATGCGAACAAGATCTTCCTGACGGGCGCCGCGCAGCGCGCTGTCACTGTCACTGTTCGACGCCACCTGCACGGCCAGCCCGAATCCGAGGCCGAACAGCAGCAGCGCGACGATGAGTTGAGCCCGGGTGATCCGCGGCGGCCACAGCCCCTTGACCAGCCGCTGGCGCCCGGTGAGGCGCGGCTCGGAGCTCTCGGCTGTCCGCTGGGCGCTCTCGGCGGGAGTCCCCTGGGAGCTGTCGGCGGGCGCCGGTCCGGGCTCGGCGGCCGAGGCCGGAACCTCGTCGGGCAGTTCCTTGCGCAGCCTGTTCTCCGGCTGCTCCTCCTGGTTGCTCATCGCCGTCACGCCCGGAAGACGTGCCGCCGGATGGCCGCGGCGTTCGAGAAGATCCGGATACCGAGCACCACCACGACACCCGTGGACAGCTGCGCGCCCACCCCCAACTTGTCGCCGAGGAAGACGATCAGCGCGGCCACAACCACGTTCGAGAGGAACGACACCACGAAGACCTTGTCGTCGAAGATGCCGTCCAGCATGGCCCGCAGACCACCGAACACGGCGTCGAGCGCCGCCACGACGGCGATCGGCAGGTAAGGCTCGACGACCGCCGGAACCTCAGGCCGGACCAACAGGCCGGCCACGACTCCCACGACGAGGCCCAGTACGGCGATCACGATGTGCCCTTCTCAGTCTGCTCGGCGTCCGGCTGTGCTGTACGTACGATCACACTCGGTGCGGCGGGCAACCGGACGTCACCCTCCGTGGAGATGGTGGCGCGGATGCCGAAGTTCTCCTCCAGGGCATGCAGATACAGGCCGTCGGCACTGTTCTGGAACCTGGTGCTCAGCCGCTCCCCGTCCCCCACCGCCAGCACCGTGTACGGCGGCACCAGCGGCTTGTTGTCGACCAGTATCGCGTCACCTGCGGCCCTGATCGCGGACAGGGCCGTCAGCCGCTGTCCATTGATCGAGACGGCCTCGGCTCCGGAGGCCCACAGACCGTTGACCACCCGCTGCATGTCCCGGTCGCGCAGCCGTCCGGTGTCGGAGAAGTCGGAGGTCTCGCGCGGATCGGTGGCGTCGCCGCCGGAACTGGCCTCCTTGGCGTCGTTCACCACGAGTTTCACCCCGCGGCCGTGCACAGCGGAGGCGCCCGACAGAACGCCCACCAGGTCCGCCTCGGTGCTGCCGCCACTCTGCTTCAGTGCCGCCCGCCGGCGCGCATCGACATCGTCACGCAATGTGTCGACATCGCTCTCGAGCCTGTCGGCGTCCGCGGTCTCGCGGTCGATGCGGTCGATCAGCTCCTGGCGCTCCTTGGCCACCACAGGTGCCGCCACGCGCGCCTGTGCGGCTCCGACGGTCACGACCAACGCCGCGAGAACCAGTCCGGCCGCCAGGCCCAGCTTCGCCCGCAGAGTCTTCGGCAGCCCGCCCTCGCCCTGGGACTTCTTCCGGGCGGCGGCCTCGGCATATCCGTCGTCGAGGCTGTGGTCCATGACGTTGGTGATCAACGACATGGAAGCGTCCGGACGCCGCGGCTGCGGGGGGCTGCTCCGAACGGGGGGTTGCTGCGGCATGCCGCACATCGTCGCATGTCGCGCGCAGTACCTCCGAATGGCCCCACCGGCGTGCCGGACAGGCCCCCTTGGGGACACTTGTCCGGCACGCGCGTGTGCAGTGCCATTTTGCCGTGCGGAGCCGCCGGTCCTACCGCCCGGCGCTGTCCACCACGGCCGACCACTCGTCCAGCAGGGCCTGCGCCGACGCGTCGTCGGGGCCCTCGGCCCACAGATGGGTGACGGCCTCGGCCGGGTCGGGCAGCACCATCACCCAACGCCCGTCGGTCTCCACGACCCGCACACCGTCCGTCGTGTCGACAGAGCGATCGCCCGCCTCCTCGACGACACGCCGCATCACCAGGCCCTTGACGGCCCACGGGGTCGCCAGGTCCCGCTTGAGGACGTGCGCCCGCGGAATCCGTGCGTCGATCTGGCTCAGCGTGAGCTGCGTGCGCGCCACCAGCCCGATCAGTCGTACGAAGGCCGCCGTGCCGTCGTAGACGCTGCTGAACTCGGGGACGATGAACCCGCCCTTGCCGTCACCGCCGAAAATGGTGCCCTCGTCCCGTCCCACGCGCGTGAGGTCGTCGGGAGAGGTGGTGGTCCACTCGACCTGTGTGCCGTGATAGGCGGCCACCTGCTCGGCGATCCGGGTCGTCGTCACCGGCAGGGCCACACGACCGCTGCGCCGCTCGGCGGCCACCAGGTCCAGCATCACGAGCAGAGCCCGGTCGTCCTCGATGATCCGGCCCTTCTCGTCCACGAGCGACAGCCGCTCGCCGACGGGGTCGAACCGGACGCCGAACGCGGCTCGGGAGGAGGCCACTATCTCGCCGAGGCGCACCAGCCCGTTCCGCCGTATCTCTTCGGTCTCCGTGGGCCTGGACTCGTCGAGACCGGGGTTGATGGTCAGCGAGTCCACACCCAGCTTGCCGAGCAGACTGGGCAGGACGAGGCCGGCACTGCCGTTGGAGGCGTCCACGACGACCTTGAGGCCCGATTCCGCGATCCCGGTGATGTCGACGTTCCGCAGCAGGGAGCCGGTGTACGAGTCGAAGACGCTCGCCGGGAAGTACAGGTCGCCGATCTCACCGGGGAACGCCCGACGGTACTCCTGTCGCGCGAACACCCGGTCGAGCTTGCGCTGGCCACCCTGCGACAGGTCCGCTCCCTGCCCGTCGAAGAACATGATGTCGACGGAGTCCGGCACGCCCGGCGAGGTCCGGATCATGATGCCGCCGGCACTGCCTCGCGCGGTCTGCTGCCGGGCCACCGGCAGCGGCACGTTCTCCAGGTCCCGTACGTCGATGGCGCTGGCCTGGAGCGCGGAGATCACGGCCCGCTTGAGGGCACGGGCACCTCGGGAATGGTCACGTGCCGTGGTGACCGTGGACCCCTTCTTCAACGTGGTCGCATAGGCGCCCGCCAGCCGTACGGCCAGCTCGGGCGTGATCTCCACGTTCAGGATCCCGGAGACACCGCGCGCGCCGAAAAGGTTCGCCTGTCCTCTCGACTCCCAGATGACCGAGGTGTTGACGAAGGCGCCGGCCTCGATGGTCTTGAACGGATAGACCCGCACGTTGCCCTGAACGATCGATTCTTCACCGATCAGGCATTCGTCACCGATGACCGCGCCGTCCTCGATCCGGGCGGCCCGCATGATGTCTGTGTTCTTGCCGACGACACAGCCGCGCAGATTGCTGTGCTGGCCGACATACACGTTGTCGTGCACCACGGCCCTGTGCAGGAACGCACCGCTCTTGACGACCACGTTGGAGCCGACGACGGTGTGCTCGCGGATTTCGGCGCCGGCCTCCACCTTGGCGTAGTCGCCGATGTAGAGCGGCCCGCGGAGGACGGCATCGGGGTGCACCTCGGCCCCCTCGGCCACCCAGACTCCCGGGGAGATCTCGAAACCGTCGATCTCGACGTTGACCTTGCCCTCAAGGACGTCGGCCTGGGCCTTGACGTAGCTCTCGTGGGTACCGACGTCCTCCCAGTAGCCCTCGGCGATGTAGCCGTAGATCGGCTTGCCTTCCTTCATCAGCTGCGGGAAGACATCGCCGGACCAGTCGACGGGCACATCGGGTTCGACGTAGTCGAAAACCTCGGGCTCCATGACGTAGATGCCCGTGTTGACCGTGTCGGAGAAGACCTGACCCCATGTCGGCTTCTCGAGGAAACGCTCGACCTTGCCTTCCTCGTCGACGATGGTGATGCCGAATTCCAGCGGATTGGGCACCCGGGTCAGACAAACGGTGACCAGCGCGCCCTTCTCCTTGTGGAAATTGATCAGGTCGGTGAGGTCGAAGTCGGTCAGGGCATCACCGGAGATGACGAGGAAAGCGTCGTCCTTCAACGCCTCTTCGGCGTTCTTGACGCTTCCGGCGGTACCGAGTGGCTTCTCCTCATTGGCATATGTGAGCTCCATTCCGAGCTCATCGCCGTCCCCGAAGTAGTTCTTGACGAGCGATGCCAGGAACTGCACGGTGACAACGGTCTCGTTGAGCCCATGCCGTTTGAGCAGCCGTAGCACGTGCTCCATGATCGGGCGGTTCACCACCGGCAGGAGCGGCTTGGGCATGCTGGAGGTCATAGGGCGAAGGCGAGTGCCTTCGCCACCGGCCATCACGACGGCCTTCATGTCGGAAGCGTCCTCCTAAAGAGACGACTGTCTAGCCGACTTCACCCGTCCAGATTGTCCCGCAGTTTTCCGCAGCGGGCCATCGGGCCACTATGTCCGGACAATCAACGAGCTCAATCGGCCGCGGCATCCGCGCGGACCAAGCGGCGGACCTGTACCACGTAGAGCACTCCTGCCCACCAATAGAGCGTTGTACCCCATCCCGCGAACGCCCATCCGAAGACAGCAGCGAGTGACGCGATCCATCCGTTTCCGTCACTCAGGAGCAGGAGCGGGAAGGCATACATCAGGTTGAACGTGGCTGCCTTCCCCAGGAAGTTCACCTGTGGCGGCGGATAGCCGTGGCGCCTGAGGATTCCCACCATCACCAGCAGAACCAGCTCTCTGACGAGCAGAAGGGCCGTCAGCCAGATCGGGAGGATCTCACGCCAGGTGAGGCCGACCAGGGTGGAAAGAACGTAGAGGCGGTCGGCGGCGGGGTCGAGGAGCCGGCCCAGACTGCTGATCTGGTTCCACCGCCGGGCGAGCTTGCCGTCGAGATAGTCGCTGATCCCACTGAAGGCCAGCACGAGGAGGGCCCAGCCATCGCTGTTGGGACCCCCGAACTCCGGCCTGAGGATCAACCACAGGAACAGGGGTACGCCGACGAGCCGTGCCATGCTGAGGATGTTGGGGATGGTGAGGACCCGGTCTGTCTGGACACGGGTCTCCTGGACCTCCACCCGGGGGCCTCCTGTGCAAAATGAGCCAACGATGCCCCCTGACCCTACCTCAACGCAAAAAAGCTCCGGCCCCTGGGCGATGTGCCCAAGAGCCGGAGCTTTAAAAGGAGTTCGGCGGCGTCCTACTCTCCCACAGGGTCCCCCCTGCAGTACCATCGGCGCTGTGAGGCTTAGCTTCCGGGTTCGGAATGTAACCGGGCGTTT
>NZ_JBIWPP010000016.1:158752-202484 GCF_044768335.1 Streptomyces sp. NPDC101151 | reverse complement strand
CAGATCTTTTCTCGATCCGATTTCCTCGGTGCTTTCCAGGTTCCCGCTCTCGCGTTTCCCTTTCCGGCGGTTCCGACTCTATCAGATCCTTTCGGCGTCTGATTCCCAGTCAGCGGGTTTGTCTTCCCGGCCGTTGGGCCGTTCCGACGAGTGAGACTTTAGCGGATTCCCGGCTCCCGAGCTAATCGGGGGCCGCGTCCTTTCGAACACGGATTCCTCATTTCGCGAATACGCACACCAAAGCAGCCGACACCGAAGCGTCGAAGCTTGACTGGTACTTGCGGAATGGCTGTCCGGGGACCGACCGGAGTCGGCGCTCACGTCGGACAACTCGGAGAACAGTACGTAACGCGCCGGGGTGTGTCAACTTGCCTCCCTGAGACCCTTCGGCGGCGTACTCTGGCCCCATGACTACGCGTACGTGTACCCAGCAGTGGTGGCTCGCCTGACGGCGGCCGATACACGTATGCACTCAACGGCCGCCGCCTCGGCGGCCGTTCTCGTTTCTCCTCCAGGACTCCGGGGGCCGGCCGGCCGGGACGGCGGTCTCGACCAGGAGTGGAGTAGAGATGACGCGGGTCTTCAGCGGGGTCAAGCCGACCGGACACCTGACCCTGGGGAACTACCTGGGAGCCATGCGGCGCTGGGCCGAGGTGGACCAGCACCGGTCGGACGCCTTGTTCTGCATCGTCGATCTGCACGCGCTGACCGTGGACCACGATCCGGCGCGGGTGCGCAGGCTCAGTCGCCAGGCGGCGACTCTGCTGCTGGCGTCCGGGCTCGACCCGGAGCTGTGCACCGTGTTCGTGCAGAGCCACGTCGACGAGCACACGCGGCTGTCGTACCTGCTGGAGTGCGTGGCGACGGACGGTGAGATGCGGCGGATGATCCAGTACAAGGAGAAGTCCGCGCGGGAGCGTGAGCGCGGCGGGAGCGTGCGGCTGTCGCTGCTGACGTACCCGGTGCTGATGGCGGCGGACATCCTGGCGTACGGGACGGACGAGGTGCCGGTCGGGGACGACCAGACGCAGCACGTGGAGCTGACGCGGGATCTGGCGGTGCGGTTCAACCAGCGGTACGGGCATACGTTCGTGGTGCCCAAAGCCACCCATCCGGAGGTGGCCGCTCGGGTGATGAACCTGCAGGACCCGACGGCGAAGATGGGGAAGTCGGACGAGTCGGGGCCGGGCATCGTCTATCTGCTGGACGAGCCCGACGTGGTGCGCAGGAAAGTCATGCGGGCCGTGACCGACAGCGGGCGCGAAGTGGAGTACGACCGGGAGGGGCGGCCGGGGGTCGCGAATCTGCTGGAGATCCTCGCGGCGTGCACAGACGGGAACCCGGAAGCACTGGCCGGTGTATATGAGTCGTACGGTGCCTTGAAGAAGGACACCGCGGAGGCGGTGGTGGAGGTTCTCAGGCCCGTGCAGGCCAGGCACAGGGAGTTGTGCGCGGATCCCGCCTATGTGGAGGGGGTGCTGCGGGACGGTGCGGAGAAGGCTCGGGCGATGGCCCGGCCGACCGTCGATACCGCTCACAGGGCGATCGGGTTGCTGCCGCCCGTGCCGGAACCCGCGCTGAGCGTCGCTCGCTGACCGTGGGGCGGCGGGGTGCCCCGCCGCCTTCGCGGAGTTGCGGGCGTCAGTCCTTCTTGCCGGAGGCGAGTTCGCGGCTGCGGTCGCGGGCGGCCTCCAGCGCGGCGATGAGGGCCGCGCGAACGCCGTGGTTCTCCAGCTCGCGGATGGCGTTGATCGTCGTACCGGCCGGGGAGGTGACGTTCTCGCGGAGCTTGACGGGGTGCTCGCCGCTGTCGCGGAGCATCACGGCGGCGCCGATGGCGGACTGCACGATGAGGTCGTGGGCCTTGTCGCGGGGCAGGCCGAGCAGGATGCCGGCGTCGGTCATGGCTTCGACCAGGTAGAAGAAGTAGGCCGGGCCGGATCCGGACAGGGCGGTGCAGGCGTCCTGCTGGCTCTCGGGGACGCGGAGGGTCTTGCCGACGGCGCCGAAGATCTCCTCGGCGGTGGCGACGTGGTCGACGGTGGCGTGACTGCCGGCGGAGATGACGGACATGGCCTCGTCGACGAGGGCGGGGGTGTTCGTCATGACGCGTACGACCGGGGTGCCCGCGGCGAGGCGCGACTCGAAGAAGGAGGTGGGGATGCCGGCGGCTCCGCTGATGACCAGGCGGTCGGCGGGGATGTGCGGGGCGAGTTCGTCCAGGAGGGCGCCCATGTCCTGCGGCTTTACCGTGAGGATCAGGGTGTCGGCGGTCTTGGCGGCCTCGGCGTTGTCGACCGGGGAGACTCCGTAGCGGGTGCGGAGTTCCTCGGCGCGCTCGGGGCGGCGGGCGGTGACCAGGAGGTCGGCGGGGGCCCAGCCGGCCCGGATCATTCCGCTGAGCAGGGCTTCGCCGATCTTGCCGGTGCCGAGGACTGCGACTTTCTGGCTCATGTCGTTCATCCTCGCACCGGCGGTGAGATGTGCGGGGCGGTTGTCCGGTTGGCGGACGTCCGGCCGGGTGTGGGCGCCTCCGGCTCACGCCGTCCGGCGTCGCAAGGTGGCCGCGCCCAGTGCGAGGACCAGCAGTGCGCACCCCGCCACGATCAGGACGTCGCGCACGAAGGTCGCCGTCATGTCGGTGTGGTGGAGGACCTCGTTCATGCCGTCGACGGCGTACGACATCGGAAGGACGTCGGAGATGGCCTCCAGGGCGGGGTGCATGGCGGAGCGGGCGGTGAACAGGCCACAGAGGAGGAGCTGGGGAAAGATCACTGCGGGCATGAACTGGACCGCCTGGAATTCCGAGGCCGCGAAGGCCGAGACGAAGAGACCGAGGGCCGTGCCGAGCAGGGCGTCGAGGAGGGCGACGAGCAGGAGCAGCCAGGGCGAGCCGGTGACGTCCAGCCCGAGGAACCAGACGGCGAGTCCGGTGGCGAGGGCCGACTGGACGATGGCGAGGGCGCCGAAGGCGAGGGCGTAGCCGGCGATGAGGTCGGCCTTGCCCAGGGGCATGGCGAGCAGGCGTTCGAGGGTGCCCGAGGTTCGTTCGCGCAGGGTGGCGATGGAGGTGACCAGGAACATCGTGATCAGCGGGAAGATGCCGAGCAGGGAGGCGCCGATGTTGTCGAAGGTGCGCGGGCTGGCGTCGAAGACGTAGCGCAGCAGGATCAGCATCAGACAGGGGATGAGGATCAGCAGCGCGATGGTCCGCGGGTCGTGGCGGAGCTGGCGCAGGACGCGGGCCGCGGTGGCGGTGGTGCGGGCGGCGCTCAGGGTGCTGGTGGGCGCGGCGGGGGTTGCGGGCGTGGTCGTGCTCATCGGGTCGTCTCCTTGGTGCGGTCCGCGGCGGCCGCTTCGTCCACGAGGCGGAGGAAGGCGGCCTCGACGGTGTCGGTGCCGGTGCGGGTGCGCAGGGCGTCCGGGGTGTCGTCGGCGAGGATCCGGCCCTCGCGCATGAGGAGGAGGCGGTGGCAGCGCTCGGCCTCGTCCATGACGTGGGAGGAGACGAGGAGGGTGGCACCGCGGGCGGCGAGGTCGTGGAAGAGGTTCCACAGGTCCCGGCGCAGGACGGGGTCGAGGCCGACCGTCGGCTCGTCCAGGACCAGGAGTTCGGGGGTGCCGAGGAGGGCGACGGCGAGGGAGACGCGGCTGCGCTGGCCGCCGGAGAGGTTGCCGGCGAGGACGTCGGCATGGCTGGCGAGGTCGACCTCGGCGAGGACGCGTTCGACGTCCTGGCGGCGTTCGGCGGAGGTGCGGCGGGGGTCGAGGATCGCGGCGAAGTAGTCGAGGTTCTGGCGGATGGTCAGGTCGTCGTAGACGGAGGGGGCCTGGGTGACGTAGCCGATGCGGCTGCGCAGGGTGGGGTGGCCGGCCGGGCGGCCGAGGACTTCGAGGGTGCCGGTGACCTTGGCCTGGGTGCCGACGACCGACCTCATCAGGGTCGACTTGCCGCATCCGGAGGGGCCGAGCAGGCCGGTGATCTGGCCGCGGGGGACGGTGAAACCGAGGTGGTGGAGGACGGTGCGGGGGCCGCGGACGACGGTGAGGTCGTCGGCGTGGACGGCGTCCGGTGCCGTGGGGTGGGGTGGGTCGGTCGCATAATTCATCATGTGATGAATAATCTTGGCGACGGCCGGTGGCGTCAAGAGGTGGAGGTCGGTGTGCCGCACACGAAAGCGGCGGCCCGGACAGGAACCGGGCCGCCGCCGCTGCTGTTGCCGCTGGGAGGATGTGGGGTCAGGGCTTGGTCGCGACGAGCAGGAGCACGTCGTAGGTCTCCTCGACGATGCCGTCCGGGAAGACCTTCAGCACATGGCCGCGCTCTTCCTGCAGGAACGCGTTCCTGCGCTCCTCGGGAGTGACCAGGAAGCCCGAGTGGCTGCCGATGTTGGCGAGGTGGGTGTCGATCGGGATGCGCCGGCTCCAGCGGACCTCGCGGCGGGTGAAGCGGAGGCGGCCGCTGGGGTCGGCGAGGTCGGTGCGGTCACCGGCCCTGCGCTTCTCGGCGGCGGTGTCGATGCCGAAGAAGCGGTAGATGCGGTCGGCCGCGTCGGCGATCCACTCGACGTCGAGCGCGTCGGCGTTCCACCACAGCGCCAGCGCACCGCCCGGCCGCAGCACCCGCAGCGCCTCCGGCACCGAGTGCGCCGGGTCCGTCCAGTGCCAGGCCTGGGCGTAGGTGAGGAAGTCGGCCTGGGCGTCGGCGACGGGGAGGGCGTTGCCGTTGCCCCGCACGATCGGGATGTGCGGCAGTGCGCGGCGGAACTCGGCGGCCATGCCCGCCCCGGGTTCGACCGCGAGGATGTCGGCGCCGCGGGTGTCCAGCAGGGTGGTGGCGATCCCGGTCCCGGCGCCGACGTCCACAACCCGGGCACCGGAGAGCGGCCGCCCGGCCAGTTCCTCGACGGTGTCGAAGAGAGCGGGCGGGTAGGAGGGACGGTTCGCGGCGTACTGGGCCGCGGCGGCGTTGAAGGAGTGGGCGCGCAGGGCGTGTGACGGCGCGGTCGGCTCCGGGGAGGCTGAGGTCGTGGTCATGCGGCCATGGTGCGCGGGGCGGGGCGGGAGGGAACAGCGGGTTTATCGGCAAAGGCGGTGCATTTCGGCCAGGCGCACGGAAATACGGCCTGGGGCGCGGGGCCTGGGGCGCGGGCCTGGTACGCGGGGCAGTGGACGCCGGGGGGCGGGCGCCGGGGGCGGGCGCCGAACGCGGTGGCGGTCCTGCTCTACCGCCGTATCGCCACGCCGTCCCGCGGCGCCCCTCCCGCGGCGCCGCTCCCGCCGGGCAGTCCCCACGGGCGCTCCCGCCAGACGCTCCCCTCGGTCAGTCCCCTCGGTCAGTCCCCTCGGGCGTCCCGTTACCAGTTGCCGGCGATGCCGGTCACCGGCGCCGCTTCTTCTTCGACGGGTTGCCCGTGCGCCGGGAGGACCGGCGCTCGTACTCCTCGCGGGCCGTCTCGTATTCCTCGCGGTGCAGCTTCTCGCCCGGGGCTTCGGTGAGGGAGCGGACGAAGCAGGCGAGAAGGGAGCCGACGAATCCGATGGCCAGCAGGCCGCGCAGGGAGGCCTGGCGATGGGGGTCGTGGCGCTTGCGGAAGCCGTCCCAGGTGTTGCGGAAGGCGAGCGCACTGCAGATCGCGAACATCGCGACGACCAGCACGGTCACGAAGGCGCCGGTGCCGGCGATCCGGATGCCCTCGTAGGCGAAGTTCAGGATCAGGCAGGAGGCGGCGGCCGCGGCGAGGGAGCCGACGGCCACGCCGGCTCGGCGGGCCGCGTACCCGTTGTCGTGGTTCACCCAGGAGGTGCCGAAGAACCGGAGGGGCTCGGGGCGGGGGCCGCCCTGGGCCGCGTCGCCTGCGGAGCCCGCCGGGGTGTCCGGGGTGCCGTTTTCGTCGCTCACGGGACGATTATGGCTCCGGACGTGGGCGGGCTCCGGGCGGGGTCAGCCGCAGCGGGCGGCGACGTAGCCGTCGGTGCCCGTCTGCACGTAGGCGTCAGAGACGTACTCGCCGTTGCTGATGTTGTCCCAGATCTTCGAGGTGCCGTACGGGCCGGTGATGGCGGTGCCGGGTGACTGGCAGTAGATGTGGACCTTGGCGCCTTCGGGCAGGACGCGGACGAGGTTGTAGTTGGTGCCGGGTCCGCTGCGGACGTTCAGGCGTACGCCCGGGGCGACCGAGTAGTAACGCAGGGACTCCGTCGTGACCGCGGCCGTCGCGGTCGCCGCACCGCTGTTGTCTTCTTCTTCGACGCGCTCGACAGACATCGAGTGCCTCCCCCCGTTGTCCCCATGGCTGTCATGGGGACACGTTGATTCCCTTGAAACGAATTGCGAAACACCCGTGCGCAACTCGCACGCAGACGCTAGCAAGCCGCCTCTGTCTCGTACGAGTCATCGACTAGGCTCCGTGCGTCGCGCGCGCGGACGAACAGCACGGGGGTGGTCCATGACGCCACAGCGCAACACCGGAGCGGGCGCGGAAGCGGAACTTCCTGAGTACGCCGGCCACTATCACCTGGAGTCACGTCTGGGCTCCGGCGGCATGGGCGTGGTCCATCTGGCCCGGAGCACCTCCGGATTGAAGCTCGCGGTGAAGGTCGTACACGCCGAGTTCGCCCGGGACCGTGAGTTCAGGGGGCGTTTCCGGCAGGAGGTGGCGGCCGCGCGGAGGGTGAGCGGTGCCTTCACCGCGCCTGTCGTGGACGCCGACCCGGAGGCCGAACGGCCCTGGATGGCCACACTGTTCATTCCGGGTCCGACTCTCTCCGAGCATGTGAAGGGGAACGGCGCGATGCCGGCGGCGCAGTTGCGCCGGCTCATGGCCGGGCTCGCCGAGGCACTGCGCGACATCCATCGGGTGGGGGTCGTGCACCGGGATCTCAAGCCGAGCAACGTGCTGCTCGCCGAGGACGGGCCGAAGGTCATCGACTTCGGTATCTCCCGGCCGAAGGACAGCGAACTGCGCACGGAGACGGGGAAATTGATCGGCACGCCGCCGTTCATGGCACCCGAGCAGTTCCGGCGGCCGCGCGAGGTGGGACCGGCGGCGGACATCTTCGCCCTCGGGTCGGTGCTGGTGCATGCGGCGACCGGAAGGGGGCCGTTCGACTCCGACAGTCCGTACGTCGTCGCGTATCAGGTGGTGCACGACGAGCCGGATCTGACCGGGGTGCCGGAGAGTCTGGCGCCGCTGGTCCTTCGCTGCCTCGCGAAGGAGCCCGAGGACCGGCCGACTCCAGATGAGTTGATGCAGGAGCTCCGGTCGGTGGCCGCCTCGTACGACACGCAGGCGTTCATACCGGCGCAGCGGACGGGTGAGGACGAGCGGAGGCCGAAGGCGAGCGCCGAGCCGGCCGGAGAGCGGGCCGGAGAGCGGGCCGCCCTGGAGCAGGCCGGAGAGCCGGCCGCCGTGGAGGAGGCCGGAAGACGCCGGCGCCGGGGGAAGCGGGTGGCGGCCGTGGGCGCCGCGGCGCTCGGTCTGGCCGTGCTCGCCGCCCTGACCTTGGTACAGCTGTTCGGCGATACCCCGCACACGTCGCAGGGCGGGAACCCGCGGACGGTGTCGACGGCCTCCGGCGCCTGGGCTGCCGAACCGGTCGGGGCGGGCAAGGGGATGCCGCAATGCTCCTACGGGGCGGGGAAGTTGCTGTGCTCCCAGCCCGGTGTGGTGTTCGCCGTGGCGCCCGCCGACGGCACCCTGTTGTGGCGGCACCGGATCGCCACGCAGACCACGAGCGAACCGCCCGTGGTGTCCGCCGGTCTCGTGCAGCCGTACACGGGCGGCGGGTCACGTCTGGTGGCTCTCGCCCCCGCCTCGGGCAAGGAGGTCTGGGAGCGGCGGCTGCCCCCGGACACGACGGTCCACTACACAGGCGGCATGGCCCTGCTCACCCGTGCCGACGGGACGGTCACCGGCGTGGACGCGGCGACCGGGGACACGAAGTGGCAGCACGGGTTCGCCGGCCAGGGCGCGCCGACGTTCCTCTCGTTCCCGGGAGACTCGTCGGCCTACGCGGCCCGTACGTCCGCCGACGGCTCGAACACGCGGGTGACCGCGGTGGATCCGCGCACGGGCCGGGTGCGCTGGGATGTCCCGCTCACCGGAGCGCTGCGGCCGTTCGGTGCCGGGAACGGCTCGGTGTTCTTCCTGTCCGTCGACAGCGTCTACGGACATACCGAGGAGGTCGTCCGCTATACCCCCGCCTCGAAGGCGACGCGCCGAGTGACCTTGCCCGTCGCCCTCGACGACGCTCAGGCAACCGTACGGGGCCCCCTCGTCTACCTCCTGGGCACCGGTGGTTCCCTGCTCGCTGTCGACATGGACGCGCACAGGCAGCTGTGGCGCCTGGAGACCTCCGTGAGCCGTGGCTCGGCGCCTGTCACCGACGGCAAGAGGGTGTACTTCAGCGCCGGCGACGGGCGGCTCCTCGCCGCCGATGCGGCCGAGGGGCGGCTCGTCGGGCAGACCGCGGCCCGGCTCGGCACCCACTCGGCCCAGGTCGTGGGAGCACCGCCCGCGCCGGTCGTCGTCGGCGACCGCATCTGTGCCACCGCCCCCGACGGCACGGTCTTCGCCCTCGACGGCCGCCGCCCATCGGCCTGGTGACATGCGAAAGGGGCCGCCCCGGCAAGGAGGCGGCCCCTTCCCGTGGACCGGTCAGCCCAGCCTGGTCACGTCCCGGACCGCGCCCTTGTCCGCGCTGGTCGCCATCGCCGCGTAGGCGCGGAGGGCGGCCGAGACCTTGCGCTCGCGGTTCTTCGGGGCGAACACGCCGTCCAGGGCCTGCTCGCGCCGCGCCAGCTCCGCCTCGTCGACCAGCAGCTCGATCGTGCGGTTCGGGATGTCGATGCGGATGCGGTCGCCGTCCTGGACCAGGGCGATCGTGCCTCCGGAGGCCGCCTCGGGGGAGGCATGGCCGATGGAGAGACCGGACGTGCCGCCGGAGAAGCGGCCGTCGGTGATCAGGGCGCAGCTCTTGCCCAGGCCACGGCCCTTCAGGTACGAGGTCGGGTAGAGCATCTCCTGCATGCCGGGGCCGCCCTTGGGGCCCTCGTAGCGGATGACGACGACGTCGCCGTCCTTGACCTCCTGGGTGAGGATCCGCTGGACGGCCGCCTCCTGGGACTCACAGACCACGGCCGGGCCCTCGAAGGTCCAGATCGACTCGTCGACGCCCGCGGTCTTCACCACGCAGCCGTCCACGGCCAGGTTGCCCCTGAGGACCGCGAGGCCGCCGTCCTTGGAGTACGCGTGCTCGGCGCTGCGGATGCAGCCGTTCTCCGCGTCGTCGTCCAGGTCCTCCCAGCGCTCGGACTGGGAGAAGGCCTCGGCGGAGCGGGCGCAGCCGGGGGCCGCGTGCCACAGTTCCACGGCCTCGGGGGACGGGGAGCCGCCGCGGACGTCCCAGGTCTTCAGCCAGTCGGCGAGGGTCGGGCTGTGGACCGCGTGGACGTCCTCGTTCAGCAGGCCGGCGCGGTGCAGTTCGCCGAGGAGGGCGGGGATGCCGCCCGCGCGGTGCACGTCCTCCATGTAGTACGTGCGGTTCTTCGCGACGTTGGGCGCGACCTTGGCGAGGCAGGGGACGCGGCGGGAGACGGCGTCGATCTGCTCCAGGCCGAACGGGACGCCCGCCTCCTGGGCGGCGGCCAGCAGGTGCAGGATCGTGTTCGTGGAGCCGCCCATCGCGATGTCCAGGGCCATGGCGTTCTCGAAGGCCTGGAAAGTGGCGATGTTGAGCGGCAGGACCGTGTCGTCGTCCTGCTCGTAGTAGCGGCGGGTGAGGTCCATGACCGTGCGGCCCGCGTCCTCGTAGAGCCGGCGGCGGGCCGTGTGGGTGGCGAGGACCGAGCCGTTGCCGGGGAGGGAGAGGCCGATGGCCTCGGTCAGGCAGTTCATCGAGTTGGCGGTGAACATGCCGGAACAGCTGCCGCAGGTCGGGCAGGCGTTCTCCTCGATCCGCAGGATGTCCTCGTCGGAGATCTTGTCGTTGACCGCGTCGGAGATCGCGTCGACCAGGTCGAGGGTGCGGACCGTGCCGTCGACCAGCGTGGCACGGCCGGACTCCATCGGGCCGCCGGAGACGAAGACCGTCGGGATGTTCAGGCGCAGGGCCGCCAGCAGCATGCCCGGGGTGATCTTGTCGCAGTTGGAGATGCAGACCAGGGCGTCGGCGCAGTGGGCCTCGACCATGTACTCCACCGAGTCCGCGATCAGATCGCGGGAGGGGAGGCTGTACAGCATGCCGCCGTGGCCCATGGCGATGCCGTCGTCGACCGCGATCGTGTTGAACTCGCGCGGGATGCCACCGGCCTCCTTGATCGCCTCGCTGACGATCCGGCCGACCGGCTGCAGGTGGGTGTGGCCCGGCACGAACTCCGTGAAGGAGTTGGCGACGGCGATGACCGGCTTCCGGCCGATGTCCGCACCGGGTACACCGGAGGCGCGCATAAGGGCGCGGGCGCCCGCCATGTTGCGGCCGTGGGTGACTGTGCGGGACCTCAGCTCGGGCATCGCCGCTCGCTCCTTCGAAGACCTTCTGCCAGAGAGTTCTGACTCCCTACGAGCGTACGCCGCCACTCCAAGGACTGGACAAGGCTGTCCGGAATACGGGACGCGTATTTCACGAACCGCAGCTGTCAGGGCTGCGTCAGATGCCCCTGCACCACCGGCGCCACCCGCGCGATGATCTGCTCCAGATCCGCCGAGGCCAGCGGCTCCAGCTTGATCACGTAGCGCATCATCGCCGTGCCCACGATCTGCGCGGCCGCCAGTTCGGCCCGCAGCTCCGCGTCCGGCAGGTCCACCTGGGCCGCGACGCGGCGCAGCAGCTGGGAGGCGACGAGGCGGCGGAAGACGGCGGCGGCGGTCTCGTTGTTCACGGCGGACCGGAGGATCGCGAGAAGGGGCGCACGGGTCGTGGGGTTCTCCCAGACGCCGAGGACGAAACGGGTCAGCCGCTCCCCCACCCCCTCCAGCGGACCCTCGGCCACCGCGTTCGGCGCGTCGAGCGCGGGGGCGAAGGCGACCTCGATGGCCGCCTCGAAGACCTGTTCCTTGGTGCCGAAGTAGTGGTGGACCAGCGCGGAGTCGACCCCGGCGGCCTTGGCGATACCGCGTACGGACGTCTTTTCGTACCCGCGTTCGGAGAACTCCTCGCGGGCCGCGGTGAGGATGCGGTCGCGGGTGTCCGCGGACTCGGCGCGCGGCGGCCGTCCCCTGCGGCGCGCGGTCGCTCCGGTCATCGTCGGGGCACCTTCACGGCCGAGGCCAGGTGCTGGCGGGTGAAGGCCAGGGCCTCGGCGAGGTCGGCCTCGCGTTCGGCGCTCGACATCGCCCGCCGGGTGTTGACCTCGATGACGACATGGCCGTCGAAGCCGGTGAGCGCGAGGCGCTCCAGCAGCTCGGCGCAGGGCTGGGTGCCGCGGCCGGGGACCAGGTGCTCGTCCTTGGCCGAGCCACGGCCGTCGGCGAGGTGCACATGGCCGAGGCGGTCGCCCATGCGGTCGATCATGTCCAGCGCGTCCGTGCGGGCGGTCGCCGTGTGGCTGAGATCGATCGTGAAGTGCCGGTAGTCGTCCTTGGTGACGTCCCAGTCGGGGGCGTACGCCAGCATCTCGCGGTCGCGGTAGCGCCACGGGTACATGTTCTCGACGGCGAACCGCACGTCGGTCTCGTGCGCCATCCGCCAGATCCCGGAGACGAAGTCGCGGGCGTACTGCCGCTGCCAGCGGAAGGGCGGGTGTACGACGACGGTGTCGGCGCCCAGCTTCTCGGCGGCCGCCCTGGCCCGCTGGAGCTTGACCCAGGGGTCCGTGGACCAGACCCGCTGGGTGATCAGCAGACAGGGGGCGTGGACGGCCAGGATCGGGACGCCGTGGTAGTCGGACAGACGGCGCAGGGCCTCGATGTCCTGGCTGACCGGGTCGGTCCACACCATGACCTCGACGCCGTCGTACCCGAGGCGCGCGGCGACCTCGAAGGCCGTCGCCGTCGACTCCGGGTAGACGGAGGCCGTGGACAGCGCGATCTTCGCGAGTGCGTCCCTGACTTCAACCACGTCCGTCACCTTACGGGGTGGGGCAGTGCGGGTGCGGGGTGCCTATTCGCCGTTGTGACGTTCGCCATTCGGGCGGGTGCGGGTGCGTCGTGGCCGATCGCGCCCGCGCGGCAGAGCCGCACATCGATACGGCCCGCACCCCTTCAGGTACTCAGTCGCTTCCCATGTGATCGAGGCGCCGCAGGATCACGCCCTCGCGCAGAGCCCAGGGGCAGACCTCCAGGCTTTCCACTCCGAAAAGATCCATCGCGCCCTCGGCCACCAGCGCGCCCGCCAGAAGCTGGCCCGCGCGGCCCTCCGAGACACCGGGGAGTTCGGAGCGCTGTTCCGCCGACATCCCGGACAGGCGGGGGACCCAGGCCTCCAGGGACTCGCGCTTGAGCTCGCGCTGGGCGTAGAGGCCGTCGGCGCTGCGGGCCGCACCGGCTATGCGGGCCAGCTGCTTGAAGGTCTTGGAGGTGGCGACCACGTGGTCGGGAGCTCCGAAGCGGCTGAATTCTCCGACGGTCCTGGCGATCTGTGCGCGTACATGGCGGCGCAGGGAGCGGACGGCCTCGGGGTCGGGCGGGTCGCCGGGCAGCCAGCCGGCGGTGAGGCGGCCGGCGCCGAGCGGCAGGGAGACGGCGGTGTCCGGCTCCTCGTCGATGCCGTAGGCGATCTCAAGGGAGCCGCCGCCGATGTCCAGGACCAGCAGTTTTCCGGCGGACCAGCCGTACCAGCGGCGGACGGCGAGGAAGGTGAGCCGGGCCTCCTCCGCACCGGTGAGGACCTGGAGTCGTACGCCGGTCTGCTCCTCCACGCGTGCGAGGACGTCGTCGGCGTTGGTGGCCTCACGGACGGCGGAGGTCGCGAACGGCAGGAGGTCCTCCACGCCCTTGTCCTCGGCGGCCTGGAGCGCCTCCCGCACGACGGCGATCAGTTTGTCGACGCCGTCGTCACCGATGGCACCGCTGTCGTCGAGCAGCTGGGCGAGCCGAAGTTCGGCCTTGTGCGAATGCGCGGGCAGCGGGCGCGCGCCGGGGTGAGCGTCCACCACCAGCAGATGCACCGTGTTCGAACCCACGTCCAGGACACCGAGTCTCATGTACGGAACGCTACTGCCAGAACCCCTGTCCTCGGTCCCCGGAGCGGCCCCGGGCCACTTACCCTGGACGCGTGCCCAAGACGAAAAAGGCGAAGGACGACAAGGGAGCCAAGTCTTCCAAGTCCGGCAAGACACCCAGGAAGGCCCCGAAGGCGAGCGACGAGCAGGGGCTCGACTTCGCACGCGCATGGGTGGAGTTTCCGGATCCGGCGGACGACGAGCAGGTCTTCCGCTGCGATCTGACATGGCTGACCTCTCGCTGGAACTGCATCTTCGGCAGCGGCTGCCAGGGCATCCAGGCGGGCCGCGCGGACGACGGGTGCTGCTCGCTGGGCGCCCACTTCTCCGACGAGGACGACGAGAAGCGGGTCGCCGAGCATGTGGCGAGGCTCACCCCGGAGATCTGGCAGCACCACGACGAGGGCGTGCGGGACGGCTGGATCTCCGAGGACGACGAGGGTTCCCGGCAGACCCGGCCCTTCCAGGGCTCGTGCATCTTCCAGAACCGTCCCGGCTTCGCCGGCGGCGCGGGCTGCTCGCTGCACATCCTGGCTCTGAAGGAGGGCCGGGAGCCGCTGGAGACCAAGCCGGACGTGTGCTGGCAGCTGCCGATCCGGCGGACGTACGACTGGATCGACCGGCCCGACGACACGCGCGTGCTGCAGGTGTCGATCGGTGAGTACGACCGCCGGGGCTGGGGTCCGGGCGGCCATGACCTGCACTGGTGGTGCACGTCGGCGACCTCGGCGCACGGCGCGGGCGATCCGGTGTACGTCTCCTACCGGGCCGAGCTGACCGAGCTGATGGGCAAGGAGGGCTACGACCGCCTGGCCGAGCTGTGCGAGCAGCGGCTGGCCTCGCAGCTCCCGCTGGTGGCACCGCATCCGGCGGATCCCGAGGTGACCCGCTAGGGCCTGTCCGACGGGCTCGGACTGCCGTCGTCGCTCGGCGACGGGGACGGGCTCGGCGGATCGGACGGGGTCGGATCGCCGGGACCGGGACCCGGATCGGTCGGGGACGGGGTTTCGCTGGAGGGCGGGTCCGTGGGGGTCGAGGGCGAGGGGGTCGGGTCGGGGCTGGTGGGTGTCGAGGGCGGGGTCGGGGGGCCGCTCGGGGCGGTGCCGTAGCCGTCGATGGAGACCACGGCGCCGGACGGTGAGACCGCCACCTGTGCGTGCCAGTGGCCGGACGGCTCGCGCAGATGATCGACGTACACCTTGATCGTCAACGTCTCGCCGGGGGCGAGGGTTCCGGCGGACTGGCTGAGGTAGAGCCAGTCCACCGAGGTGGCCGCGGACCAGCGGACCGGGCCGGAACCGGAGGCGCTGAGGATGACGAGCGTGGTGTCGCCGTCGTTGCCGGCGCTGACCGTGAGCCGTCCCCCGCCCTTCCTGTCTCCTCCGGAGACGCTGATGACCTCCACCGAGACGTCGGACGTGCCGTCCTCGGCGTCCTCGGCGTCCTTGCCGGGGGTGCCGGTGGGTTTCACTCTGGCGTTCCCGGCGTTCTCGTAGCCGCCTACGGGGTCGCTGCCGAGCGCGTCGGGGCTCTGCGCCTCGCGCGCGGTGGCCGCACGGCCGTCCGCGTCGGTGGCCGGCGTGCCCCGGTAGGCGGCCCACAGGGCGAGCACGGGGGCCGCGACGACGGTGGCGACGACGGTCGTGGTGACGGCACGCGCGCGCAGGCGGTCACGGCGGGCCGCACGGTCCTTGGGGTCCATCGGGAAGCCGCGCCGGTCGAAGCGGGGTACGGCGGCGCCCCGCGCGCGCGGATGGTGCGCGAGAGCGATGTGCAGGGCCGCGCGGGGGGCCTCCAGGACGGGCAGCTCGGCCGGGGTGATGGTGGCGCCGGGCCAGCGGCCGGCCGTCGCGCGCTCGGCGGTACGGCGGCAGCGCGGGCAGTCGTCGACGTGCCGGACCAGCTCGCGGCGCAGGGCCGCGCTGAGGACGAGCTGGCTGTCTCCGGTGAGATGGGCCACGCTCGGACAGCCGCCGGTCTCGACCACGGCGAGCGCGGCGCGGGTGCGCTCCACCTCGCAGGCCGCGGAGGCCAGCAGCTCGCGCGCGGTGGCGGGCTCCATGCCGAGCACGGCGGCGACCTCGTGGGCGGCGAGGTGGTGGCGGACGGCCAGTTCGAGGGCCTCGCGCTGCTCGGGGGTGGTACCGGCCGCCTCCGGCCAGGCGAGCAGGGCGAGTTCGCGGCGCCGCTGCTCCTGGACCTCGGGGGAGACGGGCTGATCGGGCACCTGTTCCGCGGCTGCGGGACGGCCCGCCGCATGGGTGGCCTGACGTTTCTGCTTGGCCTCGGCGAGCCCGCGCAGGCACGCCCAGCGGGCCAGCGCGTACAGCCAGGCCCTGCGGTCCGCCGCGGCCTCCGGGACACGCTGTCCGCGCCGCTCGGCCAGCGCCAGGACGTCCCCGAGGGCGGCGGTGGCCGCGCCGTGGTCGCACAGCACCGACAGGCAGTAGGTGAACAGACCGTCCAGGTACGGCTCGTAGCGCGCCGGCGGCCGCTGGGCGAGCGTGCGCGCTGCCGCTCGGTCACGCGCCTCGCGGTGCGCACGGTGCGCTCCGGGGCTGCGGGTCGTGGTCTCCGGACTGCTGCTCATCACCCGTGCGACCGTAGGCGGCGGTGGAGTGCCCCTTCTTGCACCTTGAGCACTTTTAATCCGTACGGGTGAAACGATCCCTCATAAGGGGACAGGACCCCCTTGTCCCATGGCTCGAACCCGACAGGTGGTGGCCGATACCGGTCCACCCATATGCGCCCCGAGGGGGCGTTGTCAGTGCCGCGGGCTACGGTTTCCGCATGGCTGCCCGTACCAAGACCACCAAGGACCGACCGTCCTACCGCTGCACCGAGTGCGGCTGGCAGACGGCCAAGTGGCTCGGCCGCTGCCCCGAGTGCCAGGCCTGGGGCACGATCGACGAGTACGGCACGCCCGCGGTCCGTACGACGGCACCGGGCCGCGTCACGACGTCCGCGGTGCCCATCGGCCAGGTCGACGGCCGCCAGGCCGCCGCCCGCTCGACCAGCGTGCCGGAGCTGGACCGGGTGCTCGGCGGGGGTCTGGTGCCCGGCGCGGTCGTGCTGCTCGCGGGCGAGCCCGGCGTCGGCAAGTCCACCCTGCTGCTGGACGTGGCGGCCAAGTCCGCGAGCGCGGAGCACCCGACCCTCTATGTGACCGGCGAGGAGTCGGCGAGCCAGGTGCGGATGCGCGCCGACCGCATCGGCGCTCTGGACGACCACCTGTATCTGGCCGCCGAGACCGATCTGGCGGCCGTCCTCGGCCACTTGGACGCGGTCAAGCCGTCCCTGCTGATCCTGGACTCGGTGCAGACGGTGGCCTCCCCGGAGATCGACGGCGCGCCCGGCGGCATGGCCCAGGTCCGCGAGGTGGCCGGTGCCCTGATCCGCGCCTCCAAGGAGCGCGGGATGTCCACGCTGCTGGTGGGCCACGTCACCAAGGACGGCGCGATCGCCGGCCCCCGGCTGCTGGAGCACCTGGTGGACGTCGTCCTGCACTTCGAGGGCGACCGGCACGCGCGCCTGCGCCTGGTGCGCGGCGTGAAGAACCGCTACGGCGCCACGGACGAGGTCGGCTGCTTCGAACTGCACGACGAGGGCATTACGGGCCTTGCGGACCCGAGCGGACTTTTCCTGACCCGTCGTGACGAACCGGTCCCCGGCACCTGCCTGACGGTCACCCTGGAGGGCCGCCGCCCGCTGGTGGCGGAGGTGCAGGCGCTGACCGTGGACTCCCAGATCCCCTCCCCGCGCCGGACCACCTCCGGCCTGGAGACCTCCCGGGTGTCGATGATGCTCGCGGTGCTGGAGCAGCGCGGCCGGATCAGCGCGCTCGGCAAGCGGGACATCTACTCGGCGACCGTGGGCGGCGTGAAGCTGTCGGAGCCCGCCGCCGACCTCGCGATCGCCCTCGCCCTCGCCTCGGCAGCCAGCGACACCCCCCTCCCCAAGAACCTCGTCGCGATCGGCGAGGTGGGCCTGGCGGGCGAGGTGAGACGGGTCACGGGCGTGCAGCGCAGGCTCGCCGAGGCGCACCGGCTGGGCTTCACGCACGCGCTCGTGCCGGGCGATCCGGGCAAGGTCCCGGCCGGTATGAAGGTCCTGGAAGTCGCCGACATGGGGGACGCCCTCAGGGTCCTGCCGCGCTCCCGTCGCCGAGAGGCCCCACGGGAGTCGGAGGACCGCCGGTAGACTTTGCCCAGGTCTCGCCCGTCCGTACGAACAGAGTGCGCGAAACGGGAGCGCCCCAGAACCTGCGACCGGAGGAGTGCAGTGGCAGCCAACGACCGGGCGGCAGCTCCCGGAAAGTCCGGTGGGAGTTCCGGTGCCGAGGGCCTGATGCGTGCCGCGCTGAGCGCGGTGGCTCCGGGCACGGCCCTGCGGGACGGCCTCGAGCGGGTTCTCCGCGGCAACACCGGCGGGCTCATCGTGCTCGGCTCCGACAAGACCGTCGAGACGATGTGCACGGGCGGGTTCGTCCTGGACGTCGAGTTCACGGCCACGCGCCTGCGTGAGCTGTGCAAGCTCGACGGCGGCATCGTGGTCTCCTCCGACCTGTCGAAGATCCTGCGGGCCGGCGTGCAACTGGTGCCGGATCCGACGATCCCGACGGAGGAGACGGGTACGCGTCACCGGACGGCGGACCGGGTCTCGAAGCAGGTCGGCTTCCCCGTGGTGTCGGTCTCCCAGTCCATGCGGCTGATCGCCCTGTACGTCGACGGGCAGCGGCGCGTGCTGGAGGATTCGGCGGCGATCCTGTCCCGGGCGAACCAGGCGCTGGCCACCCTGGAGCGGTACAAGCTCCGGCTGGACGAGGTCGCGGGCACGCTGTCGGCGCTGGAGATCGAGGACCTGGTGACGGTCCGGGACGTGTCGGCGGTCGCCCAGCGTCTGGAGATGGTCCGGCGCATCGCCACCGAAATCGCTGAATACGTGGTCGAACTGGGCACGGACGGTCGCCTTCTGGCACTCCAGCTGGAGGAGCTGATCGCCGGCGTGGAGCCCGACCGCGAGCTGGTCGTCCGGGACTACGTCCCCGAGCCCACGGCGAAGCGCTCCCGCACGGTCGAGGAGGCGCTCGCCGAGCTGGACGCCCTCACCCACGCGGAACTGCTGGAGCTGGGCACGGTGGCTCGGGCGCTGGGCTACACGGGCTCGCCCGAGACCCTCGACTCGGCGGTCTCCCCGCGCGGCTTCCGCCTGCTGGCCAAGGTGCCGCGCCTCCCCGGCGCCATCATCGACCGCCTGGTGGAGCACTTCGGCGGCCTCCAGAAGCTGCTCGCCGCCAGCGTGGACGACCTGCAGACGGTGGACGGAGTCGGAGAGGCCCGCGCACGGAGCGTCCGCGAGGGCCTGTCGCGGCTGGCCGAGTCGTCGATCCTGGAGCGGTACGTCTGATCCGGGGGCTGCCGGGCCCGACGTGACGGCGGGCCCCGCGGCCCCGGGACCGGTCGCGCGGTTCCCCGCGCTCCTGGGGCGTCGCAGCGCCGTCGGCCGCAAGGCACCGTACGCACCTGGGGCCGGCCTCGCCGTGCCCCGGCCGTCAGCAGCAGACTCTCGCTAGTCCGCCGACAGCACGAACGACGTCTGGCCCTTCGCGAAGCCCGGCGCCCGGGCCTCCAGCAGGTACGTCCCGGGCTTGGCCGACCCCGTCGGAGGAGTCGCGCACTGCGGAGCGCTCGGCTTGCGGTCCCACTTCACGGTGTAGGTGATGCTCTGTCCCGCGGGCACCCGGAACACCAGGCTCGCGGCACCCTTCGGGCAGTCGGCCGAAGACCAGTAGTCGTCACTGCCGTCCGCCGGCGTGATCGTCAACACCGCGCTCTTCGGCCCGAGATCGACCTTGCAGTCACCGGACGACGTGTTCTTCACCATGAGTTCGAAGGTGGGCGTCTGGTCCGGCGAGTACGAGTTGTGCCGGCTGCGCAGGCTCAACGTGACCGCCCCGGCCGTGCAGTTGGACAGCGACGAGGACGCCGGCAGTGTGTCGCCCGTACCGACGCTTCCGCCGCCGGCCCCCGAGCCGCCGCCGGAACCCGTGGCACCGGAGCCGCCCTTTCCGTCCGAACCTGAACCGTCGCCCGACCCCGGCCCGCTGCCGCCGGTGTCCCCGCCGCCCGACTCGTCGCGTCCGCCCGGATGTTGGCTGATGGCGGAGCCGGACGGGGACGGCCCCGGCGTGATGGTGGACGCGGGGTTCTTGCCGCCGGACGCGTCGGTGTCCTTCTTTCCGCCCCCGCCGCCGGCCGTGACGATCCAGGTGACCAGCAGCGCCAACAGGGCTGCCACAGACACCAGTACGACCCTCCGTCGCCAGTAGATGGAGGAGGGAAGCGGCCCGACCGGATTGCGCAGAGATCCCACGGCGCAAACTGTACGAGAGATCGGCGCGCTTGCTTGCGCCACCCCGCCGCCCCGGCCCCAACTTTTCCGGATCATCATCCCGGCAACTGTCGCGGGAAAAAGGGTCCTTCACTCAACGCGATCCGACGCAACGCTCCGCAATCGCGCCGTCGTCAGCATGCCCGGCCGACCCGTGGCAGGATCGGAAGGCCATGACTGAGACGCTGCACACCCCCGTGATCTCCTGGTTCGACTCCCACGCCCGCGACCTCCCCTGGCGCCGCCCGGAGGCGGGCCCGTGGGGCGTGATGGTCAGCGAGTTCATGCTCCAGCAGACCCCGGTGAGCCGGGTCCTGCCCGTCTACGAGCAGTGGCTCGCCCGCTGGCCGCGCCCCGCCGACCTCGCCGCGGACGCTCCCGGAGAAGCGGTGCGCGCCTGGGGCCGGCTCGGCTACCCGCGCCGGGCCCTGCGTCTGCACGGCGCCGCGCTCGCCATAACGGAGCGGCACGGCGGGGACGTACCGACGGATCACACCCAGCTGCTGGCACTGCCCGGCATCGGCGAGTACACGGCCGCGGCGGTGGCCTCCTTCGCGTACGGGCAGCGGCACCCGGTGCTGGACACGAACGTGCGCCGGGTCTTCGCGCGGGCGGTGACCGGGGTCCAGTACCCGCCGAACGCCACCACGGCCGCCGAACGCCGTCTGGCCCGCGAGCTGCTGCCCGAGGACGAGCGGACGGCCGCGCGCTGGGCCGCCGCCTCCATGGAGCTGGGCGCGCTGGTGTGCACGGCGAAGAACGAGGGCTGCCACCGCTGCCCGATCGCCGCGCAGTGCGCCTGGCGGCTGGCGGGCAAGCCGGAGCACGACGGACCGCCGCGCCGCGGGCAGACGTACGCCGGCACGGACCGCCAGGTGCGCGGCAAGCTGCTCGCCGTGCTGCGGGAGGCGCGTGTACCGGTGCCGCAGGCGGCGCTGGACCGGGTGTGGCACGAGCCGGTGCAGCGCGCCCGCGCGCTCGACGGGCTCGTCACGGACGGTCTGGTGGAGCCGCTGCAGGGCGGCCTGTACCGGCTGCCGCTGACCTGACACACAGCCAAGTCACAGCCCGAGGGCTTTCGTTACGGCCCATCTGCCGCACAAAGCGCCCTATAACTGGACATAAGAGTCGCCGCCCCTACCCCGGACCTACTTCCGTTACACAACCGACGGACAGCCGATTGCTAGCCGCAGGCTGCTCCGCACAGCCCCGTGACAACAGCTCCGTAACTTCTTGTTCGTGCCCGGCAGACCACGGGACAGCAGGACAGCGGGACTTCAGGCGCGAGCCGGAGTAAACGGGGAACGGAGGCGGTTGATCATGGCGCACGGCGAGGTGCTCGAGTTCGAGGAGTACGTCCGCACTCGGCAGGACGCGCTGCTGCGCAGCGCCCGCCGGCTGGTCCCGGACCCGATCGACGCACAGGACCTGCTGCAGACCGCGCTGGTGCGCACGTACGGCCGCTGGGAGGGCATCGCCGACAAGCGGCTCGCGGACGCCTATCTGCGCCGGGTGATGATCAACACCCGTACCGAGTGGTGGCGGGCACGCAAGCTGGAGGAGGTCCCCACCGAGCAGCTGCCGGAGGCGTCCGTGGACGACTCCACCGAGCAGCACGCCGACCGGGCTCTGCTCATGGACATCATGAAGGTTCTCGCTCCGAAGCAGCGCAGCGTCGTCGTGCTGCGACACTGGGAGCAGATGTCCACGGAGGAGACGGCCGCCGCCCTCGGCATGTCGGCCGGTACGGTCAAGAGCACGCTGCACCGGGCGCTCGCCCGGCTCCGCGAGGAGCTGGAGGCGCGCGATCTGGACGCACGCGCGCTGGAGCGTGAGGAGCGGGAGCGTTGCGCGGCCTGACCGGGGCCGGGCCCAGCCGGGCCCGAAGCAGTTCAATGGCGGTGATCGCGGCGGCGGCCGCAATCGCCGCCCTCGCCCTTTTCGTCGCCGCCTGCGGCACCGGAGGCACGGGCGCCCGGGACGAGGGCCCGGCGCACGCTTCCGCGGTGGCGGGCGCCGTCGCCTCCCCTGCTCCCAGCCCCTCCGACTCCTATCGGCGCGTGGACGCTGTCGCACTGCTGAAGCAGGACCCCGCGGTCGCGGCCTCGGTCAAACGTGACCTGAAGCCGTGCAACGGCGACGACTACCCCGTCGACGTCTCCTACGGCGACCTGACCGGCGGCCCGGTGGACGACGTCGTCGTCAATGTGCTGACCTGTGCCGACGCGGTGGGCATCGGCTCGTACGTGTACCGGGACGAGAACGGCACGTACACGAACGTCTTCAAGACCGAGGAATCCCCGGTCTACGCGGAGATCGAGCAGGGCGTCCTGACGGTGACCAAGCAGTTCTACCGGAAGGGCGACCCGATCGTGAGCCCGTCCGGCGAGGACGTGACCCCCTACCGGTGGAAGGCGGGGAACTTCGTCCCGGGAAAGGCCGTCCGCAGGCTCTACAGCAACTCCGCGGGCGAGGGCACCTCGGCCGCGCCGGACAACTGACCGACCACTAGCACACGAGGACTGAGAGCACCGGGATGGCAGACCAGACCCACGTTCTGTTCGTCGAGGACGACGACGTCATCCGCGAGGCCACCCAGCTCGCCCTGGAGCGGGACGGCTTCGCGGTCACCGCCATGCCCGACGGCCTGTCGGGCCTGGACGCGTTCCGGACGAACCGGCCGGACATCGCGCTGCTCGACGTGATGGTGCCCGGTCTCGACGGGGTCAGCCTGTGCCGCCGTATCCGCGACGAGTCGACCGTGCCGGTGATCATGCTGTCGGCGCGCGCCGACTCCATCGACGTCGTGCTCGGTCTGGAGGCGGGTGCCGACGACTACGTCACCAAGCCGTTCGACGGTGCCGTCCTGGTCGCCCGGATCCGCGCCGTGCTGCGCCGCTTCGGGCACGCCGCCGGGGCCGCGCACGCCGAGGATTCCCTCGCCCAGGTCAACGGCGGCCCGCTGACCTTCGGCGACCTGGAGATCGACACCGAGGGCATGGAGGTGCGCCGGTCCGGGCAGCCGGTGGCGCTGACCCCGACCGAGATGCGGCTGTTGCTGGAGTTCTCCACCGCGCCCGGCACCGTGCTCTCCCGCGACAAGCTGCTGGAGCGGGTGTGGGACTACGGCTGGGGCGGTGACACCCGGGTCGTGGACGTCCATGTGCAGCGGCTGCGCCAGAAGATCGGCCAGGACCGGATCGAGACGGTCCGCGGCTTCGGCTACAAGTTGAAGGCCTGAGCGGGGCGGTCATGCGGGGGTTCATTCGACGGCCGATGCGGCGGGTGGAGCGCGCGGGTCTGAAGACCGGGCTCAGATGGAAGCTCAGCGCGGCGATCGCCCTGGTCGCGGGACTGGTGGCGATAGCGCTCAGCCTGGTCGTGCACAACGCTGCCCGGGTTTCGATGCTGGACAACGCGCGCGATCTGGCCAACGAGCGCGTTCAGCTCGCCCAGGGCTACTACGAGCGGTACCGGCGGTCGAACTTCCCCGATATCAAGATCGACGACCCCGGGCTGCCGCCTGCCCTGCGCGAGAAGGTCGAGGAGGGCCGCCGGGCCAGCGACGTCTCGGACCACGGCGGAGGACCGCCGGACATCTGGGCGGCCGTTCCGGCCAAGGACGGCCATGTGCTGTCCCTGCACAGCCGCTTCCCTGACCGCTCCACGAACGTGCTGAAGGATCTCGACCAGGCTCTGGTCATCGGTTCCATCGCGGTCGTGTTCGGCGGCAGCGCACTCGGTGTGCTGATCGGTGGTCAGCTCTCCCGGCGGCTGCGCAAGGCGGCGGCAGCGGCGGGCCAGGTCGCCAACGGCGAGACGAACGTACGGGTGCGGGAGGCCATCGGCGGGGTCGTACGGGACGAGACCGACGATCTCGCGCGCGCGGTGGACGCCATGGCGGACGCGCTGCGGCAGCGCCTGGAGGCCGAGCGGCGGGTCACCGCCGACATCGCGCACGAGCTGCGCACCCCGGTGACCGGCCTGCTGACCGCGGCCGAACTGCTGCCGCCCGGCCGCCCCACCGAACTCGTCCTGGACCGGGCGAAGGCGATGCGCACCCTGGTCGAGGACGTCCTGGAGGTGGCCCGGCTGGACAGCGCCTCCGAGCGGGCCGAGCTGCAGGACATCGTGCTGGGCGAGTTCGTGGCCCGGCGCGTGGCCGCCAAGGACCCGGAGATCGTCGTACGGGTGGTGCACGAGTCGGAGGTCACCACCGACCCGCGCCGTCTGGAGCGGGTGCTGCTGAACCTGATCACCAACGCCGCCCGGCACGGCAGGCCGCCGATCGAAGTCACCGTCGAGGGCCGGGTCATCCGCGTCCGCGACCATGGTCCCGGCTTCCCCGAGGCACTGCTCGCCGAGGGGCCCAGCCGTTTCCGCACCGGCAGCATGGATCGCGCCGGCGTGGGCCACGGCCTGGGCCTGACCATCGCGGCCGGCCAGGCCCGGGTGCTGGGCGCCCGCCTGACCTTCCGCAACGTCCGGCCCGTCGGCGCCCCCGCCCACATCCCGGCGGAGGGCGCGGTGGCCGTCCTCTGGCTCCCGGAACACGCACCCACCAACACCGGCAGCTATCCGATGCTGCCGGTGTCCGGGGGCACCGGCTGAGGCGGGAGCCCTCGGAGGCGACGTCCTCAAGCGGTCGCCACGAGCAGCTCCTCCCCGCGTGACGGCCGAAGGCCGTCCGCCCTGCCGGCGAAGTACCGCTCGGTCAGTTCCTCGGCCGTCACATGGCGGACCTCGCTGAATCCGGCCTCGCGGGCCAGGGCCAGTATCTGCGGCGGTGTGAAGAAGCTGAGGAAGGGTGTCCCGGCGGCACGGGCGCCGTCCACGGCCGCCCGCAGCTGCGCACGCTGCTCCGGCTCGACGTCCTCGGGCGGCCGCAGGAAGGTCGTGACCAGCGTGGAGCCCGCGGCGAGCGTGGCGACCAGCCGGAACGTGGCCTCGACCGCTTCCCTGGTGAGGTACATCGTGACACCGGTGGAGGCCACCACCGCCGGCCGGCCGGGATCCAGGCCGGCCGTGACCAGCTGCCCCCACCAGTCCCCCTCGAAGTCGACCGGCACCAGCCGCAGCCACTCGGGGACGTCGTACCCGAGCTCGGCCAGCCGCTGTCTCTTCCAGGCCTGCGGTCCCGGCCGGTCGGCCTCGAACACCCGGAGCGTGGAGGCGACCTCGGGCCGGCGCTGGGCGAAGGTGTCCAGTCCGGCCCCCAGCAGGACGTACTGGTCGACGCCCCGCTCGGCCCGGTCCACGACGAGGTCCTCCACGAAGCGGGCGCGGGCCGCGATGGACGCGCGGGTGCGCCGCGTGGCCTCCGCGTCCATGTCCGGGCGGGCGCGCCAGCCCTGGTCCGGGGGCGCCAGCCGGAGCCCGATCTCGTCCTCGATCACATGCGGCGGCGGATCGACCTGGACGTGCAGGGCCCGCCACAGGGCCACCCGCACGGCCGTGTGGTCCGCCGCGGCCGGCTGCCCGTGCGTCTGCCCGTGCGTCTGCTCATGCATACCGTTCCTCCCCGTCGGCCGGTCAGCGGAAGTCCTTCGAGAAGTCCAGCTCCTCGCTGCGCTCGGTCAGGGAGTACCAGTTGCCGTTGTCGTCCCGGAAGATCGCCTCGATGCCGTACGGCCGCTCCTGCGGCTCCTGGAGGAATTCCACGCCGCGTGCCCTGAAGGTCTCGTAGTCCGCGCGGCAGTCGTCCGTACGGAAGGCCCCGGCCCCCAGTACCCCCTTGGCGACCAGCTTCTTCAGCGCCTCGGCGGACTCGGGGTCGAGTCCCGGGCCGTCCAGGCTCATCAGGGCCAGCTCCACGCCGGGCTGGTCCTTGGCTCCGACGGTGACCCAGCGCATGTCACCCATCGCGAGGTCGCTGCACACCTCGAGGCCCAGCTTCTCGGTGAAGAAGGCCTTGGTCCGCTGCTGGTCGAAGGTCCATACGGTGGTGATGCCCAGGCCCTTGATCATGGCTCCGCTCTCCTGTCGGCAGGCTGCTGTTCCTGCTCGTCACCGTAGGCAGGGGCGGGCTCGGCACGCTTCCTCAAAGTTGCGGTGTTGAAGCCGCCGGCCCAGAGCATGGCGTAGCAGCCGGGTATGAGGGAGGCCCCGCGGCCGACGTGCTTCGCGCGGTACTCGCTCGGGGTGAGGCCGGTGCGGGCCTTGAAGCCGGCCGAGAAGGTGCCGAGGCTGCTGAAGCCGACGAGGGTGCAGATCTCGGTCACCGTGAGGTTGGCGCCGCGCAGCATCTCCTCGGCCCGCTCGATCCTGCGGTGGATCAGATACTGCCCGGGCGTCTCGCCGTACGCGTCCTTGAAGGCGCGCAGGAAGTGATACCGCGAGTACCCGGCATGTGCGGCCACCGCGTCCAGATCCAGCGCAGGGTCGGCCCAGTCACGGTCCATGGCGTCCTTGGCCAGACGCAACCGGCGCATCTTGTCCATGCAGACGATGCTGACACGCGGCACTGACAACAGGCGGGCACGGCGAAGGCCCCCCGGCACCGACAACGGCCGGGCACGGCGAAGGCCCCCCGGGGCGGACACCGGCCGGGGGGCCTTCACCTCCAAGTCGTGCTCAGACGGCTTCGATCATCTGCACCGGAGCAGCGTCCGCGCTCTCCGCGGAGGGCTTCTGCGGGCCGCCCTTGAGCGGCACCTCCTTGACGAACAGCGAGGCGATCAGCACGGGCACCGCGATCGCCGCGCCCAGCAGGAACGCCGAGTGCGTACCGGCGGACACCGCGTGCTGATAGGCCTCCCGCGCCGCCGCCGGCAGCTTCGCCAGGCTCGCCGCGTCCAGCTGGGCCGACTGCTCGGTGGCCTTGGAGCCCAGCGCACCGGCGCGCTCGGTCATGACGTCCTGGACCCGGTGGTTGAACAGCGCGCCCATGATGGCCACACCGAAGGAGGAGCCGAGCGTACGGAACAGGGTGGTGGACGAGGATGCCACGCCCATGTCCTTCATCTGCACGCTGTTCTGCGCCACCAGCATGGTGATCTGCATCAGACAGCCCATGCCCGCACCGACCACGGCCATGTAGATGCCGGAGGTCAGCCGCGTGGTGCCGGTGTCCATCAGCGACAGCAGGTAGAGGCCGACGATCATCAGCGCTCCGCCGACGATCGGGAAGACCTTGTAGCGGCCGCTGTTGGTGGTGACCCGCCCGGCGACCATCGAGGTCACGAGCATCGCGCCGAGCATCGGCAGGAGCAGCAGGCCCGAGTTGGTCGCGGAGGCGCCCTGTACCGACTGCTGGTACAGCGGCAGGAAGAGCGTGGCCCCGAACATCACGAACCCGGTGATGAAGCCGATGATGGACATCAGGGTGAAGTTGCGGCTGCGGAAGATGTGCAGCGGCAGCACCGGCTCGGTGGCCCTGGTCTGCCAGAACACGAACCCGACCAGCGCGGCCACGCCGATGCCGATCAGCTCCATGATCCGCGCGGACGTCCAGGCGTACTCGCTGCCGCCCCAGGTGGTGACCAGCACGATGGAGGTGATGCCGACGGTCAGCAGGACGACGCCGAGGTAGTCGATGCCCGCCTTGGCCCGCTTCTTCGGCAGGTGCAGCACGGCGGTGACCAGCGCCAGCGCCACGGCGCCGAGCGGCAGGTTGATGTAGAAGGCCCAGCGCCAGCCCCAGTTGTCGGTGATGGTGCCGCCGACCAGCGGGCCGCCGATCATCGCCAGCGCCATGACGCCGGCCATCATGCCCTGGTACTTGCCGCGCTCCCGCGGCGGTATGAGATCGCCGATGATCGCCATGACGCCGACCATCAGACCGCCGGCGCCGAGGCCCTGAACGGCCCGGAACCCGATCAGCTGACCCATGTCCTGGGCCATGCCGCTCAGCGCGGAGCCGATCAGGAAGATCACTATCGAGCTGAGGAAGGCGCCCTTGCGCCCGTACATGTCCCCGAGCTTGCCCCAGACCGGGGTCGAGGCCGCGGTCGCCAGGGTGTACCCGGTCACGACCCACGACAGATGCTGCAGACCGCCCAGCTCGCCCACGATCGTCGGCATAGCCGTACCCACGATCATGTTGTCGAGCATCGCGAGCATCATCGCGATCATGAGCGCGAGCAGGACCACGCGCACGCTCTTCGGCTGTTTCTCCGGCTGGTCGGGTGTCCCCTGGCCCGTCACGGCCGCCTCCGTGTCCGCCATTTCTCCCACTCCCCCTGGCGACTCCTACTTACTTGCCGCCCGGCTAGTTCAGTACACTGGGAAGGTAGACCTGTCACTAGCCGGTCGTCAAGTAAGTTTCCGCGGCAGCGCGAGGAGTACGAGGATGGGCGACACCATGGACGGCACCAAGCAGCAGCGCCGCGGCAACACCCGCCAGCGCATCCAGGACGTCGCGCTCGAGCTCTTCGCCGAGCAGGGCTACGAGAAGACCTCCCTGCGCGAGATCGCCGAGCGTCTCGACGTCACGAAGGCGGCTCTGTACTACCACTTCAAGACGAAGGAGGAGATCATCGTCAGCCTCTTCGAGGACCTGACGAAACCGATCGAGGACCTGATCGAGTGGGGCCGGAACCAGCCGCACACCCTGGACACCAAGCAGGAGATCGTACGGCGCTACAGCCAGGCCCTGGCCGGCGCCGAGCCGCTCTTCCGGTTCATGCAGGAGAACCAGGCGACGGTACGGGAACTGCGCATCGGCGAGTCCTTCAAGGACCGGATGCGCGGCCTCAGGGACATCATCATCGACCCCGATTCGCCCCTGGTCGACCAGGTCCGCTGCATCAGCGCGCTCTTCACGCTGCACGCCGGGATGTTCGTGATGCAGGACCTGGAAGGCGACTCCGAGAAGAAGCGCGAGGCCGTTCTCGAAGTCGCCGTGGACCTCGTCACTCAGGCGCACGAGGGCGCCCGCAGGTAAGGCCTGCTCAGACCTTGACACCCTTGGAGTGCAGGAAGGCGACCGGGTTGACCGCGGAGCCGTAGTTCGGGGTCGTGCGGATCTCGAAGTGCAGGTGCGGGCCGGTGGAGTTGCCCGTGCTGCCCGAGAGGGCGATGTGCTGGCCGGTCTTGACTATCTGACCGATCTTGACGTCGACCCGGGACAGGTGCGCGTACTGCGAGTAGGTGCCGTTGCCGTGCTTGATGACGACGGCGTTGCCGTAGGCGGGACCGTCACCGGCGCCGTTGGGGCCGGCCTTGACGACGGTGCCGCCGTGCGCGGCCATGACCTCGGTGCCGGTCGGCACGGCGAAGTCCTGTCCGCTGTGCTTGGCGACCCAGTGACCGCCGGCCTGCGCGAAGCTGGCCGAGAGCGTGTACTTCTTCACCGGGTCGACCCAGGAGCCGGCCGACGGGGCGGCGGCGCTCGCGACCCCGGCCCCCAGCACGGCCGTGACACCGGCTCCGACGGCCAGGACGGCCACGCGGCTGCGGAGCGAGGACGTACGGGAAGAGCGGGGCGTGAAGCGCTGGAACATTCGTAACCTCGTGGGCTCGGAGACAGAACGGCCACCCGGCGCACAGTCATTCGCCGGTGGGGCCATTCATTGGTAACCCGACACCCCATCTCGCCACAAAGGCCCGTTCTACGGCATCTCGTAGTAGAGAGCGACAAATTCGGTCACTTCTTGACATGTCTTACGCATGCCGCCACCCGGGTGAACTGGCCATCTCGCGCCCGCCGTTCCGAGAATGCCCATTTTGCCCCATTAAGTACGACACTATCCTGCCTAGTACCGGACATTTCGCCTGTGCGCCATGTCACCGGGGAGCCGGACCCCGGGGCGGTGAATGTGACCTGGCCCTCTTGGAATCAACTGGGGAAATGTGACCCAGGCCTCTCGCTTCCATCCGGACAAATGTGACCCAAGTCCGGAAATCCGCCGGAAAAGTGACCCAGGTCTCCGCACATCCCCCGGAGAAAAGTGACGCAGACCTCTAGGCACCTACCCATCGGTAACCCTACGGTTCCTTTCGCGCCACCCTCACCAAAGATCATGCCCCTGACATTCACCGTTCAGGCCGTGCAGCGTACGGACGTGAGAGGACCCCCACCGATGACCACACGCCCCTGGGTGCGCCGGGCAGCCGCCACCGCTGTCTCCGTGACCGCGCTCGCCGCGCTGGCCGCTCCGGCCGAGGCCGCGGACGCGACCACGAGCAGCGCCTCCGCCACCGCGACCGCCGCCGAGGTCGACTACGCCACCTGGCAGAAGGACTGCCAGTCGGTCATGGGCCAGGCCCTGCCGTACCTGAAGGCCCGCATCGCCGCGGCCAAGCCCGGTGAGAAGCAGGCGATCGTCTTCGACATCGACAACACCACGCTGGAGACCGACTTCGGCTTCAGCTACCCGCAGCCGGCCAACAAGCCGGTGCTGAACGTCGCCGAGTACGCGCAGCAGCACGGCGTCTCCCTGTTCTTCGTCACCGCCCGCCCGGGCATCATCTACTGGCCCACCGAGTACAACCTCGAGCACGACGGCTACGACGTCTCCGGTCTCTACGTCCGCGGCTTCTTCGACCTGTTCAAGGACGTCGCCGCCTACAAGACCGCGCAGCGCGTCGGCATCGAGAACCAGGGCTACACGATCATCGCGAACATCGGCAACAGCGCCACCGACCTGTCGGGCGGCCACGCCGAGAAGACGTTCAAACTGCCGGACTACAACGGACAGTTGTCGTAGGTCCTCCGGGTTTCCGCGCCTCGCCGCCGGCGAGCGCGCATGCGAAAGGGGCCGGTGCTCGAAGCACCGGCCCCTTTCGTCCGTCCGTGACGCCTACGCGTCCTTGCTCAGGTTCGGCCCGGCACCGCCGGCCGCCTGCTCGATCGGCGGGACGTCCGGCAGCGCGGACTTCTCCTCGCCGCGGAAGGTGAAGGTCCGGGTCTCGCCCTCGCCCTCGGTGTCCACGACCACGATGTGACCGGGCCGCAGCTCACCGAAGAGGATCTTCTCCGAGAGCGTGTCCTCGATCTCGCGCTGGATCGTGCGACGCAGCGGACGCGCGCCCAGCACCGGGTCGTAACCCTTCTTGGCCAGCAGCTCCTTGGCGGACTGGGAGAGCTCGATGCCCATGTCCCGGTCCTTCAGGCGCTCGTCCACCTTGCCGATCATCAGGTCGACGATCCGCAGGATGTCCTCCTGCGTCAGCTGCGGGAAGACGACCACGTCGTCGACGCGGTTGAGGAACTCGGGGCGGAAGTGCTGCTTGAGCTCGTCCGACACCTTGTTCTTCATGCGCTCGTAGTTGGTCTTCGAGTCGCCCGAGGCCGCGAAGCCCAGGTTGAAGCCCTTGGAGATGTCCCGGGTGCCGAGGTTGGTCGTCATGATGATGACCGTGTTCTTGAAGTCCACGACCCGGCCCTGGGAGTCGGTCAGGCGACCGTCCTCCAGGATCTGCAGCAGCGAGTTGAAGATGTCCGGGTGGGCCTTCTCCACCTCGTCGAAGAGGACGACGGAGAACGGCTTGCGGCGGACCTTCTCGGTCAGCTGGCCGCCCTCTTCGTAGCCCACGTATCCGGGGGGCGAACCGAAGAGACGCGACACCGTGTGCTTCTCGCTGAACTCCGACATGTCGAGGGAGATCAGCGCGTCCTCGTCACCGAAGAGGAACTCGGCGAGCGCCTTGGACAGCTCGGTCTTACCGACACCGGAGGGGCCGGCGAAGATGAACGAGCCACCGGGACGCTTCGGGTCCTTCAGACCCGCGCGCGTACGACGGATCGCCTTCGACAGCGCCTTGACGGCGTCGACCTGGCCGATGACCCGCTTGTGGAGCTCGTCCTCCATGCGCAGCAGTCGCGAGGACTCCTCCTCGGTCAGCTTGAAGACCGGGATGCCGGTGGCCGTGGCGAGGACCTCGGCGATCAGCTCGCCGTCGACCTCGGCGACGACGTCCATGTCGCCGGCCTTCCACTCCTTCTCCCGCTTGGCCTTGGCGGCCAGGAGCTGCTTCTCCTTGTCGCGCAGGGAGGCGGCCTTCTCGAAGTCCTGCGAGTCGATCGCGGACTCCTTGTCCCGGCGGACGGCGGCGATCTTCTCGTCGAACTCGCGCAGGTCCGGCGGAGCGGTCATCCGGCGGATGCGCATCCGGGAACCGGCCTCGTCGATCAGGTCGATCGCCTTGTCCGGCAGGAAGCGGTCCGAGATGTAGCGGTCGGCCAGGGTGGCGGCCTGGACCAGGGCCTCGTCCGTGATGGAGACGCGGTGGTGGGCCTCGTACCGGTCGCGCAGACCCTTGAGGATCTCGATCGTGTGCGGCAGGGACGGCTCGGCGACCTGGATGGGCTGGAAGCGGCGCTCCAGGGCCGCGTCCTTCTCCAGGTGCTTGCGGTACTCGTCCAGCGTGGTCGCACCGATGGTCTGCAGCTCACCACGGGCCAGCATCGGCTTCAGGATGGAGGCGGCGTCGATGGCGCCCTCGGCGGCACCCGCACCGACCAGCGTGTGCAGCTCGTCGATGAACAGGATGATGTCGCCGCGGGTGCGGATCTCCTTGAGCACCTTCTTCAGGCGCTCCTCGAAGTCACCGCGGTACCGGGAGCCGGCGACCAGGGCGCCGAGGTCCAGCGTGTAGAGGTGCTTGTCCTTGAGCGTCTCGGGCACCTCGCCCTTGACGATGGCCTGCGCGAGGCCCTCGACGACGGCGGTCTTGCCGACGCCGGGCTCACCGATCAGGACCGGGTTGTTCTTGGTACGGCGGGACAGCACCTGCATGACCCGCTCGATCTCCTTCTCGCGCCCGATGACCGGGTCGAGCTTGGACTCACGAGCGGCCTGGGTGAGGTTCCGGCCGAACTGGTCCAGGACGAGGGAGGTCGAGGGCGTGCCCTCGGCCGGCCCGCCGGCGGCGGCGGTCTCCTTGCCCTGGTAGCCGGAGAGCAGCTGGATGACCTGCTGCCGCACCCGGTTGAGGTCTGCGCCCAGCTTGACCAGGACCTGGGCGGCGACGCCCTCGCCCTCACGGATCAGGCCGAGCAGGATGTGTTCCGTGCCGATGTAGTTGTGGCCCAGCTGAAGGGCCTCGCGGAGCGACAGCTCCAGGACCTTCTTGGCACGGGGGGTGAAGGGGATGTGGCCGGACGGGGCCTGCTGGCCCTGGCCGATGATCTCCTCCACCTGCTGGCGGACCGCCTCAAGCGAAATGCCGAGGCTCTCCAGGGCCTTAGCGGCGACACCTTCACCCTCGTGGATGAGACCCAGGAGGATGTGCTCGGTGCCGATGTAGTTGTGGTTGAGCATCCGGGCTTCTTCCTGAGCCAGGACGACAACCCGCCGCGCGCGGTCGGTGAACCTCTCGAACATCGTTAATCGCTCCTCAGAGCGGTCAGGCAGTGGGGGGAACTTCCCCGCCCTGTCCTTCCGCAGCTTAGTCCCGCAAGCGGGGACCGCTCATTCCAACTGCCGACACCGTCCTTGGCCTCCTGACCCCGAACGCCGACATCTGCTCCAACCCGATGGTGCGAGACGATGTTCCCGCAGGCCAGGCAGTTACCCCACTCGCCACTACGCCGATGGCGAACGTGAGACGGCCCTTTCTGCGCGTCGCCCCCTCCCACTAGGCATGTCTTACCCGCAGGGACTGACACTCCATGCCGCGCGCGCCGGTTCCCTCCGCTATGGGCGAACAACCTTGCGCCTCTACGGACCCCCACGCGCCCCCCTCTTGGGCACTCTGCGCATTCGCCAGAACACCCAGCGTAACTCGTGGCCCGCTTTGGCTGTTGCACTTGGCATGGCTGGCTCGGTCCCTACGACCTCCACTGTCCCCCTTCCTCGCCGTCCGTTCGACCCGAAGGCTTCCGACCTTGCGGACGGCCCGGAAGTCCGGGCCCGGCACTGGTACGAGAACGATCTGGGCTGGCCGACAGTGCCCGGGCGACCGCTGCGGTTGGTCACGGGCGTGCGGTTCGACGTCCTGGACGTGCCGGCCGAGGCGGGCACAGCGGCCCTCAGACATCTCGTACCGGGCTCTCCGGTGGCCCTGCGAGGCGACAGGATGCGGCTGCTGGTGGCCGCGGGCAGCACGGAGGAGCTTCCGGAGCTGCTGGACTGGCTGGAATGGGGAGCGCTGGCGCTGGACCTGCGGCCACTGGGCGCGGGCGGCCTGATGGCGGCACCCATGGCGCCCGGGCGGGCTTGCGGCGGGACTCGGCCGCTTCACGGCGACCGCATTCCCGCCGATTCCCTGCAGGGGGCCGCCGTATGGCTGCGGCCCCCCGGTCCCGGGTGCGAGGTCGAGGCCTCGCTGCCGGCATTGCCGGCCATGGGGGGCCTGGGCGGCGCCCCCGATCTCGTGCGACTGGTGGACACGGTGGCAGCACAGTGCCACCGGGTCCGGCTGCGGCGCGCGAACACCCGGCCGCCCGCCTGTCGGCGAAATCAGCCGTTGGCCTTCTCGTAGGCCTCGCGAATGGACGCGGGAACACGGCCGCGGTCGTTGACCTCGTAACCGTTCTCCTTCGCCCAGGCGCGGATCGCCGCCGTGTCCTGGCTGCCACCGGAAGCGGCACGTGCCTTTCCACGCCCGCCCGAAGCACGGCCTCCGGTACGACGACCACCCTTCACATAGGGGTCGAGAAGGCCACGCAGCTTGTCCGCATTGGCCGTGGTGAGATCGATCTCGTACGTCTTGCCGTCCAACGCGAACGTCACGGTCTCGTCCGCCTCGCCGCCGTCGAGGTCGTCGACAAGAAGGACCTGAACCTTCTGTGCCACCGGATTTCCTTTCATCGATAACGTGAGGGCCAGGGTGTCCGGCGCCCGCCGTTTCGCCGCCCCTGTTATATGCAGTACTGCACTACGTCGGAAAGCAAACCGCTTTTGCCGGAAAAACACAAACCCCTGGGAGAGACCCAGGAGCCCACCCCCGTCCGGAAACATGCGCGTTTCGGACATAGGACACCTGGGCAATGACGATCACAGATGCAGAAGCATCCGGCTGTTGCCCAAGGTGTTCGGTTTCACTCGTTCGAGACCGAGGAACTCGGCGACGCCCTCGTCATAGGAACGCAACAGCTCCGCGTACACATCGGTGTCGACCGGCGTCTCCCCGATCTCCACGAACCCGTGCTTCCCGAAGAAGTCCACTTCGAAGGTCAGACAGAAAACGCGCCGAACACCGAGCCAGCGCGCGGTCTCCAGCAGCTTCTCCAGCAACTGATGGCCGACCCCGGCGCCCTTGAGGCCGGGCTTCACCGCGAGAGTGCGGACTTCCGCGAGGTCTTCCCACATGACGTGCAGCGCGCCGCAGCCGACCACCTCAGCGTTGTCGTCGCGTTCCGCGACCCAGAACTCCTGGATGTCCTCGTAAAGCGTGACCGTGGCTTTGTCGAGCAGGATGCGGTCACGGGCGTAGTCATCGAGGAGGCGGCGCACGGTCGGGACATCGCTCGTCCGGGCCCGCCGGACGGTGAGGGCTTTCGCGGAGACTGCGGGACGCTCTGCTGACATGAGCGGACGCTATCGCCCGGTGGCCTCCCCGGGCGCGCCGGGGTTCTCCTCTTGCGGGGCTTGCGGGGCTTCGTGGGTTTCCGGGCCCTGGACGATGCGTACGGCGTCCCTGAGGGCCTGGCGCTGTTCCTCGCTCATCATCCCGAAGAAGGCGACGAGAGCGGCGGCCGGGTTGTCGCTCTGCGACCATGCGTCGTTCATCAGGGCGGCTGCGTACGCGGCCCGTGTCGAGACGGCCTCATATCGATAGGCGCGCCCTTCGGCCTCTCGGCGCACCCAGCCCTTCTGATGGAGATTGTCCAAAACGGTCATCACGGTGGTGTACGCGATGGACCGTTCCTGCTGCAGGTCTTCCAGGACTTCTCGAACGGTCACCGGGCGGTTCCACTTCCACACCCGCGTCATGACCGCGTCTTCGAGTTCTCCCAATGGGCGAGGCACAGCTCAGAACAATAGTGGGAGATCTCGCCAATGGCGTGCCGGACGTGCACTTAGGCTACAAAAGCGAACAAAAAGGGCGCACGGTTCGGAAAGACCGGGGCGCGAGGAGTCTCGTACGCCCGGACAGGCGCGGTGGTGCCGACGGGCCCGTCGCCGGGCCCGGGCTCACGCGTCGCCGCCCGCCGGGACCTTGCGCACGCCCTCCGCGCGCGCGAGGGCCGCGTCCACGGCCGCGTCCTCCTTGGCCTTGGCGGCCCCGCCCTGGGTCTTCACGATCACCCGGACCAAACCGATGAAGAACACGGCCATGACGACCGGGGGCACGAGCGCGGAGACGTAGTCCATGAGTCCAGATTAGCCACGGGGGACGGGGCGAAAGGGGCGGGGTGGGCGAACCGGTCGCTCAGCCGGCGGCGAGCTGCCTCGACTCGGCCGGCTCGGCCGGGTTCGCGGGCGGCACGGGCGGCTTGCGGCGGGGGAAGACCTCGCCCGGCGTGGGGATGGGGCGCTTGGGGGTGGCCGGTTCGGTGGCCGGGCGCTCGGCGGGGCGTCCGGGAGGACTCTGGCCGGGCTTCTGAGCGGGCTTCTGAGCGGGTTTCTCCGGCTCCTGGGCCTGGACCTCCGGAATCCCGCCCGCGCCGCCCGGAAGGGCCAGCAGGCGCGTCCTGGAGGGCGGCACGGCGGGGGCGGGGACCTTGCGTGCGCCCTGCGCGAAGCGGGCACGTACATCCCGCTCGGCGAGCGCCTGGCAGCGGTCCAGCAGGGCGGCCGCCGTGGAGTTGCCGCGCAGCGCCCGGAGTGCGGCGAGGTCGTCCGGCGTCGGCCGGTGCCCTGCGCCCAGCGCCTCTTCCAGAAGCGCGAGATAGCCGGCGGCGGTGCCCGGCAGGGCGGCGCGGTACCGGCCGAGGTCGGCCACCAGGAAGGCGCGCAGCCGGGCTCCCTCGCACATCGCCTCGTCGAGGGACTCGGCGAGGAGGTAGCAGTCCTTGACGTCCTCGGCGGACGCTCGGCCGGGGTGGAGGGCGAGGGCGAGCGCGCGACGGAGCACACGCAGCTCCTCCGCGCCGAACGCCATGCCGCCGCGGGATCCGTATGGCGTGGGCATGCGGCGACGCTATCGCTAATCGGACAAAAGTGACGAATCGTAAAGAGATTCCGCCGCGTGTCGCTGCCAGGTTTCCCTCGACCGGGGCCACCCGCGCGCGTGAAGCGCGAGACCGGCGCCCTGCGCGGGCGCCGGTCCCTCACATGCGGGACACGTTCCGCTCGTACACCAGCCGCAGGCCGATCAGGGTCAGCCACGGCTGGTGCTCGTCGATCACCGAGGACTCGCCCAGCACCACCGGCGCGAGGCCGCCCGTGGCGATCACCGTGACGTCGTCGGGGTCGTCGGCCAGCTCCCGGGCCATCCGGTTCACCACTCCGTCGACCTGCCCGGCGAAGCCGTACACGACGCCCGACTGCATGGCCTCCACGGTGTTCTTGCCGATCACGTTCCGGGGCCGGGCCACCTCGATCTTCCGCAGCTGTGCGGCCCTGATCCCGAGGGCCTCGACCGAGATCTCGATGCCGGGGGCGATCACCCCGCCGACGTACTCCCCGCGTGCGGAGAGTGCGTCGAACGTGGTCGCCGTGCCGAAGTCGACGACGATCGCCGGGCCGCCGTACAGCTCGTTCGCCGCGACCGCGTTGATGATGCGGTCGGCGCCGACCTCCTTGGGGTTGTCGAACTGGATCGGCACGCCCGTCTTCACGCCCGGCTCCACCAGCACCGCGGGCACGTCGCCGTAGTACCGCCGGGTGACCTCGCGCAGCTCGTGCAGCACGGACGGCACGGTCGCGCAGATCGCGATGCCGTCGATGCCGTCGCCCAGCTCCTCGCCGAGCAGCGGGTGCATGCCCATCAGGCCCTGGAGCAGCACCGCCAGCTCGTCGGCCGTGCGGCGCGCGTCCGTGGAGATGCGCCAGTGCTCGACGATGTCCTCGCCGTCGAACAGGCCGAGCACGGTGTGCGTGTTACCGACGTCGATCGTGAGCAGCATGGCCGTTACTCCGCCTCGCGCAGGTCCAGGCCGATGTCAAGGATCGGCGAGGAGTGGGTGAGCGCGCCGACGGCCAGGAAGTCCACGCCGGTGTCGGCGTACGCGCGCGCGGTGTCGAGCGTGATCCGCCCCGAGGCCTCCAGCAGTGCCCGCCCGCCGACGATCCCGACCGCCTCCGCGCACTCCCCGGGCGTGAAGTTGTCCAGCAGGATCAGGTCGGCGCCCGCGTCGACGACCTCGCGCAGCTGGTGCAGGGTGTCGACCTCGACCTCGATCGGCACCTCCGGGAAGGCCTCCCGTACGGCCTTGAAGGCCTGCGCGACGCCGCCGGCGGCAACCACGTGGTTGTCCTTGACCAGGGCCGCGTCCGAGAGCGACATGCGGTGGTTGACGCCCCCGCCGCAGCGCACCGCGAACTTCTCCAGCGAGCGCAGCCCCGGCGTGGTCTTGCGAGTGTCGCGCACGCGTGCCTTGGTGCCCTCCAGCACGTCCGACCACGCACGCGTTGCGGTCGCGATGCCGGACAGGCGGCACAGGAGGTTGAGGGCGCTGCGCTCGGCGGTGAGCAGGTCACGCGTACGCGTGGTGACCGACAGCAGCTTCTGCCCGGCCTCGACGCGGTCACCGTCCTCGACGTGCCGCTCGACCTCGAACTCGTCCGTGCAGACCACCGAGAGCATGGCCTCGGCGACCCGGAGGCCGGCCACCACGCCTGCCTCGCGCGCGGTGAAGTCACCGGTGGCGACGGCGTCCTCGGAGATGGTCGAAACGGTCGTCACGTCCACGCCGCCGTCCAGGTCCTCCTGGATGGCGACGTTGGCGATGTCCTCGACCTCGATGGGGTCGAGACCGGCGGTGGCCAGCAGCTCGGCGAGGGCGGGGTCGAGCCCGCTCTCCAGGTACTCCTCGTCACCCTCGGCGCCGCAGGCGCAGCCGTCGCCGCAGCCGCCGTTCGGGGCGAGGGGAAGGTCGTCGGTGCTCACTTGTTCTGCTCCTGAGGGCGCTGGTGGTGCCGGGTCGGGGGGAAGTCTGCGGTGTCCGTGGTGTGTACGGCCAGCGACCGGTCCGGATTGAGCCGTACGACGATGTGGCGCCGCCACTGCGTGTCGTCGCGCTCGGCGCGGTCCTCGCGCCAGTGGCAGCCGCGGGTCTCCTCGCGCAGCCGGGCGGCGGCGACCAGGACGCGGGCGACGCACAGGAGGTTCGTGGCCTCCCAGGTGTCGACGCCCGGTTCGGCGGTCTTGCCGTTCTCCGCCAGGGCAGCGCGGGCCTCGCTGTGCAGCCGCTGGAGGTGGTCCGCCGCCTTCTCCAGAGAATCCGCCGAACGGAGCACGCCCGCACCCTCGGTCGTGATCCGCTGGACGGCGAACCGGGCCTCGGGGGCGAGCAGCGGGTATGCGGGCTTCTCGGGGTGCGGGACCGGTTCGGGCACGCGCGCGTGGAGACCGTTCCCGGCGTGGGCCGCCGCGATGTCGTCGGCGATCCGCTCGGCGTACACGAGGCCTTCGAGAAGCGAGTTGGAGGCGAGCCGGTTGGCGCCGTGCACACCGGTGCAGGCGACCTCGCCGCACGCGTACAGGCCGGGGACCGTCGTACGGCCCCGCGCGTCGGTGCGGACACCTCCGGAGGCGTGGTGGGCGGCGGGGGCGATCGGGATGGGCTCGGTGACCGGGTCGATGCCGTTGGCGCGGCAGGCGGCCAGGATGGTCGGGAAGCGGTGCTCCCACATGTCGGCGCCGAAGTGCCGGGCGTCGAGGTACATGTGCTCGGCGTCCTGCTCCTGCATCCGCCGCATGATGCCCTTCGCGACGATGTCGCGGGGCGCCAGCTCGGCCAGCTCGTGCTGCCCCACCATGAAGCGCACGCCGTCCCCGTCGACCAGGTGGGCGCCCTCGCCCCGCACCGCCTCGGAGACGAGCGGCTGCTGGCCCTCGGCGTCGGCGCCCAGGAAGAGCACGGTCGGGTGGAACTGCACGAACTCGAGGTCGCTGACCTCCGCGCCCGCGCGCAGCGCGAGCGCCACGCCGTCGCCGGTCGACACGGACGGGTTGGTGGTCGCGGAGAACACCTGGCCCATGCCGCCGGTCGCGAGGACGACCGCGGGGGCGTGCACGGCGCCCACGCCGTCGTGCTGGCCCTCGCCCATCACGTGCAGGGTGACGCCCGCGGTGCGGCCGTCGGCATCCGTGAGCAGGTCCAGGACCAGCGCGTTCTCGATCATGCGCACCCCGCGCGCGCGTGCGGCCTCCACCAGCGCCCGGGAGATCTCCGCTCCGGTCGCGTCCCCGCCGGCATGCACGATACGGCGCCGGTGGTGACCTCCCTCGCGGGTGAGCTGGATGCCGCCCCCGTCGTCGGTGTCGAAGTGGGCGCCGGTGGAGATCAGCCGCCGTACGGCGTCGGGACCCTCGGTGACGAGGATCCGTACCGCCTCCTCGTCGCACAGGCCCGCGCCCGCCACGAGGGTGTCGTCGAGGTGCTGCTCGGGGGTGTCGCCGTCGCCGAGGGCGGCGGCGATGCCGCCCTGCGCCCAGCGCGTGGAGCCGTCGTCCAGGCTGGCCTTGGTGACGACGACCGTCGTCAGGCCGGCGGCCTCACAGCGCAGGGCGGCGGTCAGGCCGGCCACACCGGAGCCGACGACGATCACGTCCGCGGAGATGGACCACCCGGGGGCGGGCGCGTGCAGTCGTATGCCTGTGCTGGTCACGAGGCGGCTCCGAGGGATCCGAAGGTGAGCGGAAGGTTGTCGATCAGCCGGGTGGCGCCGACGCGGGCGGCCACGGCGAGGACGGCCTCGCCGGTGAAGCCCTCGCCGATCTCGGCGAAGTCGGACGGGTCCACCAGGGCGAGGTAGTCCAGCCGGAGCGGCGGGTCGAGCCGGGCGGCCTCGTCCAGAGCGGTCCGCGCGGCCGCCCGGACGGCCGCCGGGCCGCCGGGCGCGGCCGTGGCCACGGCGTGCGCGTCGGCCGCCGCGCGTGACTCCCCTATGGCGCTCAGCGCCTCGGCACGCGCGTGGGTGGCGGGCACTTCACGTGCACGCGCGCGCAGCGCCTCCTGCGCGGCGTGCCGGTCGCGGCCGGCGAACAGGGCGCGGGACAGGGCGAGGGCGGTGCGGCGCTCGTCGGGCGAGAGGTAGCGGTTGCGGCTGGAGAGCGCGAGCCCGTCCTCCTCGCGCACGGTCGGTACGGCGACGATCTCGACGCCGAAGTTCAGATCCCGCACCATGCGCCGGATCAGGGCCAGCTGCTGGGCGTCCTTCTGCCCGAACAGGGCCAGGTCGGGGCGGGTGAGGTGCAGCAGCTTGGCGACGACGGTGAGCACGCCGTCGAAGTGCCCGGGCCGTGCGGCGCCCTCCAGGCGTTCGCCCATGGGGCCCGCGGAGATGCGCACCTGCGGTTCGCCGCCCGGGTACACCTCGTCCACGGCGGGCGCGAACACGGCGTCGGCGCCCGCCTGTTCGGCGAGCTTCAGGTCGGCATCGAGGGTGCGCGGGTAGCGGTCCAGGTCCTCGCCCGCGCCGAACTGGAGCGGGTTGACGAAGACGGTGACGACGACCTCGCCGCCCGGGCCGGCGATCTCGCGGGCGGTGCGGATCAGCGTGGCGTGGCCCTCGTGCAGGGCACCCATGGTCATCACGACGGCGCGGCGGCCGTGGCGCACGCGCGCGTGCAGCTCTTCGGCGGTGCTCAGCAGGGCGGTGGTCATCAGGCGCTCCCCTCGGTGCCGTTCGTGCCGTTGGTGCCGCTGGATCCCTCGGCCAGCACGCCGAGCAGGTCCTCGGCGAGTTCCGGCTTCAGCAGGCCGTGGGCGAGGGCCCGGTCGGCGGTCGCGCGGGCCATCGCCAGATAGCCCGCGACGGTCTGCGGGGCGTGCCTGCGCAGCTCGGTGACGTGCGCGGCCACCGTGCCGGCGTCCCCGCGTGCGACCGGGCCGGTGAGCGCCGCGTCGCCGGAGCGCAGCGCGTTGTCCAGGGCGGCGCCGAGCAGCGGGCCGAGCATCCGGTCGGGAGCCGCCACGCCGGCCGTGCGCAGCAGCTCCATGGACTGGGCGACCAGGGTCACCAGGTGGTTGGCGCCGAGGGCGAGGGCCGCGTGGTAGAGCGGGCGGTTCTCCTCGCTGATCCACTCGGGCTCGCCGCCCATCTCGATGACCAGGGCCTCGGCGGCCAGGCGCAGCTCCTCGGGCGCGGTGACGCCGAAGGAGCAGCCCGCAAGGCGCTGGACGTCCACCGGGGTGCCGGTGAAGGTCATCGCCGGGTGCAGCGCCAGCGGCAGCGCGCCCGCGCGCCGGGCGGGGTCGAGGACCTTCGCGCCGTACCGCCCGGAGGTGTGCACGAGCAGTTGTCCGGGTCGTACGGCGCCGGTCTCGGCGAGGCCGGTGACCAGGCCGGGCAGGGCGTCGTCGGGGACGGTGAGCAGGACGAGGTCGGCACACTGGAGGACCTCGGCGGGCGGCACCAGCGGCACGTCGGGAAGCATCGTCTCGGCGCGCCTGCGGGAGGCGTCGGAGACTCCGGACACGGCCACCGGGCGGTGCCCGGCGAGCTGGAGGGACGCGGCCAGTGCGGGGCCCACGCGTCCGGCGCCGACGACGCCTACGGTGAGCCGCGCGGGGCGGTCCTTGAGGTCTGGCTGGTGGACTGTACTCACGCGACGGTGGCCTTCCCGTTCCAGTCCGCTCTGGGTACCGGACGATTTCTCGTCATGTTAACGCTATCGGGTCGGACGGCGGCCGGTTGTCCACAGGCTGTGGGTTACCCCACGCCCTGCCCGCGGGGAAATTCCGCTGCCGCACGGAGGCGGGCGGGGCATCATCCACGGCATGAGTGATACGGCTGAACAGGGCGAAGAGCGGTCGGCGGCGGAGCAGCTGCGGACGCGGCGCAGGGCCGCCCAACGGGAAGCACGGCTGGTCCTGTCGCGCGCGGGCTGGCGGGGCACGATCCGCGAACGGCTCACGCAGCTCCAGGAGGCGGCCCCGGAGGTGTACGACCTGGACGAGCCGGCGGACGTCTACGGCGACCGGATCGTGGCCGCCCTGGAGGAGCGGGTCGCGGCACTGCTCGGCACGGAGGCCGCCGCGTTCTTCCCGACGGGCACGATGGCGCAGCAGGTGGCCCTGCGCTGCTGGGCGGGCCGCACCGGCAACCCCACGGTGGCCCTGCACGCCCTGGCCCACCCCGAAGTGCATGAACGGGGCGCGTTCAGCCAGGTCAGCGGCCTGCGCCCGGTCCGGCTGACCGACGAGCCCCGGCTGCCCAGGGCCGACGAGATACGCGACTTCCCGGAGCCCTTCGGGGCGCTGATGCTGGAACTGCCCCTCAGGGACGCCGGTTTCGTGCTGCCCACCTGGGAGGAGCTGACCGAGGTCGTTCGGGCGGCCCGGGAGCGCGACGCGGTGGTGCACTTCGACGGCGCGCGCCTGTGGGAGTCCACCGTCCATTTCGAGCGCCCCCTGGACGAGATCGCGGGCCTGGCGGACAGCGTCTACGTGTCGTTCTACAAGTCCCTCGACGGCTTCGGCGGCGCAGCCCTGGCCGGCCCCAGGACGCTGGTCGAGGAGGCGAGGACCTGGCGGCACCGCTACGGCGGCATGATCTTCCAGCAGTTCCCCACCGCGCTGTCGGCGCTCATCGGCCTGGAGCGGGAGCTGCCGCGGCTGCCCGACTACGTGCACCACGCGCGCGTGGTCGCCACCGCGCTGCGCGAGGGGTTCGCCGAGGCCGGGCTGCCATGGGCGCGCGTGCACCCCGGGGTGCCGCACACCCAGGAGTTCCAGGTCTGGCTGCCGTACGCCCCCGAGGTGCTCGCGGAGGCGGCGGTGCGGCAGGCCGAGGAGACCTCGGTGATGCTCTTCGCGAACGGCTGGGACGGCCCTGCGCCCGGCCTTTCGTACACGGAGGTCGGCGTCCGCTCCGCCGGCCTCGAGTGGACGGCCGCCGACGTCCGGGCGGCCGCCGCGGACTTCGCGAGCAGGATGCCCGGGAGGGCCTAGTGCCGCGGCAGGCAGCGTTCGCCCGTCGAGGAGCGGCGTCCGGTGCGTGCTCCGGGGGTCCCCCCGGCCGGAGGCCGGGGGGAGTGCCGGCCCGTGCCGGCCGGAAGCCCTCGTACCGGACGTACTCGGGCTTTCGGCCGGTACGGCGAGTGGGGGTACCCCCGCTGGGGGAACGTGCCGGGCGTCGCGACGGGGCGAACGCCGCCTGCCGCGGCACTAGAGAGCGCGCAGGCGCAACCAGCGGGTCAGTGCCAGGCGGAGCCGCCCGTGCGCGGGGCGCTCGGCGT